>CAZJCT010000098.1:0-6376 GCA_964544675.1 uncultured Sphingobium sp.
ATGTAGAGCGGCTTGTCGAGGCTCGGGTCCTCGATCTTGCCGTTGAGGAAGGTCTCGCCGGTCGAGTTGGAAGACAGCTCGAACAGCGCGCCGACCTGGACCCATTGGCGGGCAGCCGAGAGGGCGAGGATTTCGAACTTGGGAGCGCGCGGGTTGGCGGACTGGACAGTGCGCAGGGCGATCACGATCGCGACGGTGAGCGTCGAGATCTTGCCGGTGTAGGTGCCGCTGGCGTTCTGGGTGATGGTGCCGATGTTCATGGGAAGTCTCCTTGAGTTGTGCTGCTCGAACCCCTTGTCCGAACACTCTCTCTCACCCACTCAGCTCCTCGGCCGTTCGGCCGAGTAAGGCGCGCCAGCGCCGCTCCGACGGACGCCTCTTTGGCGCCGTCGGGTCGTTCCTGATCGTCTCAGGGGCGTATGAAGACGTCAGTTGGTGGGCGGGGTTGCCGGCTTGCGCCACAGCGCGATGATGTCCTGCATCTCTTCGGCAAAACCCAGGCTGTCGATATAGACGGCGCCGCGGTCGTTCTGACCGAGAAAGCCGATGACCGTCGTGATGTCGTTGGCGATAGCAACGTCGAGGCCGAACATATCGGCGATCTCGAAATGGCCCAGGTCCGGGCCGTTCCACCAGGCCATCAGGAAGTTGGCAACGCGGCGCGCCTGGCCGGTGTCGGACATCGCGATCGGCAAGAGGCGTGTCAGCGCCGCGCGCGCGGCATCATAATCGGTCGGAATCGAGGTCATCGTCTGTCTCCGGGCGATGAAGCTATAGGTCCGCATCTGTGGCGCAACCGCGAAGTCGATCAGAAGGCGGTGTAGTTATTCGACATGCGGCAGTCCTTCCGCATCCAGGGTGGACTTGGTCGATACCCCGAACTGGGGCAGAACGCCTTCGACGACGAGCGGCGGCACGGTGAAATCCGCTGCGGCGAAGTGTGCGAGGGTTGCCTCGAAAGAGCCGAGCGTTTCGAGCACCTCTTGCGGGATGACGACGATGTCGTCTTCGGTCGTCGCGTAGGAGGTCAGCGTCCCGTCGCCCTGGTGAACGACACGCTCGGGGCCCCACTGGCCGGAATAGCCGCCCGACCATCTGGCAAAGGGGACAAGTCGCTCGACGCACCAGCTTTCGAGTTCTCCGAAACGGCCCCACGCGACCTCGTGCGCGTAGAGGCTGAGGGGTTTGCCGACGGCGCGGCGGTGCGGCGCGAAGGCTTCTCCGTCCCATTCGGTGGAAAGGCCCTCGTCGCTGATCAGTGCGACAAGCTCGTTGTATGCCGATGCCGGGAGCGATCCGCCGATCACGATCGATGCTGAGACACGGTCTGCCATAATGGCTCCTAGATCATCGGTGCGCCGGGCACACGACGGTGAGCGCTGCCGACAGTGCCGACGACGCGGGTGGATGATTGAAGACGGCTCGTCGCGAGCGTGAGCGCCTCAGCGGATCAGTGGATGGAGCCGAAGAGCGACCGCTTGGCCGCGGCCTGGTGGCGGCCGTCTTTCATGCCGATCGTCTCACGCATCTCTGCATCGAGCTTGCCCGCAAGGT
The DNA here is from genome assembly GCA_964544675.1 of uncultured Sphingobium sp. GTDB lineage: Bacteria > Pseudomonadota > Alphaproteobacteria > Sphingomonadales > Sphingomonadaceae > Sphingobium. Next base: position 1,555 of record CAZJCT010000098.1, read on the forward strand.
CAGCGGGCACTTCGACATGGGGCGCGACCACGTCGATCACGGCCTCGGGCGTCAGCATTTCGCCGGGTTCGGTGCCGAGCCAGATCAGGGCTTCACCTTCATCGGGCTCGTCCTCGGTGCGGAAGAACACCTGTGCGAAAAACGTCTGCAATGGACGGTCCCAACCGACGGTCGCGCGAACGACATGCGGCTGGTCGGCCTTGGGCTGAAGGTCATGCCGGCTCATTGGGTCGTCCTCCGGATCCTGTGTTGTACGTGCCGGGCAGCGCCTTCGGCGCTGCTGATCGCCTTGCCGGCCGCCGAGGCTGCCTGGCGCGCGCCGGCCTGCCGAAGCAGAGTACGGGCTTCGCGCAGACGCTCAACTGCTATTGCTATCGCCTGACCATGTTGGGGCCCGGCCGGTGTAATCCGACGCATGGCTGGTCTCCGGATTGGGTGTCGGAAATTTGCGCGACGCTCAGTCGTCGCTGGGGAGCATGATCGTCATGACCCGCACCGTGACCAGCGGGTCAGCGGGGTCCTCCGACCCCCATTCGAGCGTGAGGTCATAATAGTCGATCGTGAAGCGGATGGCGTGCCCGGCGACGACGAGGTCGCCTCGCGCCCGCTCGCGGCCATCTTCGGGTCTGAAGACGTACCGACGGATTGCGGCTATCAACTCGGCCTGGGCCAAAATCTGAGCAACCTTGCCCCCCTCCTCTGCGAAGGTCGCGAGACAGGCGGCGGTTATGACGATGCGGCCGGTCGGATCCAGACCCTGGCGGCAACGGTCGTTGAGCGCGGCGATCCGTGACATTCGGTCGGTCATGCTGCCTCCATCCGGCCGGCGTTGAAGCTCTCGAGCCATTCCTCCATCGTCGGACGCTCGCTCACTGGCACGAGGCCGGCGGCGTCCTGGAAGCGGACAAGCTCGGTCGGCGCTTCGCGGCGGATCGCATCGATCTCGGCCTCGGGAAGAAGGCGCTCCGCGCGAATGAAATCGGTGATCCTGCCGGGTTTGGTTTTGGTCGACCGGCGCCAGAGACCTTCGACGGTGCGAAGGCGCGGTTCGGCCCGCGCCTCGATGAGGACGATCAGGCGCAGGCACCATTGCGGCAACGCACGCACCTCATCGGGCCGGATCGCGCCGCAGAAAAAGCAGCTCGATTTGGGCGGGACCGGCAGACCGGCCGCTTCGATGCGAGCGGTGCAATGGTCGCGCGTCCAGCGCCACTCGCGCAGCGGATAGCGACAATCGAAAAGCGGGTCGTCGATCGCTGAGGCATGGGCATAGCGGCGCGTATCCGCGGGAGATGCGTCATAACCGATCAGGCGTGTGACCTTATGCCCGCGCGCCCACGCGGCCTGGGCCGGCGCCCATCGCTTGAGGAAGGCGTCCTGTGGCGCGACCTTCCATTTGAGCGAGCAGCTATGGCGTCCCAGACTGATGCTGGGGAGCGTCGCATTGGTGAGCACGTTTGCGAGGATCGAATAATATGGAGGCCAATGCTTGAAGCGTCGGGGCACATAACGGACGACCTCATAAGGAATGCGGCGCGCCGCCATCCCGGCGGCGATCAGCTTTTGATACTCATAGGTCTCCGGTTTCTCGGCCCCGGGGTCGGCCGTCAGGACCAGATCCGGCGGCTCCCCGCGCGCCGCCAGCTCGACAAGCAGCGCGGTCGAATCGACGCCGATGCCATAGGCGAGGACGATCGGCGCCGGTGCGCCAGCCAGGATCCTGTCGGGCTGCCTCGGCAAGTCGTCGGGTAGGTGGGGAGACAGGACAGACATTGGGAGGCCTCGGGCTTGAAAGGCGGCAAATCGCCGCCTCTTCAGCCCTCCTCCTCTTGTCAGCGCGCGGGCGACCCCGCGCGCTGGATGGCCTCGGCGGCGCCCTGGATGTCGCCCGTCGCCATTTCGAGCCGGCGCGCGGCCTCTGCCGCGCCGTCGCACCCTTCGCCAGAGGCAAGCTCGGTCATGAGAAAGGTGAAGGGCGTCGTGCTCGACGTTCCCGCCAGCACAGGTTGCGGGTCGTTTCCATCATGGGCGGTCCTTTTCAGAGCGGCCTAGGCTGCTGCGCATGCTGTTCGAATATTGCCTGAGCGAAGTCATCGACTCCCCCCTGTCGCGCGCAGGGGAAGAGGTCGTGGCTGCTTAGGAGGCGGAACGAGTGGTCCAGCTCCATCGCGCAGAGCCAGCGGGGCTGGCCGTCGATCGCGACGAGCGTGAGCGGCAAGCAGCGAGAGCCGCCATAGGGCCGTGGCTCAACCGGATCACCGGGAAATCCGGCGAGCGTCCAGAAGCGCCAGCCCAGCGGGGCGACGGGATCGACGGACGTCGAGATCTCGAAGCGACCGACTTTCGCCGTGATTCTGATCATGCAGCGCGCTTTCGGGCGACGATCGCCATCAATTCTGAGAATCGGTCCAAAATGGTGGTAACCGACGGATAGCGATCTTCGAGACGGTGGCGCGCAAGGATCGGGCGCCGTGCCGCTGCGATGTCCTCGGCCTCGGGGCGTGTCGGAAGGCGTGGCGGCCAACCGGCAATATAGCGCAAGCCCGCCGGCATTGCGGCCTCGATACGCCGACGCTCCGCCTGGTCGGCCTTGGCGCGGACTATGTCTGCGTGGAGGGCGGGACCGAGCAGGTGCGGTGCGACGTCGGCCAGCCATCGTGTCGGTTGGAACGGGAAGGTCGAGCGTGCCTCGATGCCAACCAGCTCGCGATAGACTTCGCCATTCGGCGGCGCTGCGGTTGAAGCCTGGAGGTCGTGGAGCGAGGCAAATATGCAGTATCGGCATGACAAGCGTGTCGAGCCCCACTCGGTATACGCCTCGTGCAGCGGGATGCCGAGGAGCTGGTGCGCGCGGAATACGTCGCCGGCCGTCCAGTCGGCGAGCGGATGCCAGAGCGCCATGATCGTCCCCTGGCGGTTTCCGGCCTTGGCATGACGGTGATCTGCCTTGGCGACGGGTATCGCGGAGCGGTTGTGACTCTCGTCGCGGCGAAGACCGAGCACCGAGATGATGCGTTCACCGGGAAACATCCGCGCCACAGCCGGGCCGATGACCGCCGCCTTCATCTCCGACTGGCAGAAGCGAAGTGAGGCCGAAGACCAGGGGCCAATGAGGTTATAGGTTTCCAGCGCCTCATAGCGCCGCTTCGCGTTTTCGAAGCGCTGGATCCAGCGGTCGACGAGGTCCCCGGCCGCCCGTCGAACAACGGTGAGCGGCATGCCCGCGAGCGCGGTGATGTGCGCCACCGTTGCGGGTGTGGATGCCCATTCGGCCCGACCTAGATCGGCGTGAATAGCCATGCGTCGGGCGCGCGGATGCCCGAGATGGTCAAGGTAGAGATTGACCGCGAACATGGCCGCACTGGAATCCTTGCCGCCTGAAACATTGAAGACGATCCGGGCGCCAGCGCGGATCGCACCGATGATCTCCGAGTCGATTGCCAGATTGGGCATCGCAGAAAGGATCGGCGGCACAGCCGGACAGGCCGGTACGGACTGGTAAACGGCCATCGTAATACTCCTGCGGTGGGGATCAGGCGAAGAGCCGCGTCGGCTGGCCAGTGGGGGCGGCCAGGCGCAATTCGCGCCGAAGACGTGCGGCGAAGCGGTCGGGCGCCAGTAGCTCGTTGATGGATGCCCACCGATTGCGGTCACCGCAGTGATCGTCGCGACCGCGTACCTGGCGGAAGGCAACTTCGGTATCCGGCCCCATGCAGCCGAGCGAAAGCCGGACCCAGACTTCCTCGCCGTGCAGCGTGATCTCGCCAGAGACGGCAGGTCCGGCTTTGTTCGAGCGAATGTCGAAGCTGCGCACGTCTAGTTCCAAGGCCTCGGCGAGGCGGCGCATCGCAGCCCGGCCTTCTGCATGAAAGACGCGCTTGGCTGCCTCGTCATGGCTGACGCCGCGATAAGCGAGCGTGCGCAAAACGGGATGCCGGCGGATCTCTGCGATCTGGTCGATACAGGTCCGGCGGAGGATCGTGTCGTCTGCAGCGCGAGCGCAGACGGTGCCCAGGTGGCGTGCGAGAAGGATAACGGCCGGGTCCGTTTCACTGTCCTTGCCGGCGTTGCGGCAGCCGGTGATGGCGGCATCGATCGCGTGGAGCGCGGCGGCGATGGTGGTCAGTGCGCTGGGATCAAGCGCCTGTTGGTGACGCATTGCGACATCATAGTGCATGGGGTGGGCCTCCGGTCTCGAGCGCAAATCCGCTCGCCCGGCCCCTCCCCCTCCCCTTTTCAATCGATCGCTGGCCATCGGCCAGGAGCGTCCGGCAGAGCGCGCGTCACCCTTCTTGGTGATCCGATGCCTTTGCGAGCAGGACCCGCACGGCCCGTGCAAGGCCGGCCTCGCCGGTCTCGTTTACGATCTCGATGTCCGGTTTTTTTTTGGCCCGTATTGCAGCGATGAGTGTTGCCGCGGGCCGGCCTTTCAACGGATAGGTATAGACCTCCCGGTCCTCGATCGTGATGACGTTGGTGCGCCGGCGCCGCCGAAGCAGCCCGCGATGCTCGGCTTCGTCCATCAGGCGCGCGATCTCGTGTTCGAGATCCGGCTCAAACGACATGCCGTGGAACGAGCGCGTCGGTCGATTGGCGCGGAGCCAGCTGTTGACCTCGGCCTCGGTGATCGCGCCGATCTGACGATAGTCGTCCGCGCCGCCATGGCCCCGATTGCCGGCATGAAAGGCGAGCGTGCCGTCGATCCAGATTTCCGCCGTATAGCAGGATGTCTCTTCTGAGAGGGCCTTGATGATCCTGAGCTTGCGCAGTTCGATCAACATGGTGTGATCTCCTCATTGGGAAGCAGCGCGACGCTCGCGCG
>CAZJCT010000098.1:6476-9921 GCA_964544675.1 uncultured Sphingobium sp.
GTGGCCGGAGTAGACGGCGCAGGCTGCCCAGTAAGCCGCGACCGGCGGCTTGCGACTGCGCCAGCTCTTTTCCGCGCGGAGGCGAGCATCGCTCTGGATCTCGAGCAGAATGTCCTGAAGCGCGAGACGCGCTTCAGGATTGAGCGCCCGCAAGCGCGCCACGGACGGTAGGGCCAGTATCGGATTGCGCACCTCGGGGCTGGAGGACCGCGCGCTCACCGGATTGCGCCATGCAGCGGACTAACATCGTGATCTTGATAGAAAGTGTTGGGCATCGCGGGCAGCTCCTCGGCGTTCGAGAGCAGCTTCGGCCACCCCCTGTTCGGACCTCAAAGCCCCCCTTTCCTCTCTCAAAAGACGAGACGGTCCCGGTAGATGTCAGTCGCCCATTGTTCGATCCACGGCACGGTCAGCTGGTCATGGTCGAGTTCTCCGGCTTCGATCAGATCCCGGATTTCAGCGCGCGCTTGAGCGATCGCCGCCTCCCACGGGTCGACAGGTAGCGAGCTGAGGCGGGCTGGCCGGATCTGAGGAAGCTGGCGAGGCCCCTCTTTCAACCGAGCGCGCTGCGCATCGACCCATTGCTCGAGATGATTGGCGACGAACATATCGGTCTTGCTGGTGCCACCGCGCAACGCCGCGCGCCGCGCGCCGACGCCGTAAGCCTGGCTGTCGATCGATGCGACGCGGTGGCGATAGGGAAGAAGAAACGGGAGCGCAGTCCCTTTGACCCCAAACGCATGTAGCCGGATCCCTGCTGGCAAGACGCGATCAAGGTGGTCGATCACCGCGATAAGACCTTCGGGACCATGGATATCGCGTCGGCACATGCTGCCGACTCCCAGCAGCGCGCCCGGGCGAAACAACCCGCTGAGCGCGTCGGCACAGCGCTCATAGTCGGTCGGACCGCGGCCTTGAATGACCGGCATCATGCTTTCGGCGATGCCGTGGTCGCCGGCCAGTCGCCAGCAGTCGCGATTGGCGCGGATGGTGCGCGACAAGCGATCCGTCACTTCCTCGCGATCGGCGGCAATTTCGTGCTCGACGCAATAGTCAGCGCTTGCCCACCATTGGAAGGGGTGGGCTGCCGCGAGAGCGGCATAGTCGGCCAGCGTCCATGGGAAGCCGCCGTAGCGCGAGGCAGCGACAAAGCCGGCAGAATCGAGACAGAGACCTACTAGGCCGACTGCGTTGCCGAGCTGTTCGGTTCGCCAGCCGCTCCATTCACGCCAACCTCTTTTGGCAGCCCAGCGGGAGAGGCCGTTGGCCGAAATGAGAGCGGTGGTCTGCAGCGCCCGGGCGCGCTGGAGGATGGGGCCCTCGCGGAGATGCGGAAGCCCAACGATGATGTCGATCGGCATGATGGCCCTCCGGAGGTGAGTAGTCATGCGCTTGACCGGCGCACGTGTTCACGTTACGTTCCCGATCGCTGGAGACTTGCGATGAAGAAGACCGTTTTTCACGATCGATTTGATCTCGACATCACCCTGCGAGACGCCGCCTTGGATGCTGACAACCGGCCGACACGTCGCATGATCGCGAACGCGGCCATCGGTATGGACGTCGAGGACGCCTATTACTCGGTTCGTGAGCTTCGTGAGGCGATCGCCTGGACGCACGAGGGCGATCTAGCGGCCAAGCGAAAGCTCGCCGAGATACTCGCCAATGACGGCGCGGACGATTTCCAGCGCTGTATCTATTTCTGTCTTGCGGGTCGGGGTGTGGTCGACATGCTCGACGACCTCGAATGGCTGGAAGATGTGCTGGAGCGTCGTGGACGCGTGGCGGGCGAAATTCGACGAATGAAGGGTCGGTGCATGCCGCTCGCCAAGCCTTATGTGGCGGACGCTCCCGATGGACCGCTGGTCAAGCTCGACGCCGAGTTTGAACAGGGGCCTTCCTGGTGGGCCGATCCCTCGCTGACGGCCTGAGGTCATACGGACAGGTCAATCTGATCAGCGCTCGCACTGAAGACGCTCTCCACGCCGCTAGTTGGAAGGCTCGATCCAGTGTCCGGCTAAAGCCCCTACCCTTGCATCTTTGGCTTGGGAAAAGGCGGCGGCGTAGCGGGCGGCACGGCGGGGATCACTGCGAAGATATTGTGCCTCGGGGACGGCGAGCCCGGCACGAATCAGGCGTTCTCCAAGGTCGCTGCCTTCGACGGTCACCGTGGCCACAGGGCGGCCGTATGTGCTTGATGAGGTGAGTCTGATTTCGGCCGTCTTCGAACGAAGCAAGTTCGCGACGAAGTCCTGCGCCGCCTTTCCGCACTGCCAGCAGTCACCGCGGCGTTCGCACTGCTGGCGACGTTCGAAGGCGTCGACGCCGAGAAGACGGAAGTCGACGGCGACGGTATCGCCGTCTAGCGCGCGCGCTCTGGCGTTGAAGCTTTGGTCAGCGGCCACTTGGGCCGACGCCCCGCAGCAGGCAAAAACGAGCGCAGCGAGAACCATCGATCGCATCATGACACGATCTCAACCTCGACATGTGCATCGCGCGATGGCGAAGTTGAGACGTGAAATGGTTGCAACGGGTTTCCGGTACGAACGATGCTGACGCGGCCAGGCTGCGCATCAAAAAGCCGGGATGCAACGCGGTGCGCATTTTCACGGCTGCACAGGAGATAGCGTTTGGGCGACAGCCAAGGTGCTGGGGCAAACATGTCGAATCCTTTTCACAGACATCATGGCCCGGACGCGTGGCCTCAGGCAAATATCGTCTTATGGACTTTGGTTACCGGAACGACCGTCCATTCTCGTTCCATGAAGCGGCTGATCGCATAGCCGGTGCGGGTCTCGGGGTCCCGAAAGCTCAGCCGCCGGCCGCGTCTCACCACGATGAATTCGTCCCCGACATGGCCGTCCGTGAAGGTTAGGGCTGCGGCGAGCTTGATGCGGTCGCCGTCGTCGATCTTACGGGCACGCCGCTCGAGATTGGTGCGACAGCGCCGGCGCCAGTCGAGCGCGAGCTCCTTGTCGGTCGGGGTCAGGAGTTCGAGGATATGGGCAGGACAGTTGTCCTCACACGGTCCCATCGATTCATCCAGTCGGGTAGGATTGGTGCTGCTCAGAGATTCAGCCCTGATCCCCCCGCCGAACCGCACGTGCAGCTTTCACTGCATGCGGCTCTCCGCTGCGATAATACCATCCATATTCCGGCTATCGGGCAGGCGTCCCCGGTGAGTGTCGGCGTGACACAGATCGCATAGGACTTTCGTCCTGCGCGCCCGTGCGGCCTTCATCATCGTGACGAACCCACTATGCGCAACATCGGCAAGCCCTTCTACGTGATGAACATGACAAGGCCGGTCCGTCCGCCCGCACGCCGCGCATTGCTTGGCGTTCTGGCGATCGACCCAGTCAGTTCGTGAGTGCGAGTAGATTTGCGTCCAAGGCGGAATATCCACCTTGGCCGGGTCCACCCGATCACGTTTCAGATCCATCAG
>CAZJCT010000099.1:0-9913 GCA_964544675.1 uncultured Sphingobium sp.
CGGCGACGCGGGCGCAGCCGTCGAGGCACGCCTGATGGTCGCCGACATCCCATTTGTACGACTTGATCCCGGTCGCGTCGGTGAAGGCTGCGGCCTTTTGTTCATTGCCGGCATAGTTGGCAGCGACGGTCAGACCCATGTCCTTCAGCGCCAGGCTGATCGCCTCGCCGATGCCCCGCGTACCGCCTGTGACCACCGCAACTCTGCCCATCGCATCCCTCCTCGACTGATCCATCGCCTCAAATCCACCCTGCAAGCTCGCGCGCCAGAATGTGTTGATAAAGGTCAATAGCGGGGGCGCTCGCGTTTAGACAGGGGACCAAAGCGAAATTGCGTCCACCTGCGTCGAAAAAACTTTCCCGGCCGCGCAGTCCGATTTCCTCGAGCGTTTCCAGACAGTCCGCCGAAAAGCCGGGGGTGACGACCGCGATGGAGGCGACGCCGTCGCGACCCAGCCTCTCCAGAACGGTTTCGGTCGATGGCTCCAGCCATTTGGCGCGACCGAAACGCGACTGGAAGCTGACCATGACTTCGCGCCCCAGCGCGTCCGACAGCAGCCGCGCGGTCTTGCGGCACTGGCAATGATAGGGGTCGCCGAGGTGAAGCGTACGCTCCGGCATGCCGTGGAAGCTGGCGACGATCCGGTCCGGCATTAAGTCGAGACTGTCCAGATGGGCACGGACCGATTGCGCCAGAGCGGCGATATAGGCGGGATCGTCATGATAGGGCGGCAGGGTGCGGATCGCGGGCTGCCAGCGCATGGCCGCCAGCGCGGCGCCGACCGCGTCCATGACGCTGGCCGTCGTCGCTCCGCAATATTGGGGGTAGAGCGGCGCGACGAGGATGCGCTCGCATCCCGCCGCCTTGAGCGCGGCGAGCCGCTCCCCCACTGCGGGATTGCCGTAGCGCATCGCCCAGTCGACCGTCACTGCCTCGCCCCATGTCCCTTTCAGCGCTTCGGCGGCGGCGCGCGTGTTGACGGCGAGCGGCGAGCCCGCGTCGGTCCAGACTTCGCGATAGGCGCGCGCGGATTTGGCGGGGCGGGTACGCAGGATGATGCCACGCAGGATCGGCTGCCAGACGAGCGGCGGAATCTCCACCACCCGGCGGTCGGACAGGAACTCCGCCAGATAGCGCCGCACCGCCTCGGGCGTGGGCGCGTCGGGCGTGCCGAGGTTGACCAGCAGCACGCCGACACGCTGCGGGGCGATGACGGGATGATCGGCGGGGCGGGGAATGGGTCCGGCGTCGGCGGTCTCGGTGCTGGTCATGCCATGTCCTCGGTCAGGGGAAGCGTCCTGAACCGCCGCCCGGTCAATGTGTGGAGTGCGCCGGCGAGCGCGGGCGCGACGCAGGGCACGCCGATCTCTCCCACGCCGCCCGGCGGCGCGGTGCTCGCGATCAGCTCGACCATGATCTCGCCTGTGTCGGCGATGCGCGGCAGCGCCTGCTCGCCCATCTGCATCGCGGTGGGCATCGCGCCCGCATAGCGACCCGACCCGCCGATGGCGGCGGCAAGGCCGAAGATCAGCCCGCCCTCGATCTGCTGGCGAACGATGTCGGGATTGATCGCTTCGCCGCAGTCGACCGCCGCGACCATCCGCCGCACGCCGATGCGCCCGCCGTCGAGAGACCCTTCGACCAGCACCGCGATATGGCTGCCCGCCATGCTGTGGCAGGCGATCCCCTGGCCGCTCCCCGGCGTGCCGCCCTGCCATCCGCCGAGCGCCGCTACGGTGGTGAGGCAATGCGCGAGGCGGGGATTGCCGCCCAGCATCTGGATGCGGAACGACATCGGGTCGATCGCGGCGGCCTCGGCCAGCTCGTCGCAGAACGCCTCGCTGAAGAAGACGCCATAGTGGTCGGCATTCGACCGCCAGCGTCCGGTCGGCAGCGCGATTCGCGCCGGGTGATGATCGACCGCGAAATGGGCGATCTGATAGGGGCGGTCCATTCCCGACACCGCGTTGCGGTCGGCGGTCGTGGCCGTCGCCTCGATCGCCTCCACCGGCGTGTCGCCGCGTCCGGCGCGCTGCCAGCTTTGTGCCAGCGCCGACGGCGCCGCGACCTTGGCCAGCCAGCCCTCGATCCGCCCGCCGCGCCCAAGCCGGGCGGAGAGACGCGCGATGGCGGGCGCGCGCGGGCGATCGTGGATGATGTCTTCCGAGCGCGCATATTGAAGCTGCACCGGCACCCCGGCCTCGCGCGCGATCAGCGCCGCCTGAACCGCGACGTCGACCTCCATCCTGCGTCCGAACGATCCGCCCGCGAGCAGCGGATAGATCGTCACGCGATCCTCGGCGAGGCCCAGCGCGTCCGCCACCGCCGCGCGCGCAAGGCTTGGCGCCTGGCTGGCTGTCCAGACCTCGGCACGGGCATCGCCGACCCGCGCGGTCGCCGCCAGCGGCTCGACGGCGAGGTGGAGCGCGGGTGCCGCGCGGTAGCGGGCGGTGACGATCGCCGCCTTGTCGAAGCTCGCCGCGAGGTCCCCGCGCGAGAAGAAACGCTCGCCCTCGCCGCTCGTCATCGCCTCGGCCAGCGCGCGGTCGATGGCCGCGTCGTCCACCGGCTCACCCTTCACCTCGAACACGGGATCGAGCCGCCCCAGCCCCTGATTGGCGGCCCACCAGTTGGTGCCCGTCACCGCCACCCAGTCGTCGGTCCGGATGACGTCGAGAACGCCGGTCACCCGCCGCGCCGCGGCCTCATTGGCCGACACGAGCCGCGAGTCGCCGACCGGCCCCTGGCGAATCGAGGCGAAGACCATCCCCGGCAGGCGGATGTCGGCGGCGAAGTTGGCCGATCCGTCGATCTTCGACGGGATGTCGATCCTTGGCGCGTCGGTGCCGATCAGGCGCGGCGTGGTGCCGCCGTCCTGACGCAGGGGAAGGATTTCCGGCACGTCGAACGCCGCCGCCTCCGTCGCCAGCGCGCCGATCGGCAGCCGCCTGGTGCCGTCGGTAACAATGCCTTCGACGATGTCGAGGCTTTCCCAGGCAACGTTCCAGCGCGCGCCCGCCGCCTTGCAGAGCAGCACGCGCGCCGCCGCGCCCGCATCGCGGAAACTCTCGCGGAAGGCGCGCACCGATGTCGATCCGCCGGTCAGGACGAGGCTCCGCCGCTCCGCATATTGGCCGACCGCATAGTCGCCTACGGGCCCGAGCGCGCGGAGCGTCGTCCCCTCCAGCCATTCGCGCGCAAGCAGATGATTGGCATATAGCGGCCCCGGCACGGCTGGCTGAACCGCGACGGTGCGCCAGTCCGCGCCCAGCTCGTCCGCCAGTATCTGCGGCAGCACGGTATAGACACCCTGGCCCATTTCGGTCTGCGGCACGAGCACGATGATCTGCCCGGCGCGGTCGATCTTGAGGAAGGCGCCCATGGGGGTCTCGCCGGGCGCGAGTTGCAGCCGGGGCTCATAGGAGCGCGGCCATGCCGCCCAGGCCAGCGCAAGCCCGCCCGCCGCCAGCCCGCCGACCAGAATGCCGCGCCGGCTGATCCCGGAGCCGCTCCGTCGTCTCCCCATCCCGCTTTGACGCACCTGCATTCCGCCTGCTTAGACGGCAGGTGAGCGGGTGGAAAGGGTTGTCCCCAGTACGTCATGCCAGCGGACGCTGGCATCTCCCGAAGTCAGCGCGCGACCGCCAGCGACCCCAGCCTTCGCTGGGGTGGCGGAGAGGGTCAGGGGGAAGCTGCCTGCTTCAGCCGACCTTCCCGATCCCCAGCCGCCCGATCTCGATCTTGGGGCAGCGGTCCATCACGACCTTCAGGCCCGCGTCCTCGGCGCGTTCGGCCGCCGCCGCGTTGACGACGCCGAGCTGCATCCACACCGCCTTGGCGCCCATCGCGATCGCCTGATCGACGACGTCGCCCGCCGCCTCGCTGTCGCGGAAGATGTCGACCAGATCGACCGGCTCCTCGATCTCGGCGAGCGATCCGACCACCGGCTGGCCGTGGAGGTCCTGTCCGGCCAGGCCGGGATTGACCGGGATGACGCGATAGCCGTGGCGCAGCAGGAAGGCCATGACGCCGTTGCTGGCGCGCGCGGGGTTCGCCGATGCCCCCACCAGCGCAATCGTGCGTGTGGCGTTCAGAAGCTGCGAAATATCGGAATCGGCTGTCAGGGTCATGGGACTCTCCTCTTCAGGCCCTGCTGTTATCGAGCCAGCGGCCGATCCGTTCCGCGATCGCGATAAAAGGCTCCGCTTCCGCTTCGTCGCCCGCTGCCGGAGGCGCGCCGGCGTCCGATGCCCGGCGGACGGCAATCGCGAGCGGCACGCGGCCGAGGAAGGCGAGGCCCATCGACCGCGCCGCCGCCTCCGCCCCGCCCTGGCCGAAGGGGTCGCTGACCTCTCCGCAATGCGGGCAGGCATAGCCGGCCATGTTCTCGACGAGGCCGATGATCGGCACCTCGGCCTGCTCGAACAGGCTGATCGCGCGCGTCGCGTCCATCAGCGCCAGGTCCTGCGGCGTCGACACGATGACCGCGCCCGCGGGCTTGTGCCGCTGGATCATGGTGAGCTGGACGTCGCCGGTGCCGGGCGGCAGGTCGACGACGATGATGTCGATGTCGCCCCAATGCGCATCGACGAGCTGGCCGAGCGCATTGCCCGCCATCGGCCCGCGCCACGCGACGGCCTGGCCCGGCTGGACCAGATGCCCCATCGACAGCATCGGCACGTCATAGCCGTTGGCGACCGGGATCATCTTGCTGTCGTGCGCCTCGGGGCGGACATTCTCGCTCGACAGCAGGCGCGGCAGCGAGGGGCCGTAGATGTCGGCGTCGACCATGCCGACCTTGCGCCCCTGACGGCGAAGCGCGACCGCCAGATTGACCGCGAGCGTCGACTTGCCGACCCCGCCCTTGCCCGAACCGACCGCGATGATCCGGGGACCGGCGCGCTTTTCGCTGGTCCAGGCGAAGCGGGTCTCGCCGACTTCCGCAATGCCCAGCACCGCCGCCCGGATCGCGCGTTCGATGCCCGCGCGTTCGTCGGTGGAGAGCGTGCCTGCTTCCAGCACAACGGTCAGCGCGCCGTCGCGCAGCCGCGCGGAACTGACGCGGTTCTCGCTCGCGCGCTGGAGGGTGGCCAGTGTTTCGGGGGCGGGTGCGCCTGCCTTGCCTTCGCTCATGAGGCGGCATGTAGCGGGGGGCGGGGACCGCGTGAAGCCGTTGCTCGCGATCTTTTCGGGGGTCTTTGGCCGCTACGCCCTGTTCATGGCGGGCAACCTCATTATATTGGCGGCCATGACCATGGCGAGAGGCTGGCGGCGCGTGACGCGCGTGCTCAACAACGAAGGCAGCCCCTGGGGCAGTCCCGGCGGTTCTGACGACGAGTCCGGCAAGGGCTCGGGCGGGGGTTCGGGCGGGGGCCGCAGCAGCGGACCGCGCAACCCGTGGGCGCGTCCGCCCGGTGCCGGGAATGGCGGCGGCGGCGGCTATACCGGCAGCCGGGGGCCGTCCGCGATCGACGAGATGCTCCGCCGCGCGCGGGGGTCCCTGGGCGGTGGCGGCGGGTCGGGCGGCATGCCCTCGCGCAGCCTGTGGGTCTATGGCGGACTGGCGATCCTCGCCATCTGGCTCGCGACGACCAGCATCCACCGCATCGGACCGCAGGAACGCGGTATCGTCACCTTTCTCGGCAGCTTCTCGCGCACGCTGACGCCGGGTGTCAGCCTGACCCTGCCTGCTCCGCTCGAAAGCGTCGACGTGATCGACGTCGAGGAAATCCGCACGATCGATATCGGATCGACGGGCGAGGCGGAGAAGCTCGTCCTCACCGGCGACCAGAACATCATCGACCTGGCCTACTCGGTGCGCTGGAACATCAGCACGCCCGAACTCTATGCGTTCCAGCTCGCTTCGCCCGACGACACGATCAGCGAGGTCGCCGAATCGGCGATGCGCGCCGTGCTTGCGACCGTCAGCCTCGAGGCTGCGCTGGGTGCGGGGCGGACCGATATCGAGAACCGCGTGCGCGAACGCATGCAGGAAATCCTCGACGGCTATGGCGCGGGCGTGACCGTTCAGGGCGTCGCGATCAAGCAGGCCGACCCGCCCGACGCGGTCAACGACGCTTTCAAGGAAGTGTCGGCCGCGCAGCAGACCGCGCAGACCTATATCAACGAAGCGCGGGCCTATGCGCAGCAGCTCACCGCGCGCGCGCAGGGTGAAGCGGCGGCCTTCGACAAGGTCTATGCCCAGTACCGCCTGGCACCGGAGGTCACCCGCCAGCGCATGTATTATGAAACGATGGAGCAGGTGCTGAGCCGCGTCGACAAGACCATCGTGGAGGCGCCGGGCGTGACGCCCTATCTGCCGCTCCCCGCGATCCGCGCGCGGCCGCAGCCCCAGCCGGAGGTAGCCCCCCAGCCATGAACGCGCTTCCCCGTAACGGCGTCGCCATCGCCATCATGGCGACGGTGCTGCTGATCCTGCTCGCCGCCACCTTCTCGATCGTGCCCGAGACCCGTCAGGCGGTGGTCGTCCGCTTTGGCGAGCCGGTCGCGATCGTCAACGCCTACAAGCCCGGCGAGCGCTTTGGCCGTACCGGCGCGGGCCTTCACGTCCGGCTGCCGATGGTCGACCAGATCGTGTGGATCGACAAGCGCATCCAGTCGGTCGAGATGGAGCGCCAGCAGGTGCTGTCGACCGACCAGCTCCGGCTTCAGGTCGATGCCTTCGCCCGCTATCGCATCACCAACCCGTTGCGCATGTACATCTCGGCGGGGAACGAGGCGCGGGTGGCCGACCAGCTCCGCCCGATCCTGGGTTCGGCGCTTCGCAACGAACTCGGCAAGCGTCCCTTCGCGGCGCTGCTCAGCCCTGAGCGCACGGCGGTGATGAACAATATCCGCGTTGGCCTGAACCGCGTCGCCCGCCAATATGGCGCGGAAATCATAGACGTGCGCATCAAGCGCGCCGACCTGCCCGATGGCACGCCGCTGCAGAGCGCGTTCCAGCGGATGCGCACCGCGCGCGAGCAGGAGGCGCTGACGATCCGGGCGCAGGGCGCGAAGCAGGCGCAGCTCATCCGCGCCGACGCCGACGCCTCGGCCGCGCGGATCTATGCTGACGCTTATGGCAAGGACCCGCAGTTCTACGAGTTCTATCGGGCGATGCAGGCGTACAACACGACGTTTGGACCCAATGCCGAAGGCAGCACCAGCGTCGTCCTGTCGCCCGACAACAATTTCCTGCGGGAGTTCAAGGGACGTTGATACGGCCCGCCCGCGCCATTCAATGCCGGTTCATCGGCCGTGCGTCATGCGCTACCGGCGCATGGCTCCGGCTGTCAGCGGCGCGACCGCGCCGACCGGCCCGATGATTTTGAGAGGAATGACATAGTGCGTTACGCTTATGCCCTGACCGCAGCGCTTCTCGTCGGAGGCACCGCCCTCAGCCTCACCTCCGGCACGGATGTCGTGGCCCAGACCGCGCAGAATGAAGGCATGCGCGCGGCCGCCCCCGCAGGCGCTCCCGACAGCTTCGCCGACATGGTCGAACGGCTCCAGCCCGCGGTGGTCAACATCTCCACGCGCCAGCGGGTCGAGGTCCGCAATCCCTTCGCCGGCACGCCCTTCGGCCAGTTCTTCGGCTTCGGGGAAGGCCAGCAGCCGCAGACGCGGCAGGCGCAGTCGCTTGGGTCGGGCTTCATCATCTCCGCCGACGGCTATGTCGTCACCAACAATCACGTCGTCTCGCCGGGCAGCCAGAACGCGACCGTCGACGAGATCACGGTGATCCTGCCCGACCGCACCGAATATGCCGCCAAGCTGGTGGGCCGCGACGTCAAGTCGGACCTCGCCGTGCTCAAGGTCGAGCCGAAGGGTGCGCTGCCCTTCGTCAAGTTCGGCGACAGCACCAAGGCGCGCGTGGGCGACTGGGTGATCGCGATCGGCAATCCCTTCGGCCTCGGCAGCACGGTGACGGCGGGCATCGTCTCGGCGCTCCACCGCAACACCACGGGCGCCGACGACCGCTTCATCCAGACCGACGCCTCGATCAACCAGGGCAACTCGGGCGGCCCGATGTTCAACATGAACGGCGAGGTGATAGGCATCAATTCGCAGATCCTGTCGCCGTCGGGCGGCAATGTCGGCATCGGCTTCGCGATCCCCTCGGAGGTCGCGGTGCCGATCATCGAGACGCTGCGCCGGGGTCAGGCGGTCAAGCGCGGCTATCTGGGCGTGGCGATCAGCCCGCTGTCGCGCGACATGGCCGAGTCGCTCGGCCTTCCGCGCAACACCGGCGAGTTCGTGCAGCGGGTCGAGCCCGGCCAGGGCGCCGACAAGGCGGGCATCCAGGCGGGAGACGTGATCGTCAAGGTCAACGGCGTTCAGGTCACGCCAGACGAAACGCTGTCCTATATCGTCTCCAACCTGCCGATCGGGCAGCGCGTGCCGATCGAGTTGATCCGCAACGGCAAGCGCTCGACCGTGACGGCTGTCGTCGGCCAGCGGCCGCCCGAAGAAGAGCTGGCGAACTTCAGCGCCGAGCCGAAGGAAGATTTCTCCGACCAGGATCAGGGCAGCACGCAGGCCGCCGGCAAGCAGCAGCTCGGGCTCGCCGTTCAGCCGCTGACCCCCAATATCGCGTCGCAGGTGGGCGTGCCGACCACGACCAAGGGCGTGGTGATCACCGCGGTCGATCCGTCGACCGATGCGGGGGCCAAGGGCCTGCGCCGGGGTGACGTTGTCATCACCGCCAACGGGCGCCAGGTGCTGAGCGAGGCCGACCTCAACAGCGCGGTCGCCGCCGCGCGCCAGGAAGGGCGCGGGGCGATCCTGCTCCAGGTCATGCGGCGCGGCCAGCCCGCCGCCTTCATCGCCGTCCGCTTCCGGGGGGGGTGAGTTTTCACCATGCGTCATGCCAGCGAAAGCTGGCATCTCCCTGAGGAGGCGTGCCGCCTTGGAAGACCCCAGCCTTCGCTGGGGTGACGAGTGGGGAGGAGGAGGTGATCCCGTCCTGCTCGCCCGCTTGACTTGCCCCCTGCCCCCCGCGACAACGGCTCCGGTCATTGCGGGAGGGCAACGGTGGGCGACGCGGGCATTTTCATCGGGGCTGGCGCTGGCGGATCGGAACCGCAGCATCTCGTCCTTCGCCGCGCCAACCGCCATGGCCTGATCGCCGGCGCCACGGGGACCGGCAAGACGGTGACGCTGCAGGGCATCGCGGAGAGCTTTTCCGCGCGCGGCGTCCCGGTCTTCATGGCCGATGTGAAGGGCGATCTCAGCGGCATCGCTATGGCGGGCTCGCCCACCGCCAAGAACGCCGACCGGCTGATCGCACGCGCGCAGGAGATCGGCGTCGAGGGCTACAGCTTCGCCGACAATCCCGTGGTGTTCTGGGATCTGTACGGCCAGCAGGGCCATCCCGTCCGCACCACCATTTCAGAGATGGGGCCGCTGCTCCTCGCGCGCCTTCTCGGCCTCAACGAGACTCAGGAAGGCGTGCTCGCCATTGCCTTCCGCGTGGCCGACGAGCAGGAGATGCTGCTCCTCGACCTCGACGACCTGCAGGCGATGCTGGGCTGGTGCGCGGACAATGCCGCCGAACTCGCGCGCGACTATGGCAATGTGACCAAGGCCAGCGTGGGCGCGATCCAGCGTCAGCTCCTCACGCTCGACGATCAGGGGGGCGCGCATTTCTTCGGCGAGCCGGCGCTCGACATCCACGATTTCATCGCCGTCGACGACAAGGGGCGGGGCCAGGTCAACGTCCTCGCGGCCGACAGGCTGATGGCCAGCCCCAAGCTTTACGCCACCTTCCTTTTGTGGCTGCTGTCCGAATTGTTCGAGACGCTGCCCGAGGTCGGCGACCCCGACAAGCCGCTCGTCGTCTTCTTCTACGACGAGGCTCATCTGCTGTTCGAGGACGCGCCCAATGCGCTGACCGACAAGATCGAGCAGG
>CAZJCT010000100.1:0-9842 GCA_964544675.1 uncultured Sphingobium sp.
CTACACTGGCAGTGTAGAGGTCAGGGGTTCGATCCCCCTCGGCTCCACCATCCTTCTTGTCTCAACGATGACCAGCGGATCGCGCCGCTGCCTCCGCGCGCGATCAGGACGGGCCGGGTCTCTGCACCGCCGCTTCGACGATGATGCGGTCGCCGTTGGAAAAGATCAGCGTCATCGGAATCTTGCCGGTTGCGACGACCTGCGGGTTGATGCTCCACAACATGACATGCTTGCCGCCCGGCTCGAAGCGAACCATGCTCTTCGCCGGGATATCGACGCTGTCGACCGGCCGCATCTTCATCATGCCGCCTTCGCTGACCATCTCGTGCATTTCGACGCGGACCGATGCCTCGCTCAGCACGTCGCGCAGCGCCACGGGCGCATCTCCGGTCTGGATCGTGAAATAGGCCGCCGACGGCGCTTCGGGATTGGGGTTCATCCGGACATAGGCCTGGCCGACATAGACCGGCGGCGCCTGGTCGCAGGCGGCCAGAACGGCGATCGGCGCAAGGAGCAGGGACGATAGGATGGCACGCATGGGTCGGCTCCGGTGAATCTGCTGTTATCGCGTATCGTTACCGGAGCGGCGCGCGCAGGTGAAGGCCCCGATGGCGGTCAGGCAGCGTTCCTGTGCGCGGCGACGAGGCGCTGATAGGCGGAAAACAGCGCAGCGAAATGGTCAGTCTCGGTCCGGGCGTCCGATGCTGCCGTGCTCGCCCCGCCGGCATAATATGCGCGGCCCTGGTCGGCGAATCTCTGGATCGCCGCGACCAGCGATGCACCGTCGCGCGCCGCATAGCGCTCGCCCAGATCCGCACGCCACTGGTCCGATGCGCCGCCTGAGTCGGGCACGATGATCGGCGTGCCGCTGGCGAGCGCCTCGGCCGGGACCATGCCGAACGTCTCCGCCTCGCAGCCGTGAACGAGAGCATCGGCGCTGGCGTAGATTCGGGCGAGCATCTCGCGGTCGCGCGTCGGCGCCATAAGATGGATGTGCGGGTTGGCGGCCACCGCGCGGACGACGCGGGCCTGCTGGCGTCCGTCGCCGAGGATGACGAGGCCGATCGGCCGGTCATAGCTGGCGGCGGTCACCGCCTCGATCACCATCGGCCAACGCTTTTCGGGCGCATGACGGCCGACGCCGAGGAGAAGCAGCGCCTCGGGTCCGAGCGCGCATCGCTCGAGCAGTCGCGCGCGCAGGTCCGCGTCGCGAAGCGTCGGTGAGAAGACGCCGCCGGTCACGCCCATGGGGATGGTCACCACGTGGGTGAGCCCGCCCGCCGACAGCCGGTCGGACAGGTCGCTGCTGGCGCTGACGATCATCGCGAACTGCTGGTCGAGGCGGCGCAGATGCCGCCAGTACCAGTCGAACCCGCGATCGATCATCGCCCGGCTGGCGACCGGCGCGAACCAGCGATAGGCGTAGGCGGAGAGGGGGTCGGCGTGCATGATGAGCGCGCGCGGCGCTGCCCCCGGCCAGCGACCGACCATCGCCGCGCTCGCCCAGGGGGAACTGGCTTCGACCAGATCGGGCGACAAGGCGGTCAGCCGGGCGTGAAGCGCGTCCTCGTCATCGAAATAGCCGTAGCGGCGGTCGAGCGGGAATCGGGGACTTGCCAATGTCTCCACCCGGCCCGCGGCGGTTTCGATCAGCACCTCGTCGCGCTCGCCGGGCGCCAGCACGACGACCTCGTGCCCGAAATGCTCGGCCGCGCGCAGCTTCTGCTCGACATAGGTTTTCACCCCGCCGCCGGCCGGGGTGTAGAAGGCGCATACATCGACGATCCGCATGCGCCGGGCCGCCTATTTCTTGAGGGGGCCGAAGCAGACGAGGCTGCGGCGGTACTGCATCGTGACCGACAGGCGCACCGGCGTCGAGCCGACGGCGGCGCGCGCCTTTTCGGCCTTGGGCCTGCCCCAGCACATGCGCGGATCGCCGGGGAAGGCGATTCCGTCGATCGACAGGCCGAACTTCCGGTTCGCGTCGCGGTCGTGCATCAGCACCAGCGAATAGTTTCCGGGGCGCGGCGCGCGGATGCACAGGTTGACCGGATCGGATGCGGGCACCGGAACTTCGACGCGCGCAAAGGCCTTGCCGGCGTTGATCAGGATATTGTCGTCCTGAAGGAAGTCGGCGTTATTGGACGGATAGAGTTCGAGCTTCAGATTGCCCGTCCGGTCCTTGAGTCCCGTCACCGACAGCAGATAGGCCGGCCCCTGTTCATTGGGCCGGCATCGACCCTCCGCCTTGCCCAGTTCGGGCGACGATGCGACACCCGCCGCGATCAGCATCCATCCGATCATTTGGGACTCCGTCCTTCCTTGATCAGTTCGACCCCGCCGACGACCAGCCCGAGCAGCAGCGTCGCCGCGAGCGACAGCGTTGCCATGACCGTCATCGCCGCGACAAGGACATTGTCATGGCCGACGAAGAAGGCGGCCAGCGCGGCGAAGGCGAGTTCCTTGTTGGGGAGAAGCGGCAGGCGCCCGATCAGCATCCTGAGCGTCGCGATGAACAGCAGCCAGCCGAGCGGCACGTCGGGGATCAGGCAATAGAGGACGTAGCCCGTGAGGGCGAGGTCGAACAGGATGCGACCGAAGTGGTACGCAATCACCGCCCGCAGATCGGCCGGGGGCAGGGTGAAGAGGCGGCCGCGCAGCAGCGTGATGCCGAGCGATATGCCCAGGACGATCAGGATCGACCATTCCAGCCCCTTGGCGAGATCGTTTCGTTCGAGCAGCTCGAACGAGGGCCAGCAGATGATGACCAGAACCAGCGTCACCACATTGCTTGCCAGGGCCGAGAGGATCGCCACGTCCTTGATCGCGCCGAAGGGCGACGCGCTGATCGATGAATGGCGCCGCGCCCAGGCGTAGAAATAGAGTTCGCCCGAGTAGCCGAGCAGCAGATTGTTGCTCACCACCTTGCGCAGCAGCGGGACAAAGCCGCTGACCGGCAGGTTCCAAAGGCGGCGAAAGATCAGCCAGTCGGTCGACGCCCCTGTGAAGAAACGGACCACGAAGGCGACCCAGAAGGCGATGCTCGCCGGGAGCATCGCCCACAGCTGGTCGAAGTCGAGGAAGCGGAGCTGGTAGATGACGGCGGCGAGGATCAGGATCGAGATGCCGGGCGTGACATAGCGCGCCCAGTCGCGCGTCGCGACCGCCAGCGGCGGCGGGTCCAGATTTGCCCCCGGTGCCGGCGACTGGCTGTTGGTGGTCATGCGGTCTGCTCCAGGAGATCGGAATAGCGGGCGGGCCGATGGGTGCGGGCGAAGTGCGACAGGGTCCGTCCGATGCTGTCGACCAGCGAGGGGACATGAACATCGCCCGGATGGACGGCGACACGCACCTTTGGCGAACGGGCCAGCGAGCGGCGAAGGACGGCGGCCGACACGCGCGACGACAGGATTCGCCCCCGGCTGCGGCTGGCCCAGGTGATGACGGGGCCGCGCGTCAGCACCCGGCCGCTCGCGGGCTCCCATACGCGCAGATGATCCTCGGCCAGCGCAAAGCCGCTGCGTGCCAGCGCTGCGCGCGCGCCGTCTCCATAGAGCCAGGCAGGGGCGATGAAGCCCGTTACCGGCCGCCCGGTGATATCCTCGATCAATGCCCGGCCATCCGCCATGCGGCGGGCCGCCTCGGTCTCGTCCAGCCCCAGGAATTCGCCTTCGCCGGCGGTCATGTGACGCGCGCGCAGCCGGGCGGCGAGGCCCTGATGCCGCGCGCTGTCACGGTGGAACCAGCCGTGCACGAACATGTTCACGCCCGCATCGGCCCAGCCGCGCAGCCGGGTCGCGAAAGGACTGCCCGCCAGTGGCGCGCCGCCCCAATGGTCGGGGACGACGAGCATGGCGAAACGATATCCCGCGACCGCGCTGAGCCGATCGGCGTGGCAGTCAATTTCCGCTTCGAAGCGCGGACTGACATCGTGGACCGACAGCAGAAGCTGGCGATGGTGCTGTATCATTCGATCCTTCAGAAAGATCAGCGTCCCGCGACCGTCGAGCAGGCCCGTTCCGCCGCCATGGCGATCAGATGACCGCCACCCTGCGGCCCATGGATGACGATTGTGACGATTTTAAGAGCGTTGCGGCGTGTTGCCGGTTGCTCGCATGTCTTTGCCGCAGATTGCGTTCCGCCGTGTTTGACCCGCGATCACTCGCGGTGCATGACTTGCCCATGGGTGACATGCCGAACCGGATGGACGTTGAGCATGACGCGGCCCAGGCGCCTGTGCTGATGGTGCAGGAGTTGAGCAGCGAGCGCAACCGGCTGCTGTCGGCCCTTACCCTCATCGCGGCCATCGGAGTCATGTTCGGCCTGCCCTTCGCGCTCAAGGCCGGGGCCGATTTCTTCCTGCCGCTTACCGCCGCCATCGTCATCGCCATCACGCTGGTCCCGTTCCTCGAATGGATGGAGCGGCACCGCGTCCCTTCTGCGCTCGCGGCCTTCATCGCGCTCATGTCGTTCCTGGTGGTTGCGAACACCGCGCTGGTGCTGGTGATCGTGCCGGCCGCGGCATGGATCGCGCTGTTGCCGGAGCGGATTATCCAGATCCGCACGACCATCGACCCCATCATCGCCGCTTATGCCCAGCTTCAGCGGGTGATCGACCGGACGGTTGAGGTGCTGGCGGGGCCGGTCGCCGCCGCGCGGACGGCCGCGACCGAGGCGCCCAGTTCTTTGCTCCAGTTCGCGGCATCGTCGGCGCCGGCCGCGATCCTGCACATGCTGTTCGCGATTCTGGTGATCTTCTTTTTCCTCGCGGGATGGTCGAGCCTGCGGCGCCGAACGATTCGCGGCCGCGAAAGCGCCGACGGTGCCATGGCCATCGCCCATGTCATCCAGGACGTGGTCGACGCCACCTCGCGCTATGTGCTGACCATTGCGACGATCAACCTGCTGCTGGGGGCGGCGGTGGGGGTTGCGCTGTGGATCGTGGGCATGCCGTCGCCGCTGATGTGGGGCGGCATCACCGCGATCCTGAACTTCATCCCGTATCTCGGGCCGATCGTTGCCGCCGTGCTGATCGCGATCGGCGGGTTGATGACGTACAACGACCTCTGGCTCGCCTTCATGCCGGTGGCGGTACAGATCAGCTTTCACCTCATAGAAGCGAACATCCTCACTCCGGTCGTGCTGGGTGGTCGGTTGCGGATGAACCCGCTGCTGATTCTCATCTCGCTGAGCTTCTGGGGCTGGATATGGGGGACGCCGGGAGCGTTGCTGGCGGTGCCGCTGCTCATCATCATCCGCACGATTTTTGCTGCGGCCGGAAAGCCTGACATCGCGGGTTTTCTGTTCGAGGCCGGGACGCTTACGGGTGCCACGCGCGACCATCGGACAGAGAGCGTAACAGAAGCTGCGAAGGGCAGTTGACAGGGCGGGTTCGCTCTTATACCTGCCCGGCCTCACACCGAACGCGGGTGTAGCTCAGTTGGTTAGAGCGCCGGCCTGTCACGCCGGAGGTCGCGGGTTCGAGCCCCGTCACTCGCGCCATTTTCCACTACAGGAAAATGCGGTTCAGGCCCGCCAGCGGCCCGTTTCCATCCAGACCAGAAGCGGCCGCATCGGGAAGATCCATCCGATCCCCGCCACGATATAGACGAGCATCTGCGCCACCGCCGGCAACGTGCCGATCCAGGCGGACAGGCTCGCGACGAGTACCGCCCACAGGGCAATCAGCGTCAGCATCATCAGCATGCCTGCCGGCTTGCGCCAGCTCGGTTCATGGCCTTTCATGAATGGCTCCTTCGGTGACGACCAGATCGAGCGGCCGGTCGAACGATTCGACGGGTAACGCATCCACCTGCTGGACCGACCAGGCAAGGCCGATCCGCAACGCATCGGGATGGGCGGCAAAGGCCCGATCATAGTAGCCGCCGCCCTGGCCGAGCCGCGAGAGGACCGGATCGAATCCCAGCATCGGCGCGACGATCACATCGGGCGCGAGGGCAGGGGCGTCGGGTCCCGGCTGGAGCGTCCGAAACGGGCCGGGCTGAAGGATGGTGTCGGGCGACCAGAGCGCGAAATCCATCTGTCCGGGCGCATCGCCGATTCGCGGCATGGCGAGCGTGAAGCCAAGGTCCGAAAGCTGGTGCGCAAGCCGCTCGGTCGGTGCTTCATGGCCGACCGCATGATAAAGCGCGACCGTGGCGCAGTCGGGCAGGCGCGCAAGGACGGGGCGCGGCAGGACGCGGAACGCCATCGCGCCGACCGATGGGGGCAGGGTACTGACGAAGCGCGCGCGCCGGTCCCGCAGTTCGCGCCGCAGCCGCTGCTTCTCGATCGCGCTGACGGTAACCGTGCCGTTGCTCATCGCTGTCCTTCGGATGCCGTTGCACGGGCGAGGGGAGGGGGGGAAGCGAGGTGACGGGACCGCCATGGCCGTTTGCCGGAATATCCTCTGACGCCTCAACGTCAGGTGGGGACCATGTAACGCGGGCCAGAGCCCGGCCAGAGACAGCCCCCTTGGATGTGATTATCGCCTCAGGGATGTTCGCATAAAGCGCGCACCGGGCAGTACCCGTCCCCCTCAATCTAGGGGCGCCGCAGTTCCGCCGCAAGGCCTTCGCCTACCAGTTCCAGCCGCTCCGCAAGGGCCTCGAGTGCGCGCATCGCCGCCGGGTCGTCCTCGGGCGGAGCGGGCGCCTGCGCCGCCGCGACCCGGGTTTCGGCTTCCGACAGTTCGTCCGCGAGCAGGATCGACGCGAACAGAAGCTGCCGGACCTCGGTGAGGCCACGGCTCGACTGGCGCACCTTTTCGACGCGGTCGTTGATCATCCGCGCGAGCTGGTGGAGCCGGCCCTCCTCGCCGTCGCGGCAATGCAACGCATATTGGCGGCCACCGACCATGATCGTCACTTCAGCCATCGCGCCGTGCCTTTTGCAAATCGTCGATCAACGAATCGAGCGAGCGGAGCGCCGCCAGCGCCTTGTCGCGGGAAAACGGGTCCATGGCATGCGGGTCCTGCGGCTCGGCGGCCGCGTCTGCGGGCTCGCTTTCGCCCCGGGCGCGCTCCTCCGCCAGCGCCTGCGCCGCCGCCTCGCTGTCGCGCAGTCGCTGCTGCATTTTGCCGAGGTCGCTTTCAAGGCGGCTGATCGCGCGTTCAACGCGTCCCAACGCCTGCATCATGCGGTCGCTTGTCATGCACCGTCCTTATCACGGCGATTTGGCATTGCAAAAGCAGGCTGATGAGTCGGGTGGGCGGCCGGGTGCCTGCGGTTGACCTGCCCGGCATCTGGCGACAAAGCAGGGCGCGCGCGAATCGGGGCGTGGAACGGCCGGCGCGGCCTTGTCAATTCCACCTGTCCCGTGCCGGCTGAAACTCCTCTGGACGGGCGGACCGAACCACCATCATGACCATTTCCGACAGCAAACTGGCCAATGCGATCCGCGTCCTTGCAATGGACGCCGTGGAAGCCGCGAACAGCGGCCATCCGGGCATGCCGATGGGCATGGCCGATGTGGCGACCGTGCTTTACCGCGACGTGCTGAAATATGACGCTGCCGATCCGCATTGGCCCGACCGCGACCGCTTCGTCCTGTCGGCGGGCCATGGGTCGATGCTGATCTATGCCCTTCTCCACCTGACAGGCTACGCCCGCCCGACGATCGAGGACATACGTAATTTCCGCCAGCTCGGCAGCCCCTGCGCGGGTCACCCCGAAAATTTCGAGCTTCCGGGTGTCGAGGTCACGACCGGCCCGCTGGGCCAGGGCCTGGCGATGGCGGTCGGCATGGCGATGGCGGAGCGGCACCTGAACGCCGGTTTCGGCGACGCCCTCGTCGATCACCGCACCTGGGTGATCGCGGGCGACGGCTGCCTGATGGAAGGCCTCAACCATGAAGCCATCGGTCTGGCGGGCCATCTGGGCCTTGGTCGGCTGAACGTGCTGTGGGACGACAACCGCATCACGATCGACGGCGACACCGACCTGTCGACGAGCGAGGACGTTCTCGCGCGCTATGCCGCGACCGGCTGGCATGTGACCGCCTGCGACGGCCATGATTTCGCCGATATTCGCCGCGCGATGGACGAGGCGCAGACCGATGAGCGGCCCTCGCTGATCGCGTGCCGCACCATCATCGGCAAGGGCGCGCCCAACAAGCAGGGCGGCCATAATGTTCATGGATCGCCGTTGGGCGCTGATGAGATCGCCGCTTGCCGCGCCGAGCTGGGCTGGGACCTGCCGCCCTTCGAACTGCCCGACGATGTCGCCGCCGCCTGGGCCGGGTTCGGCAAGCGCGGTGCCAACGCCCGCGCCGAGTGGAGCGAGCGGCTGAAGGCCAGCGACCAGGGCGCCGAGTTCAGCCGACGCATGGCGGGCGAGCTGCCGGCAGACACCGGCATCGACGCCTATATATCGGGCCTCCTCGCCAGCCCGCAGACCGTCGCCACGCGCAAGGCGAGCGAGATGGCGCTGGGGCCGCTGACCGAGAATGTGCCGGAAATGGTCGGCGGATCGGCGGACCTCACCGGCTCCAACAACACCAAGACCAAGGCGACGGGGCCGTTCGGCCGCGACAGCTATGGCGGACGCTATGTTTATTACGGCATCCGTGAGTTCGGCATGGCCGCCGCTATGAACGGCATGGCGCTTCACGGCGGCGTGATCCCCTATGGCGGAACGTTCCTCGTGTTCTCCGATTATTGCCGCAATGCGATACGCCTTTCCGCATTGCAGCGCGCGCAGGTCGTCTATGTCATGACGCATGACAGCATCGGCCTGGGCGAGGACGGGCCGACTCACCAGCCGATCGAGCATGTGATGTCGCTGCGCATGATCCCGAATCTGGAGGTTTTCCGGCCCTGCGACGTCGTCGAGACGGCGGAATGCTGGCAGCTGGCGCTCCAGAACGGAACAGGCCCGTCGGTTCTCGCGCTCACCCGGCAGAACCTCCCGCAGTTGCGTTCTGAGGCAGGAATGCTAAGTGCCAGAGGCGGTTACCGCCTTCGCGCTGCAACAGCGCCGCGCAAGGTGGTGATCGTCGCCACCGGGTCGGAAGTCGAAATCGCGGTAAACGTGCGTGACATGCTCGAAAGCGACGGTATCGGCGTCGATGTCGTTTCGATGCCGAGCTGGTCGCGCTTCACCGCGCAGGATGCGGCCTGGCGGAACGATGTGCTCCCCGACGGCGTGCTGCGCGTGTCGATCGAGGCGGGCACGACCTTTGGCTGGGAAGCGATCACGGGCCTCGGCGGCCTGCGCTTCGGCATCGACCGCTTCGGCGCGTCGGCACCGGCCAAGGCGCTGTACGACTATTTCGGCCTGACGGCCGCCAAGATTGCGCCGCAGATCCGCGCGGCGCTTGACCAAAACTAAGGAGGAACACCCCATGGCAGTCAAGGTGGCAATCAACGGTTTCGGCCGCATCGGTCGTCTGGTCGCACGCGCGATCCTGGAGCGTACCGACCACGACCTCGACCTCGTTGCGATCAACGACCTGGGCGACGCCCAGTCGAACGCGCTGCTGTTCAAGCGCGACAGCGTCCATGGCACGTTCCCCGGTGAAGTCGGCGTCGATGGCGACTGCATCGTGGTCAACGGCAAGCGCATCAAGGTGACGGCCGAGCGAGACCCCGCCAAGCTTCCGCATGCCGAACTGGGCGTGCAGATCGCGCTGGAGTGCACCGGCATCTTCGCCAGCAAGGAGAAGGCGAGCGCCCATCTGACCGCCGGCGCCAAGCGCGTCGTCATCTCCGCGCCCGCCACGGGCGTCGACAAGACGATCGTGTTCGGTGTGAACCATGACGCGCTGGGTGCCGACGACGTCGTCATTTCGAACGCGAGCTGCACCACCAACTGCCTCGCGCCGCTCGCCAAGGTGCTGCATG
>CAZJCT010000101.1:0-1861 GCA_964544675.1 uncultured Sphingobium sp.
GGTACCCAGATCGATGCCGATAACTTTTGCCATTATGTCCTCTTCAAACCCCAAATTCATTCAGCGGTTTACGGCCCCGGCCCACGGAGAGATCGCCAGATCGGGACCGCTTCGAGGGCTGATATAGGAGAGCTTTCGTTTCGGACAAGACAGCCGGTGCCACCCGGCAATCCCCCGACGATACAGCTCCCCCATATGGTGGCAGCGGATTAGAAGGTGGCATTGATCGGGCGCAATCCTTAAGTAGCTGCCACCGATTCGCCGCCAAGCCCGATCCGAGCCGCAAATGCTGGCTCGCCGGGACGCCGCCGCCGGCTCAACCAAGGTTTCCTCGCCATGCGCATCGCCATTGCCTCCGATCACGCCGCCGTCGCCCTCAAGGCCGATCTGGCTGCATGGCTGCGCGAGGCGGGGCATGAGGTCGAGGATCTGGGGCCGATGGACACGACCAGCGTCGACTATCCCGATTATGGCTATCTGCTCGCCGACGCAGTAGCGGGCGGCCGCGCGGAACGCGGCATCGCGCTGTGCGGATCGGGCATCGGCATCTCGATTGCGGTCAACCGCAATCCGGCCTGCCGCTGCGCACGCGTGGACGAGCCGCTGTCCGCGCGCCTCGCGCGTGAGCATAATGACGCCAATGTCGTCGCCATCGGCGCCCGGCTGACCGGCCCCGACATGGCCCGCGCGATCATCGACGCTTTTCTCTCGACTCCCTTTGCCGGCGACCGCCACATCCGCCGCGTCGAGAAGCTTTCCAACCCGCCCGTCGCGGCGGACGCCTCCACCGCATCCTGAAAGGAACAGCACCCATGGCCAGCCAGACCCTCGTGCCCGCGGATGCCGCGCCCAAAGGCTTCTTCAGCGACGATCTCGCCACTGCCGACCCGGCGGTGTTCGAAGCGATCCAGAACGAACTGAAGCGCCAGCAGGACAAGATCGAGCTGATCGCGTCCGAAAACATCGCCAGCCGCGCGGTGCTCGAAGCGACGGGGTCGATCTTCACCAACAAATATGCGGAAGGCTATCCGGGCAAGCGCTATTATGGCGGCTGCGAATATGCCGACGTCGTCGAGACGCTGGCGATCGAGCGCGCCAAGCAGCTGTTCGGATGCCAGTTCGCGAACGTCCAGCCCAACAGCGGCAGCCAGATGAACCAGGCGGTGTTCCTGGCGCTGCTGAACCCCGGCGACACCTTCATGGGCCTCGACCTCAATTCGGGCGGGCACCTGACCCATGGCAGCCCCGTCAACATGTCGGGCAAGTGGTTCAACCCCGTCGCCTACGGGGTGCGCCGCGAGGACGAGCTGATCGACATGGACCAGGTTGCGAGCCTCGCGCGCGAGCACAAGCCCAAGCTGATCATCTGCGGCGGCACCGCTTATTCGCGCCCCTGGGACTGGAAGCGCTTCCGCGAGATCGCGGACGAGGTGGGTGCCTGGCTGCTCGCCGACATGTCGCATATCTCCGGCCTGGTGGCCGGCGGTGCGCATGAAAGCCCGGTGCCCCACGCGCACGTCACCACCACCACCACGCATAAGTCTCTCCGTGGTCCGCGTTCAGGCGTCATCCTCTCCAATGACGAGGCGATCGCCAAGAAGATCAACAGCGCGATCTTCCCGGGCCTTCAGGGCGGGCCGCTGATGCACGTCGTGGCCGCCAAGGCGGTCGCGTTCGGCGAGGCGCTCCGTCCCGAGTTCAAGGATTATGCGCGCCGCATCGTCGCCAATGCCAAGGCGCTCGCCGCCGCGGTTGAGGATGCCGGCCTTCGCGTCGTGTCGGGCGGCACCGACAACCATCTGATGCTGGTCGACCTGTCCGCCCGCGACGTTACCGGCAAGGCGGCGGAAAAGGGCCTCGA
>CAZJCT010000101.1:1871-9805 GCA_964544675.1 uncultured Sphingobium sp.
TGGATCACCTGCAACAAGAACGGCGTCCCCTATGACAGCCGCTCGCCCTTCGTGACGTCGGGCATCCGGCTCGGCACGCCCGCGGGCACCACGCGCGGCTTTGGCGAGGCCGAGTTCCGCGAAATCGGCGCACTGATCGCCGAGGTGGTCGAGGGCCTCGCCAAGAATGGCGAGGAAGGCGACGGCCAGATCGAACAGCGCGTCCGCGACAAGGTGGCGGCGCTGACGACGCGGTTCCCGATTTATTGATGAGCGATCCGTTCGCCCTGAGGCAGGGCTGAGCGTCAGCGAAGACCGTCTCGAAGGGCGGTTGCACAGCGGTCCTTCGAGACGGTCTTCGACAAGCTCAGTCTCTGCCTCAGGACAAACGGAGATGCCGGAATGCGCTGCCCCTTCTGCGCCCATGAACAAAGCCAGGTGAAGGACAGCCGCCCCAGCGAGGATGGGGCGGCGATCCGGCGGCGGCGTCAGTGCGAGGGGTGCGGCGCGCGCTTCACGACCTTCGAGCGGATCCAGCTGCGCGAGGTGCTGGTGGGCAAGGCGGGCGGCAAGGTCGAGCCGTTCGACCGCGAGAAGCTCGCCCGCTCGATCCAGCTCGCCTGCCGCAAGCGCGCGATCGCGCCCGAACGGATCGACCAGCTCGTATCGGGAATCCAGCGCCAGCTCGAAACCGCCGGAGAGGCGGAGGTCCCCTCGCACCGCATCGGCGAGCTGGCGATGGAGGGGCTCAAGGGCCTCGACAGCGTCGCCTACATCCGCTTTGCCAGCGTGTACAAGGACTTCACCGAAGCGCGCGACTTCGAGGAGTTCGCCGGATCGATTCGCGAGGTGAGCGGCGAGTGACGTTCTGGGTGTACATGCTGCGCTGTTCGGACGGCAGCTATTATGTCGGGCACACCGACGATCTGGAGCGGCGGGTGGCGCAGCACCAGTCGGGAGAGGTGGCGGGCTATACGCACCGACGGCGGCCGGTGGAGTTGGTGTGGTCGCAGGACTTTTCGTCGAGAGAAGCCGCGCTCGCTGCCGAACGGCAAATCAAGGGTTGGTCGCGGGCGAAGAAGGAAGTGCTCGCGGCTGGCGATTGGGATGAACTCCGTCGCCTCGGCAGTCGCGCCAGCGCCCTTCGAGACGCCGCTTCGCTTCGCTCAGCGGCTGCTCAGGGCGAACGGAACTTAGTGAAACCCTCCGTTCGTCCTGAGGAGGGCCTGAGCGCCAGCGAGGGCCCGTCTCGAAGGACAGGCGCGCCACCCCTTCCCCAAGCCGCGCCAGCCCCCCAACACGCCACCCCGGCAAACCCAGCGTCCTGCCAGGACGAACGGCACCCGGCACCCACGACCGTTCGTCCTGAGGAGGGACTGAGCGCCAGCGAAGGCCCGTCTCGAAGGACGCATACTCCACCCCCTCCCCCCCTGATCGTCCTCGTCCGCCCGCAGCTGGGCGAGAATATCGGCAAGGCCGCGCGGGCCATGCTGAACTTCGGGCTGACCGACCTGCGCCTCGTCGCGCCGCGCGACGGCTGGCCCAACCCCGACGCCGGACCGTCGGCATCGGGAGCGGACGTGGTGCTCGAACAGGCCGAGGTTTTCGACACGCTGGCCGATGCGGTCGCCGACTGCGCGCATGTCTATGCCACCACCGTCCGCAAGCGGGGCGTGACCAAGCCCGTAGTTACGCCGGAGGAGGCCGCGAGCGAAATCACCGGCCGCACCGGGCGCAGCGCGATCGTTTTCGGCCCTGAGCGGTCGGGTCTTGAGACCGACGAGGTGGCACTGGCGCGGTCGATCCTGACGGTGCCCGTCAATCCGCAATTCGGCTCCTTGAACCTCGCGCAGGCGGTCATACTCTGCGCCTATGAATGGTCGAAGCATGCCAGCGAGCGCGAAACCCTCGTCCAGCCCACGGTCACCGACCTGCTCGAACCGGCACCGCAGAAGGAGCTGGACGGCATGATCGCGCAGCTCGACACAATGCTCGAGGGCGCGGGCTATTTCTATCCGCCCGACCGCGCGCCCGCGACCCGGCGGACGCTGCGCACGCTGCTGACCAAGCCCGGCTGGAACAGCCTGGAGATACGCACGCTTCGCGGCGTGCTGTCGTCGCTGGCCAATCCCCGTCCCCGCTGATGCCCCCGTGCTGATGTCCTATGCCGACGAAGCCGCGCTGGTCGATGTGGCGGAGCGCTTCCGATCCTGCACGCTGCCCAAGGCCGAATGGACCCATGCCGCGCATTTCGCCGCCGCGATCTGGCTGATCCGGCGCTGCCCGGATATCGACCCCGAAGCCGACATGCCCGACATGATCCGCCGCTATAATGAGAGCGTCGGCGGGACCAACAGCGACAGCGAGGGCTATCACGAGACGATCACGCTCGCCTCGCTTCGGGCGACACGCGCGCATCTGGCGGGCGAGCCGGCCGACACGCCGCTCCACGCCGTCCATGCGCGGATGATGGCGGGACCGCTCGGCCGTTCCGACTGGCTGCTGGCCCACTGGTCGCGCGAACGCCTGTTTTCCGTCGAGGCAAGGCTGCGCTGGGTGACCCCCGACATAAAATCATTACCGGAGTGAAACTTTTCCGCGGCCTCGCGCGAACTATGGTAAACATCCTGTCGACAAGCGGAGTCCGGGCATGACCGAAACCCTCGTTGAAGGCGAACCCGCGGGCGGGAGCCTTGTGAAGCGCCACCGACTGTCGACCCGGCTGTGGCACTGGGTCAATGCGATCACGCTTTATGTCCTGTTTGCCAGCGGCCTCGGCATCTTCAACGCCCATCCCCGGCTGTACTGGGGCCACTACGGCGCGAATTCCGATCCGGCCTGGCTGGTGCTCGAGCGTTTTCCCGACTGGCTGACGATCCCGTCGCATTACAGCCTCGCGACCTCGCGCCACTGGCATCTGGCGTTCGCGCTGCTGCTCGGCTTCTCGCTGCTCGCCTATATGCTGTGGAGCCTCGTCAACCGCCATGTCTCGCGCGATCTCGCCTTCCGCAAGGGCGAGTTGGCGCCCAGCCATATCCTGCACGATATAAAGGAACATGCGCGTCTGCGCTTTCCCACCGGCGCGGCAGCGCTGCGCTATAACGTCCTGCAGAAGGCAAGCTATGTCGGCGTGATCTTCGTCCTGCTGCCGCTCGTCATCCTGACCGGTATCGCCATGTCGCCGGGGATGAACGCGGCGTGGCCCTGGGTCGTCGACCTGCTCGGCGGGCGGCAGTCGGCGCGGTCGATCCACTTCATCGTCGCCTGGACGCTGGCGGCCTTTTTCGTGGTGCACATGATCATGGTGCTGCTGGCGGGGCCGCTGAACGAGGTGCGGTCGATGATCACGGGCTGGTATCGCCTGCCGGTCGGTCGCAAGGGGGAGAACCGGGCATGAGCATCCTGATCAGCCGCCGCGCGCTCATCGGCAGCCTCACCGCATCGGCCGCCACTCTCCTTGCCGGCTGCGACAGGCTGGGCGCCGATCCGCGCTTCCAGAAGATCCTGTTCTCCGCCGAGAACATGCATCAGTGGACACAGCGGTCGCTTCAGGACCGCCACGCGCTCGCCAAGGAATTCCGTCCTGACCAGATGTCGCCCTTCTTTCGCGGAAACGGCACGCTCAACCCCAATACCGAAGCGTACAAGGCAGTGTGGCGCACCGGCTTCGAAAGCTGGCGGTTGCAGGTCGACGGCCTCGTCGCGCGGCCATTGTCGCTCGGTCTCGCGCAACTCCGCTCGATGCCCGCGCGCGAGCAGATCACGCGCCATGACTGTGTCGAGGGGTGGAGCGCGATCGGCAAATGGCGCGGCGTCCCGCTCAAGACCGTCCTCGACCAGGCGGGGCTCAGCGACCGGGCGCGCTATCTTGTCTTCCACTGCGCCGACAATATGGGCGGTAACCGTCCCTATTATGAGAGCATCGACCTGATCGACGCCTTCCATCCGCAGACGATCCTCGCCTATGCACTGAACGACGCGCCGCTGCCGGTGCGCAACGGCGCGCCGCTGCGCCTCAGGGTCGAACGGCATCTGGGCTACAAACAGGCCAAATATCTGACCCGGATCGAGGCGGTGGCCGACCTGTCGGGAATTCACGGCGGCAAGGGCGGTTTCTGGGAGGATGTCGCGGGCTATGAATGGTATGCGGGGATCTGACGGAACATTGCAGCTTCTGAAGAGTTGATGGCGGCATGGGGATGGGGCCGCTTGAACCCGTGCTGCACCGTCTGGTGCGGCGAGGAACGCTGGAAGTCGTCGACCCGCAGGGTCAGACGAGCGTTTACGGTGCGCCCGATCCCGATTTTCCCGACATATGCATCAGGTTTGCCGACCGGCGGGCGGCGTGGCAGATCGTCACCAACATCCGCCTGGGCTTTGCCGAAGCCTTCATGGACGGCCGCATCATCATCGAGCGCGGCGATATCCTCGGCCTTCTCGAACTCGTCTTCGCGAACAACCCGCGCGAGCAGGCGCGCAGCATCAACCCGAGACGGCCGCTCGAACGGATCGCCAAGCGCCTTCTGAAGCCACTTCGCCAGATCAACCGGCGCGCGAGTTCGCGCAGCAATGTCGCGCATCATTACGATCTCGACGCCGGCCTCTACGACCTCTTCCTCGACGCCGACCGGCAATATAGCTGCGCCTATTTCGCGCGCCCCGACATGACCCTGGAGGAAGCGCAGGAGGCGAAAAAGGCGCATATCGCCGCCAAGCTGCGGCTTCAGCCCGGCCAGCGGGTGCTCGACATCGGCTGCGGCTGGGGTGGCATGGCGCTGTACCTGAACCGCCATTTCGATGTCGAGGTCACGGGCATCACCCTGTCGACCGAGCAGCTTGCGCTCGCCCGCCGCCGCGCCGAGGATGCGGGCGTCGCCGACAAGGTGCGGTTCGAGCTGATGGATTATCGCGACATGACCGGCCAGTTCGACCGCATCGTGTCGGTCGGCATGTTCGAGCATGTCGGCGTGCCCAATTTCCGCACCTTCTTCCGTACCTGTCACAATCTGCTGACACTCGACGGGGTGATGCTGCTCCACACCATCGGACGCGCGGGGTCGCCGGGGACAACCGACGCGTTCACCCGCAAATATATCTTCCCGGGCGGCTACATCCCGTCGCTGTCGGAGATCATGACCGCGAGCGAGCCCAATCGCCTGTTCCTGACCGACATGGAAACGCTGCGGCTCCATTATGCCCTGACGCTGCGCGAATGGTACAAGCGGACGGTCGACAACCGCGCCGCAATCGAGCGGCTCTACGACGCACGCTTCTTCCGCATGTGGACCTTCTACCTGGCGGGGGCCGCGATGTCGTTCGAGCATAGCGGCCTCGTCAACTATCAGCTCCAATATACCCGCAGCCGCCGCGCGCTGCCGCTGACGCGCGACTATATGCTGGAGGACGAGCGGCGGTTGAACGGAGGCGGGCCTTCGCCTAAGCCCGTGGGGTCATCCGGGGAGTAGTCCACGGGCCGGCGACGGCCATGACCGCATGTCAACACAATCGGCGGAGACGCCGTGGCGTGCGGGGCGAACCCAAGAGGTCCGCCGGGCAAGACCAGTGGCATCGGCTTTCCGTCCGGCCGGGCGGGAAGGTCGGTGGCATTGTGTTCTGTTTGCCCGGCCGGGATAGCGTTCTTATGGAAGCCTTGTTCACCTCGACCGCCCTGGTCGCCCTCGCGGAGATGGGCGACAAGACCCAGCTCCTCGCCATCCTCCTCGCCACCCGGTTGCGCCGTCCGCTGCCGATCATCGCGGGGATTTTCGTCGCGACCATCGCCAACCACTTTCTCGCCGCGCTGCTCGGCCATTGGGTCGCAGGCGTGCTGCAAGCGCCCTGGTTCCGCATCGCCGTCGCGGTGGGGTTCATTGCCATGGCACTGTGGACGCTGATCCCCGACAAGATGGACGAGGACGAACCGCTGAAGGCGCCGTCGGGCGCGGGCGCCTTCGTCACCACGCTCGTGGCCTTCTTTCTGGTGGAGATGGGCGACAAGACCCAGATCGCGACGGTGGCGCTCGGTGCGCGGTTCGAAAGTCTCGTGATGGTCACCATGGGCACGACGCTGGGCATGATGATCGCGAACGTGCCGGCGGTTCTGCTGGGCGAGACATTGGTCCGACGGATTCCGCTGGCGCTGATGCGCTATCTCGCGGCGGGACTGTTCCTGGTGATCGGCCTGTGGATGCTGGCCGGGCAGATCGTCTAGACTCTGATGACATCACATCGGCCCGTTCGTCCTGAGGAGCCTTGAAGCCGCAGGCTGAGAGGCGTCTCGAAGGACCCGAGTGAGCGCTTCGAGACAGGTCCTCAGCACGAACGGACGTGGGTCAGCGCAATGTCATAATGCTCTGGCAGAAGGGCCGGAGCATCGCTCCGGCCCCCCTTCTCCTTCCCGTCCGATCAGAAGCGGATGCCGAAGCCCGCCATGACCTGGTGCCGGTCCACGTCGACATCGACGTCGGTGCCTTCGATCACGTCGCCATCAGCGTCGCGGAAGTTGACGTCCAGATTCGAGTAGTTGGAGTAGCGGTACTCCAGCTTCAGGAAGCCGCTCGGGCCGAACACCGCGAACTTCTGCTCGAGACCGGCGCCGACGCGGAACCCGTCCAGCGTCGAACCGTCATTGTAGATGGTGCCAGCGCCGTCGTTGAAGCGCCCTTCCAGCTTCAGATTGGTGTAGCCGCCCTTCACATAGAGCAGCGTCGAGGGAGCGACCGCGAAGCCGACCCTGGCGCCAGCATACAGGTCGCGATCTGTGTCGAGCGCGTATCCGCCGCCCGGCAGCCCGGCAACGCCCGCAGCGAAATCGGTGTCGGAATCGCCATACTCGCCCTCAACGCCGGCGATGAACCGGCCGACCTGGAAGTCGAAACCGCCAGCGACGCCATAGGCCACGGCTTCCTCGCTGACGTCGGAATCGTCGTCGCCGGCCTGCAGGCTTTCATAGCCGATCAGGACTTCGGCATGCGGCCCGGTGAAGGGCGCGCGCTCGCCGCCGTCCTGCGCAAGGGCAGGGGCCGCGGCGAACAGTACCGGCAGCGCAGCGAGGGTTGTGATGAAACGCATTATATTCTCCTTTGTCGAACGGACGGAGCGCTCAATGCGCCGGAATCCCGATGGTTTCTCGGTTCGCCGCTCTGTCGAGCCGATGTTGCCGCAATGCAACATACGCGCCCTTCCCCTTGCGCGTGGTACGCCCCGCTGATACGCGCGCGCGCTTGAACCTGCCTTGCAGCCGCCGGAGTCCGTCCATGCCCAGCACCAGTCATCGCGCCGACATCAAGCGCATCGTCCTCGCCTTTTCGGGCGGTCTCGACACCAGCGTCATCCTGAAATGGCTGCAGCAGGAATATGGCTGCGAGGTCGTCACCTTCACCGCCGACCTGGGTCAGGGCGAGGAACTGGAACCGGCACGCGCCAAGGCGAAGCTGATGGGCGTCAAGGACGAGCACATCTTCATCGACGACCTGCGCGAGGAGTTCGTGGCCGACTATGTGTTCCCGATGATGCGCGCCAACGCGCTCTATGAGGGGCTGTACCTGCTCGGCACGTCGATCGCCCGGCCGCTGATCGCCAAGCGCCAAATCGAGATCGCGCGGGCCATCGGCGCCGACGCCGTCAGCCATGGCGCGACCGGCAAGGGCAATGACCAGGTCCGCTTCGAACTGGGTTATTACGCGCTCCAGCCCGATATCAAGGTGATCGCGCCGTGGCGCGAATGGGACCTGACCAGCCGCACGCGCCTGATCGAGTTCGCCGAACAGCACCAGATCCCGATCCCCCGCGACAAGCGCGGCGAGGCGCCATTCTCCACCGACGCCAATATGCTTCACACCTCCTCCGAGGGTAAGGTGCTGGAGGACCCGTGGGAGGAAGTGCCGGGCTTCGTCTATTCGCGCACCGTCAACCCGGAGGACGCGCCGGACCAGCCGGAATATATCACCATCGAC
>CAZJCT010000102.1:0-9703 GCA_964544675.1 uncultured Sphingobium sp.
CCCGGCGACATGAAGGACAAGGTCGACCCCTATCTGCGCCCGCTCTACGATGCGCTCTACGACACGCTGCCCGCCGAGCAGGTCGAGCGGCGGATCGCGAGCGGCGAGATCGAGATCGCGCCCATCGCCTTCATGCGCGGGCGAACGCTCGCCAACGCCTTCATCATCCTCGACGAGGCGCAGAACACCACCGCCGCGCAGATGAAGATGTTCCTCACCCGGTTCGGCGAGAACAGCCGCATGGTCGTCTGCGGCGATCCCAAGCAGGTCGACCTGCCGCAGCCGGGCGTTTCGGGACTGGCCGATGCCGTCAACCGGCTGGACGGCGTCGAGGGGATCGCGACCGTGCGCTTCACCCGCGCGGACGTGGTCAGGCATCCGATCGTCGGCCGCATCGTTCAGGCCTATGAGGGACCCGATGCTTGACGTGATTCTGGATAGCGGCACCGCATGGGAAGCGCAGGGCGCGAACTGGCTCGACGTGGCGGAGCGGGCGGCGCGTGCCGCCATCGCCGAAACGCCGCACGGGCCTATGCTGACATCGCCCGCCCGGTTCGAGCTGTCGGTGAAGCTGTCGGACGATGCCGAGGTACGGGGTCTGAACGCCGCCTACCGGGACAAGGACAAGCCGACCAACGTCCTGTCCTTCCCCATGCTCCAGCCCGATTTCATGGAAGCCACGGCGCTGGCCGATGATGGCGAAATCCTGCTCGGCGACGTCATCCTGGCGTGGGAGACCTGCCGTGCCGAGGCCGAGGAAAAGGGCGTCGACGTTGTCGATCATGCCACGCATCTGATCGTCCACGGGACGCTGCACCTGCTGGGCTACGACCATGAACTCGGCGAGGAGGACGCGCAGCGGATGGAGCGGATGGAGACCCATGCTCTTGCATCGCTGGGCATTGCCGACCCATATAGCGCCGATTGATTGTGATATTGGACTGTACGAAGGGGGTTTGAGTTACGATGCCGGAGAGTAATGGTTCGTCCGCGACCGCAAAGGAAGCGGACAGTAGCAGCGGTAGCAGCGAAGGCGGACGAATATGGCGCGGGCTGCGGACGCTGTTGTTCGGCGAAACCGAAACGAGCCTGCGCGAGGAAATCGAAACCGCTCTGGCGGAGCATGACGGCGACGACCATAAGCCGTCCGACAAGGGCGACCTGACGCCGATCGAGCGTCAGATGATCCGCAACCTCCTGCATTTCAGCGAGCATACGGTCGACGACGTGGCGGTGCCGCGCGCCGACATCGTCGCGATTTCGCAGGATGCGAGCTTCGCCGAGCTGGCGGCACTGTTCGCGGAGGCGGGGCACAGCCGCATTCCGGTCTATGCCGACACGCTCGACACGATCACCGGCATGATTCACATCCGCGATGCCTTCGCCATATTGGCGAGTGGCGACCCGCCGCCGGACTCGTTGCAGCCGCTGGTGCGCCAGCCGCTTTATGTTCCGCAAAGCATGGGCGTGCTCGACCTGCTCGCCGAGATGCGCGCCAGGCGCACCCATCTGGCGATCGTGGTCGATGAATATTCGGGCACCGACGGGCTCGTCACGATCGAGGATCTGGTCGAGGAAATCGTCGGCGACATCGAGGACGAGCATGACGAGGAGCCGGAGGCGATGCTGACGGCACTCGAAAACGGGTGCTGGGACGCCGATGCGCGTGCCGAACTGGACGACGTCGCGCGCGAGATCGGCGACGACCGGATCGCGGACGTGGAGGAGGATGTCGACACGCTCGGCGGCCTTGCCTTCGTCATCGCCGGCCATGTGCCGCAACCGGGCGAAGTGCTCGACCATCCCGAAAGCGGCT
Source organism: uncultured Sphingobium sp. (assembly GCA_964544675.1). Lineage (GTDB taxonomy): Bacteria > Pseudomonadota > Alphaproteobacteria > Sphingomonadales > Sphingomonadaceae > Sphingobium. Next base: position 1,817 of record CAZJCT010000102.1, read on the forward strand.
GGCGCCTCGAAGTGGTCGAGGGCGACACGCGGCGCGTCACGCGCTTGCGTCTTCACCCGCCGATGGAAGACCGCGACGAGGAAGAGGAGTAGGCGGCGGCGCAGTCATCGGTTACCCCGGCCTTCGCCGGGGTAACGAACAGAAGCCGCCTTATCGCTCGCCGCGAGCCGGCGCGCTGCCGGTCTTGCGTACCGCGCCGGCATGAGCCCCCACCGAACGCCGGCGGTTGTGATGCGGGCGGCGGGTTCCGTCACCCTCGGGACGCTCCGCTCCACCGCTCCGCTGGCCGTGCTTGCGCTGGCCATCATGCGGACGGCGTTCGTGGCGCTGCTCCTCGCGCGCGGGCGCAGGCGCCTTCGGCAGTGCCGCCGCTTCGGAAACGAAGTTGGCGGGCAGCGGGCGAACCTCGCACTTGACGCGCGTCGTCCGCTCGATCGACTTGAGATAGGGGCGCTCGTCATCGGCCACGAAGCTGATCGCGATGCCTTCCGCGCCGGCGCGCGCGGTGCGGCCGATGCGGTGGACATATTGCTCGGCGACGTTGGGAAGCTCGAAATTGATCACATGGCTGACGCCCGACACGTCGATGCCGCGCGCGGCGATGTCGGTCGCGACGAGCAGCCGGACCTGGCCCGAGCGGAAGGCCTGAAGCGCGGTCGTGCGCTGGCCCTGCGACTTGTTGCCGTGGATGGCCACCGCGTCGATCCCGGCGCTGTTCAGATTGCGCACCACGCGGTCGGCGCCATGCTTCGTCCGGGTGAAGATCAGCGCGCGGTCGATTTCTTCCGCGCGGATCGTCAGCGTCAGAAGCGCCTGCTTCTCCTTCTGGTTGACGAAGGTGACGACCTGCCGGACGCGTTCCGCCGTCGTCGACTGCGGTGCCACCGACACATGCACCGGGTCCTTGATGAACTGCTGGCTGAGATCGGCGATGGCCGAGGGCATGGTGGCGGAGAAGAACAGGCTCTGCCGCTGCTTGGGCAGGAACTTCACGATCCGCTTGAGCGGGGCGATGAAGCCGAGGTCCATCATCTGATCGGCTTCGTCGAGGACGAAGATCTCGACGTCCGCCAGCGTCAGCGCGCGCTGCTCAAGCAGGTCGAGCAGCCGTCCCGGCGTGGCGACGAGGATGTCGGTGCCCTGACGCAGCTTGGCAATCTGCCGATTGATCGGAACGCCGCCGAACACCGCGTCGACCTTGAACGACAGGAAACGGCCGTAGTCGATAAAGCTCTGCGCAATCTGGGCGGCCAGCTCGCGCGTGGGCGACAGCACCATCACCCGGCAGCCGCGCGTGCCGGGGCGGCGGGGATTGCGGTGCAGATGGTCTAGCGCCGGAAGCGCGAAGGCGGCCGTCTTGCCGGTGCCGGTCTGCGCAATGCCGCACAGGTCGCGGCCCTGGAGCAGCGAGGGAATGGCCTGCGCCTGGATCGGGCTGGCGGTGGTGTAGCGCTTGGCCTCGACGGCCTTGAGCAGGGGCTGGCTGAGGCCAAGCTCGGAAAATTCGGTCATGTGCATACTCGTCAATAATGGCCGCGCGCCGCGCATGCTGCGCGACGTCCGGCGATGGGTCGAAAAACCACCCACGTGACGAGGGGACGTTCCGAAACAGGTTTGGGGTTGATAAGCGGGCCGCCATCGGCAAGCCGAGGCGCCGGCGGTCACGTTGCTCCGCTGCGGCCCCCTTACACGCTGAGGGGCAGGCAGCGCAAGTCCGCGTCTCAGGAATTTTGCTACCTTGCCGTAACGTTCACCAAGGTTCAACTATCCTCGGTTATGACAGGGGCGTCAGGAAATGGAGGCGCGGGTGCCCGCAGTTGAGGCGAGTTCAGGACTTGGTGGCAAGATCGCCAAGTGGAGCAAGAGCCTGATCGGCCGGGATGAGCCGGAGGAAGCTCCTTCCTCTCAACCCGCGCGCGAGCAGGGAAATGGCCGTCTTCGCCGCGAGGTGGAGCGGCGAAAGGCGCTGTATGACGACATCGGCAGCTTTCTGTTCGCGCATGATCTCGACCTGACGCCGCTCAATTTCGGCCTTGCCTACGACTATCTCACGGGCAACGATCTGGCGATCGAGAAGGCGGTTCGCGCCGTCCTGACCGAAAAGGGCAAGCTGACTAACGGGTTCGCGGAAACGATCGTCGCGCAGCAGCAGGTGGACGAGATTTCCCCCGACGGCCTCGCCGAAATGTTGCAGAAGGTCGAGGCGAACATCCAGCATCTGACCACGATCGCCGATCAATCGACCACATCGGCGAAGGATTACGGTGCCGCGCTGCAGCGCGAGGCGAGCGAACTCGCCCAGGGTCAACCGGGCGGCGACGTGATCGCCAAGCTGATCGGCCTGACCCGCACGATGATCGACCATACGCGCGAGGTCGAGCACAAGATGCGCGAGGGGCAGAAGCAGACGCAGATGCTTCAGCGCAATCTCGAAACCGCGCGCAAGGCGGCGGAGCAGGACCATCTGACCGGCCTGCCCAATCGCCGCTCCTTCGAGAATACGCTCCGTGAGGAAGTCGTCGCGGCGCGCACCGGGGGCGAGGCGCTGAGCGTCGCCTTCTGCGACATCGACCACTTCAAGATCATCAACGACACCCATGGCCATGATGCGGGCGACCGCGTCCTGAAGTTCGTGGCGAGCCTGCTGGCCAAGGTGTCCGGCGACAAATGCCACGTCGCCCGGCATGGCGGCGAGGAGTTCGTGATGCTGTTCCGTGGCCGCAGTGTCGCGGAGGCGTGCAAGATCGTCGACGATGCGCGCCAGGACCTGTCCGAACGCAATCTGGTCGATCGCAAGACCGGCGAGCGGATGGAGCAGGTGACCTTCTCCGGCGGCGTGGCGGACGTGTTCGGCTATGACGAGCCGCGCGATGCGCTGAAGGCCGCTGACCGCGCGCTTTACCTGGCCAAGGAACATGGTCGCAACCGCATCTACATCGCGCGCGAGAGCGACTGACGTCCCTGCGACCCCCGCTCTGGACCTGACCCGCCGCATTCCCATATAGCGGGCCATGACCCCGCCCCGGAAACAAAGCTCCCGTCAGCCGGGCATGCCCTCGCGCGACGATATTCTCTCTTTCATCGAAACGTCCGACACGGCGGCCGGCAAGCGCGAGATCGCGCGCGCCTTTGGCCTGAAGGGGCAGGAGAAGATCGCGCTCAAGGCGCTGCTCCGCGACATGGCGGACGAGGGGCTGATCGACGTCGGTCCCGCGCGAGCCTTTCACAAGATGGGCGGCGTTCCCAAGGTCACCGTGCTTCGCATCGTCGCGATCGAGGGCGGCGATGTCTATGCGGTGCCCGAGCGCTGGGACGCCGAGGGCATTCCGCCGCCGCGCCTGCGCGTGATGGAGCGAGGGCGTCGCGGGCCGGCGCTGGGCGTCGGCGACCGCATCCTCGCGCGCACGGAGGAGGCGGGCAAGGGCTGGATCGCGCATCCGATGAAGCAGCTCGCCAAGGGCGCGGACGCTCTGCTCGGCGTTGTGCGCCGTGACGAGGCGGGCGGGCTGTGGCTCAAGCCCGTCGACAAGCGGATCAGGAACGAAACCCGCATCGCCGATGTCGGGGAGGCGCAGCCCGGCGACCTGGTACTGGCGGAGGCATCGGGTCGCCCGCCGCGCGTGTCGGCGCGGGTGACCGATGTGCTCGGCGACCCGTTCGAGGCGCGCGCGTTCAGCCTGATCGCGATCCACAAACATGGCATCCCCGATGTCTTCACGGCCGAAACGGAAGCGGAGGCGGCGCGGGTTCACGACCTGCCGCTTCATGCCGACGCGCGCGAGGACCTGCGCCATCTGCCGATCGTCGCGATCGATCCGGTCGACGCGCGCGACTATGACGACGCGGTCTGGGCGGCGCCCGACGAGGACCCGGCGAACGAGGGCGGTTTTCGCGCCATCGTCGCCATCGCCGACGTCAGCTATTATGTGCGGCCCGGCGGCGCGCTCGACCGCGAGGCCCGGCGGCGCGGCAACAGCGTCTATTTCCCCGACCGCGTCGTGCCGATGCTGCCGCACGCGCTGTCGTCGGACATGTGCTCGCTCAAAGCGGGGGAGGATCGCGCCGCGATGGCGTGCCACCTCGTCATCGACCGCAACGGCAAGGTTACCGGCTGGCGCTTTACCCGCGCGATCATCCGCGTGGCGGCGAACATCCCCTATGAGCAGGCGCAGGCGGCGATCGATGGCGCTTCTGACGAGCTGGTCGAGATCGCCCTCAAGCCCCTATGGGACTGCTGGCGCGTATTGGCGAAGGCGCGCGACAAGCGCGGGCCGCTCGACCTCGACCTGCCCGAGCGGCGGGTGGTCATCGACGAAGCGGGCCGCATCACCAGCATCAGGGTGAGAGAACGGCTCGACGCGCACCGGCTGATCGAGGACTATATGATCGCCGCCAACGTCGCGGCGGCCAAGGCGCTGGAGGCGAAGAAGGCGCCCGTCATGTACCGGATCCACGAGCCGCCGAGCCGCGAGAAGCTGCTCGGACTCAAGGACTATCTCGGCACCTTCGACATCGGCTTCGCGCTGGGGCAGGTGATCACGCCGAACACCTTCAACGCGCTGATCGAACGGATCGGACAGGACCATCCGTCGCGCGCGCAGATCATGGAGCAGATCCTGCGCAGCCAGACGCAGGCCTATTATGCGCCGCCCAATGCCGGGCATTTCGGGCTCGCGCTGGCGAGCTATGCCCATTTCACCTCCCCGATCCGGCGCTATGCCGATCTTCTGGTCCACCGCGCGCTGGTCGATGCCTATGGCCTTGAGATGCCCGCGCCAAAGGGTGGGGACATCGCCCCGCGCACCGGCCTGTCGCCGGAGGATCGCCACGACATGGGGCCGATCGGCGAACGCATCAGCCAGTATGAGCGGCGGGCCATGGCCGCCGAGCGCGAAACGGTCGACCGCTATGTCGCGGCCTTTCTGGCGGAACGCGTGGGAGAGGTGCTCGCCTGCCGCATCACCGGCGTCCAGAGCTTCGGTTTCTTTGCCACGGTGGAGGAGCTTGGCGGCGACGGCCTGGTGCCTGTGTCGACGCTGGGTGCCGAACGGTTCCGTTATGACGAGGCCGCGCAGGCGCTGGAGGGCGAGCAGACGGGTGACCGCTATATCGTGGGCCAGAAGATCGACCTCAGGCTGGTCGAGGCCGACCCGATTTCGGGCGCGCTCCGCTTCGCGCTGCCCGAAGGTGGCGATTTCGCGCCCGGCTTCGGGGACCGCCGCCGCCCGCGCGAGATCAAGCGGCGCGGACGCCCCGCCAACATCCGCCACATCGGCGGCAAGCGGGGCAAGCACCGCGGCTAAATCCGCACCCCCACGCCATGCCAGCGCAGGCTGGCATCGCTCGACGTAGCGCGCTGCCGCGTGAGACCCCAGCCTTCGCCGGGGTGACGAACGGATCTGAGGTGACGGACAAATGGGAGCCTGTCTTCGCTCCTAAAAATCGACCTGATCATAATGTTTCGGGGGGGTCACGATCTCCATCCGCTCCGACAGCAGCGGGCGGAACGACGGGCGTGACTTGATGCCCATGTACCAGCGCTTGGTCGGGCGATGGGCGTCCCAATCGACGCCGCCCAGATAGTCGGCGACCGACAGATGCGCGGCCGCCGCGACGTCGGCCAGGCTCATCGTCGGCCCGCCCACCCAGCTTCTGTGGTCGAGCAGATAGTCGATATAGTCCATATGCTGGTTGGCGCGGCGCATCGCTTCGCGCAGCGTGGTCGAATCAGGAGCCTGACGGTGGAGGATTCGTTTCTTCATGCGCTCGTGGAGCAGCGGCGCGACCACGTCGCCGAAGAAGATCTGGTCGAACCACGCCACCAGCCGCCGGATTTCCGCGCGCGCCGCCGCCGAGCCGGAGATCAGCGGGAATTGCTCCGACGTCTCCTCGAAATATTCGCAGATGGCCTGGCTGTCGATCAGCACCAGGCTGCGTTCCGCCGATGTCACCACCGGTGTGGTGCCTGCCGGGTTCATGTCGAGAAAATCGTCGCGCATCTCCCACGGCGACTCGCGGACGAGATCGTAGGTCATGCCCTTCTCGGCCATCAACAGCCGGACCTTGCGAGAGAAGGGGCAGAGCGGGAACTGGTACAGGCGCCACATGGCGATGATCTCTTAACGACGATGGTCCCACCCGCAAAGCCCAATAGCATGGGATCGGAACCTCACGCCAACGCCATGAATTTCCATGCGGGACGGTAACAGGGAGAGCGCCATGTCCGAACGGCAGGTGAAGAACCGCGGCAGGCTGAGCAGGGCGCGCGGCCCGATGCCGAGGATCGCGGTCGCGCTGGCCATCGCGTGCGCGGGCGGTGTGGGGGGCCTCCTGCTCGCATCCTATGCCACGGGAGGAACGCGTTCCTTTTCGAGCGCCGGTTCCTTCGAGGATTTCGCATCGTCCGATGCCGCGACGGCGGACCATGATCCCGGCCTTGACAGCGGCCTGTCCGGGCCCCAGCCGGGGGACTATCGCTGCCGGGGGTGTGGCCCCGGGCTCGCGGCCCGCATGGCGGCACAATATGGTGCAAGCTATGATGAGGGCGCGGCCTATGACCAGGGCGCGCGCTATTCCGCTGATGATGATCGCTATGTGACAGGGCAGCGCGAGGGGAGCCATGCGGGCAATCCGCTGCCTGCCTACCGCCCGCTGCCGTTCGATGGCCCGGCCACGACGCCAGCGGCGGCTCTGCCTCCGGCGCCACTCCCGGCTGCCGCGCCCGGCCGCGCCCGACCACCCGCCATCAAATCCGTCCCGATCAGGACGGTCTCAGGCTCGCAGGCTCTTCCGCCCTTGTCGGCTGACCGCCTTCCGGTCGCGCCGGGCGATCGCTTACTTGCGCCCGCGACGCCCCAGGATGAGCCCGCCGGCGGCGAGGCCCAGGAGCAGCAGCGCTGACGGCGACGTCACATCGACCACCCCGCCGCCGGACGAAGACGATGCACCATGGCCGCCGCTGCCCGAATGCCTGCCACCGCTGGGCAGACCGTTGGCCTGTTGCGGATCGGGCTTGCTCATCGCAAGCACTGGAGCGCTGATGGTCAGCGCTGCGATGGTCATGGCGGCTTTGAACGGCGTCATGGCTGATCTCCGAAACCCGAAATGCGTGGCGGAGATATGCTGCCCGGGAAGGAACCGGAACCGCATTAAGCCTGTCGTTGGCACCCGATCTGTGCCGTTCCGAAACGCATGCTTCGAAACGGCACAGGGACGATGAAATTACTCGGCCGCCTCGATCGTTTCCATGTCGTTCAGCGGAACGGCGAGGCGGGTCAGCATCTCCTTCGGGCACACCTGCCAGAAGTGATCGCGGCGGCGGCTCCAGTCCTGAAGGATGCCCTTCGCCCATTTGCTGTCGGTGCGCGCGGCATGTTCCTCGATCAGGCCCTTGAGGACAGATTCCCAATGGGCGCTGTTCATCCGCTGCCAGACGATGCTTTCGGGGTTGGCCCTGTCGGGGAAGCTTTCCTGATCGTCGAGGATGAACGCCATGCCGCCCGTCATGCCCGCGCCGAAATTGGTGCCGACATTGCCCAGGATCACGACCGTGCCGCCGGTCATATACTCGCAGCCATTGGCGCCGCAGCCCTCGACGACGACCTCGGCGCCCGAATTACGGACCGCGAAGCGTTCGCCCGCCTGGCCAGCCGCGAACAGCCTGCCTGCCGTCGCGCCGTAAAGCACGGTGTTGCCGATGATCGTGTTCGCCTGGCTTTCCAGCGGGCTCGATACCATCGGCCGGACGGCGATGATGCCGCCTGACAGGCCCTTGCCCACATAGTCGTTGGCGTCGCCGAACACCTCCAGTGTGATCCCCTTGCACAGGAACGCGCCGAGCGACTGGCCCGCCGTGCCGCGCAGCCGGACATGAACATGACCGTCCGC
>CAZJCT010000103.1:0-9685 GCA_964544675.1 uncultured Sphingobium sp.
CACGATGGCCTGGTTTTACGCCGCCGAATGGCCGACTTTTGCTCCGCCGTTGACAACCGGCGCCGGCGTCATGCCGCCCTGCCCGGGCCACTGGTGTCGCCAAGCTCGCCACCGGCGGGTCCGGCCTTGATCATGCACCTGCGCGCCTATTGATCGATAGAAGAGCGACATTGTTTGCTCGGGAGCCAACCCGAAGTCTGCATGCCACGCGCCCCCGCGGGCGGAATCACCCGTTCAACTCCGCCTTCAGAGCCTCGATGACGAGAGACATGACGGTTTCGTTGGCGGCCCGGTGCTCCTCAGACGATGAAATCGCCTGGCCGCGAGCAAGCGCCCAAATGGCGCGAATAATGGCCAATGCCCGGTCGCCATCCACTCCCCTCTTGACGAGATGGGGTTTCCAGACCTGTTCGACTGCAGTTCGTTCGCGTGATATCAGAGACTTGGCCGCGTCGCCAAACAGGCTATGCCGACGAACCGACAGGAATATGTCGAGGAATATCAGAAATTCCTCGGTTGCATAAAAACGGCGGGCACTTTCGGCGATTAGCCCGAACACGTCCGGATTCCCGTCGGCTTGCGATGCATCGGTCCGAGCCAGCTCAATGATCTGAATGGACAACCGCTCCAGCACGGCAAGGACCAGGTCGTCCTTGGTGGGAAAGTGGTGAAGTTGTCCGCCGAGCGACACGCCTGCTTCCTTCGCAACGGCGGCCACACGCAGCGAAGCATAACCGCTGTCTGCCAGCAAGCGGGTCGCGGCCTCGAGTATCCGCTCACGGGTAAGGTCCTTTTGCTCCTTTCTCAGGGCTCTGGCCGGAACAGACACTCTCACCTTCCCGAAGATTGGAGAAATCCCGCCCAGTTTGCCGGACGCGCCGTGCCTCATACGATGGGCTCGATCGATACTATTCATTCCAGCGGTGCTGGCAAAGGCATTATTTCTGGGGAACTGCAGCCAGCGCAGTGGAAAGGGTGCCCTGTTCCATCTGGACCACCGGAAGGAGCAGGGCGCCAAGCTTTTCACACTGGCAGGAGGAATCCGGCAAAGAACTGTGCAAGTGTGCTGTAGGCGTCGATCGGCAAGACCTGCGCCACGTACTGGTCAGGGCGTACAACGACGACGCATCCCTTCCGCCGGTCGACGCCTCGCATGTCGAAGATGTCGTCGCCACTCTTCAGGTCAGCACAGAAGACCTTTTCGTAGTCGCACAGACCATAGATGCCTTTGACAGGCCGCAACAGGGCCGGCATCGCCGAATGCTCCAGATCGCGGAATCCCTGCTGGAAAACAGCCCGGACATCGATCACCGCATCGATATCCTCTCCGGAGCGGGTATGCTTGCGTACCGGGGAGTCCGGCGCGCTTTCAAGGAAGGCGCAGAGCGAATCGATCGCGCCTCCGGCCTGGCCGCTGTCGTCTTGTGGCGCGAACGTGAATATCCGCCAGCGGTTATCCGCATCGATCGCATGGCCCAGGTGCATGGGCTTGGCGTCGGCAAGGCGGATGACCGGCGCGGAATGGAAACGCATGCCAATCGGAAAGCCTGTGGCAAGTTCCTGCCAGCTGTCGGTTCCGGTCAGGACCGATGGTTCGTAGCGAACTGTAAGGCCTGCCGTGAATTCGCCATTGTTGATGAATTCACGCTGGAATCGCGGCATCGCGTCGTTGGCATCGACTTCGGATCGCGTGCCGACGACCCGCGCCCATCGGTGGTCGAAATCAACCAAGCCCTTTGCGGCGGCCCAGCGCTCGGCCGAGTAGGTCTGCAGAAGTTCGGGGCCGGATCGTCCAGTGAGAACAGAAATCAGCTTCCAGCCCAGGTTGAAAGTATCGCCCATTGAGACGTTCATGCCCTGACCTGCTTTGGGACTGTGCGTATGACAGGCGTCCCCCGCGAGCATAACCCGGGGCGTGCGTTTGCCAACCAGCGCCTTGGGCACGTCGTCGAAAGTGTCGGTCAGTCGATGGCCGATTTCGTAAATCGACCACCACACCACTTCCTTCACATCGATTGTGTAAGGATGGAGAATGCGCTTGCACTTGGCGATTACGTCATCGATGCCCAACCCGCGGTCGGCGACCCGCTCGTCCTCATTCAGCTTGTCCAGTTCAACGTAGAGCCGGACGAGATAGCCGCCTTCGCGCGGAAGAACGAGGATCGAACCCATGCTTTCCGACTGGATGATTGCCTTCATGCGGTAGTCAGGGAAGTCGGTCGTCGCCAGTACGTCCATGACTCCCCAGGCCTGGTGCGCTGCGTCACCATGGAGTGCCCCGCCGATGGCATTGCGCACGTTCGAGCGGGCACCATCGCAACCGACGACGTAGCGGGCCCGGACCGTTTCGGTCTGTCCCAGACGTTCGGGTGAAGTGTGTTCGAGAGTTACGGTCACCGGATAGTCGGCGGCATCGTGATCGACCGAAAGGGTTGCCACCTTGAGATCGTACTCCGGCTCAAGCCGAGTCGGAGAGTTGCGCATGATGTCGAGATACATATCATGCACACGCGCCTGGTTGATCAGGATGTGCGGCATCTCGCTGAGCCCGTCTGCGACATCCTGCACCCGGCCTACGCGGCGAATCCTTGCAGGATCGGCAGGATCCGGATTCCAGAAGGTGGTTTCATTGATCCAGACCGACTCGCGCTTGATCTTCTCGGCAAACCCGAAAGCTTGAAACATCTCCATGGAACGCACATTGATACCATCGGCCTGTCCGCGCTCCATGGGCCCCGCCTTGGGCTCGACAATCAAAGTCGAAATCTCGGCGATGCGCGATAGCTGCGCGGCAAGGCAAAGCCCAGCAGGGCCACATCCGGCAATGACAACATCCACCTCCCGAGGAAGCCGGGCTCGTTCAATTGTGGTGTTTGCTGCGGCTGGGGAAATGTCGGGATCTCCGGGATGAAATCCGTTCAGATGATATTGCATTTGCCGTCCTCCGGTTCCGATGCGCTGAGTCCTCCGCCCTGTTGGCCAAATTGGCTGTTGGACATCGGGAGCAACTCAGTATACTGATCCTCAGTGTACTGACAATACCATTTGTGTTATCCGAGGGGTCCCATGGGCACGACCGACCGCGATTACCAAAACAAACCGGGCCATCTTGCCCGCCGCTTCCAGCAGATCGCCGTTGCAGTGTTCCAATCCGAGATGGATGCGATCGGATGCGACATAACGCCCGTTCAATACGCCGCGCTTGCCGCGATAAATACCTGTCCAGGTCTCGACCAGGCAAGCCTGGCAAAGGAGATCGCCCTTGATCGCACTACGATCACAGGCGTCGTCGACAGATTGCAAAGCAAAGGCCTCATTGAGCGGAGCATCAGCAAGAACGACAGGCGCGCGCGCGCCTTGGCTGTTACTGCGGAAGGACGATCGACTCTTGAGCTGGTCCGCCCGGGCGTGGAAGCAGCCCAACGGCTCATGACCCGAGGGCTGAGCGCACAAGAGGCGAACGAGCTCCTGCGCCTCCTGCGCAAAGCGGTTGACGGAGCCAATGACCTCAGCCGTGCGCCGCAACGGATCTGAGATCGACCCTTCAGTTGTCTGACATCAGGCCAAGCGAAGCGGTCACTGCCAAAGCTTCCTTGCGTACCAGAGCCACGAGCTTCTCGATGCTGCCCTCCGGCGTGGTCTCTTCCGCCACGACCAGTGACAGGCACGCGAACACGTCGCCATTGGGCGACAGGATCGGCGCGGCAATACCGATCACTCCCTTGTCGACCTCACCGTGGGTGACGCTGTAGCCGGCGCGCCGTATCAGCCGCAGATTCCGGCGGAACGACTTGAGGTCCGATCCGAGGCCAGCCTCCTCAATATCAATCCGATCGTCATGAAAGCAGCGAACAATCAGTCGTGGAGACAAGTGGGCCAGGATAATCTTGGACACCGAACCGCGGTAAAGCGGCATCGGCCGCCCCCGTTCATAGCTGATCGTTAGCGGATGGTAGCCTTTGCGTCGTTGATCGACACACATGACACGGCGGTCGAAAATTCTTGCAAGAATGACCACACTCCTGTCCGGCCCACGATTGATCAGATTGTCCATCGCATCCTGGGCTGCCAGCACAAGCGGGTCGGTCCCCCGTGCGACCCTGTCCAGATGAATGACCGCTGGACCAATCACATAACGACCGGCGGAGAAATCCGTGATCAGACCAGCTTCGTTCAAGCTGCGAAAATACCGATAGGCCGTGCTCGTCGGGATTCCAGTGCGGCTAGCCGCTGCTTCGACGGTCCATTGCGGCTCCTCTATCGAGAACAGTCCCAATAACCCCAATGCCTTATCAACTGTACCCACACCTGCTCCTCACGATGGACAGCCCATTCTATCGAGCCGGCTGGCGATCGCAACATGAGGTCAGCCCCCTGATACGGCACCAAACGACTTCAACCCTAACCGCATGCCTGCGGGAGCAAAATTCATTCCCGCTTCTTGCCATGTGATAATTGGAATTGCAAACTGCTCGCAATCTGGCCACCGTGCCGAATACGGAATTGCAGGGCTAGGACAATCCTGCCCATATTGAAATATGCGATACCAAGGGATTAGAAATGGCCACTGAAATGACCTACATTTCAAGAGAAAAGGATTCCCGCGCAGGTTGGGTTGTTGTGTTTTCTGCGTTTATTGGAATGATGCTTAGCGTAGGCGTCCTAGTCATTTATACGTATGGCGTATTGGCTACGGCAATGGCGTCCGATTTGGGATGGGATGTCGTCGATAGAAACATGATATTTGTTTCGTATAGTCTTGGGTCTGCTCTGTTCGGCCCATTGTGGGGGGTCGCAGCCGATCGCATCGGGGCTCGGCGAATTATCATTTTTTCGACTGTCATGCTGAGCATCTGCTTCGTCGCGATTGCAGCGGTTCCGCGTGACCCGGTGGTTGCGGGCCTGGCATTTCTTGCGGTCGGCATTCTGGCCGGCGGGACCTTGCCGCCCGCCTTCGCCAGCATCGTGGTGGGCTGGTTTGACCGGTTCCGCGGCCTCGCCCTTGGCGCGACCATGCTGGGCGTCGGGGTCGGCGCGGCCGTTTTCCCCATCCTGGCAGCACAGATAACCGAACATTTCGGCTGGCGGATTACCGCACTGTCCTTTGCCGGCATGGTCTTTGCCGTCGCCCTGCCAATTGCGATAGTCTTCCTGCGACCGTTTTCAGAGCCCATGGCCGCCCCAGCGAATGGCCGGGCCGCGGGATCGAGGTTCGATTGGTCCGCCTTTCGTACCCCCCGGACTTGGCTCATGCTGGCCTTTGCGTTCTTCACCGGCGCCGTGCTGGTTTCCTGCGTCGCCAACTTCGTACCCCTTCTGATGGCCCGCAACCTGAGCCTGACCGACGCCGCCACCTATCAGTCCCTCCTTGGCGCGGCCATCCTGGTCGGCCGCTTGGCCGGCGGCGCGGCATTCGACCGGATTTTCGCGCCCAGGGTTATGGCCACCATTCTCCTGATAACCGCCGGCGGGCTCTTGACGCTCCAGTTCGGCAGTTCTTCGTTCGCGTTTGCCGTGGCCGCGCTCGGCATCGGCCTGAGCATCGGGGCCGAGGTCGATTTCCTCGGGTTCATGATCAGCAAGTACTTCGACCGGTCGGTGTTTACGACGATGTTCTCGCTGATGTTTGCATCCTATTCGCTCGGAGCCACCGGAGGGCCAATCGTCTTTGCCGCACTAGCGAGCAGGACCGGCAACTACGATCTGGCCCTAACCATGTGCTGGTCGTCGATCGCGGTGCTGATGATCGCCATCCTCTTTCTGCCTCGCTACAACTCCGCGCAACGGGCAGTGTGAGCCTACCGCGCCGGCAGGACGGATCGGCAAGGGCGCGCGCGCACCCCACATTCGCGGGGACAGGAGCCCTGCCCCCGCGAAGCGCGCAACACCCCACGGCAGTCGTCAGATTCGGAATTCGGAGAACGTTTCCGGTGCGAACATGTCCTCGACCGTCAACTGCCGGGGCGAAAGACCCTGCTCATGGTGGTAGCGCGTGAACGTCTCTATGACGTGCCGATTGCGATCGATGCCGTAGGGCCACCATTCCTTGCCCATGGTTGCGATCGTGTCCTCGACCGCAGCGATCTGCCAGGGCAGCATTGTCTTGAGTGACGCCGAGACCATCAGTTGTTCGTAGACAAGCTTCTGAGCCTCGACAAACGCCTTGTACAGGGCCTGGGCGACCCAACGGTTCTTCTCGTAGACATCGCGACGAATCGCGACGACATGCATGATCGGGAATATGCCCGTCTTCGCGAAATAGGCCTTCTCGACCGCGACGAAGTCCGGAAACAGGCGCCGGACCTTATCGGGTTCGGAATAGAAGGTCGAAGGCGCGCGGGGCGCATAGACCGCGTCAAGCTCGCCATCGGCGATCATTCGCGAAATGGTCTGCTCGGGTCCGATCGGAATGACCTTGAACTTCTCGGGGAGATTGATCTTGAGCTTTTCTTCCCGGCCCGGCTCCTCTTCCCCGCCGAAGAAATAGGTCACCGAGGACGGATCGACGCCGTATTCATCCTGCAGGATACCGCGGATCCACACCGGCGCGGTGAGCTGGTACTCCGGAACGCCGATCCGCTTGCCGACAAGATCCGCGGGCTTTTCGATCCCGCTCTTCGCCGAGACGAAGATGCCCGCATGCCGGAAGAAGCGCGAAGGAAAGACCGGGATGGCGATGAAACCCGGATCCTCGCGCCCCAGCGTGACGCAATAGGACGACATCGACATTTCGGCCACGTCAAACTCGCGGTTGCGGATCATGCGGAAGAACGTCTCCTCCACATCGAGAACCTGAAAGTTCAGATCGATCCCGTCGGGCCGGACCTGGCCGGTCTGGAGTGCTTCGGTCCGGTCATATCCCCAGCAGGCGAAAGATAGATTGAGACGGCTCATTGAATGGTGTTTCCTTTTGATTCCTGAATGATGGTCTGGGGCTTGACGTCGGTCGCGATGCGGCTGGATTCCAGCAGTGCGGCGCAGCAGGCCATGGTTTCGAGACCCCACCAGCCGTCGTGGACCGGCGGCCTCGCGCCGAGAATCGAGGCGGCGAAGTCGTCGATCACATTTGCGCGGGGAAGCGTCGGCGGGGCGACCGGAATGGTCTCGCGCCGTTCATCGCCAAAGACCTCGATCGAGGCCGGCAGCAGCTTGAGGTCGGCCCGCTCACAGCTCACGAGGACGAATCCAAAATGTTCGTGGTGAGGCGCGCCGGCAGGATCGCCCGCAGAGGCCGATCCGAACGTCCGGGCCAGCTTGGCATCGATTTCGTCCTGCTGCGAAAGCTGCTTCAGTGCTTTCCGGGCTTCCCCATAGCGCGCAGGATCCTTCGGCCGGCCCAGCTCCGAAATCCAGCCGAGCAACTCGTCGCTGTCATAGTGGGCATAGCCGCTGTAAGTGAGCGTGGCCGCGGCGCCGGATGCAAACGTCATCAGCGCCGAGTATGCCCCTTCGCTCGGCCGCGATGCATCCCAGTTGGCCGCGACCGCGCGAACCGATTCCACCGGCTGGCGCACGAGCCGCCGGACCACGTCGATCTGGTGCGCCGCCTGGCTGTAGACCACGCCGCCGCCCCGCCGGCTGTCCAGTTCCTCGGGCCGTCGCGGACGATACATGAAATCGGTGTAGTTGAAGGCGTTGACCAAGCGCACATTGCCAAAGCGCCCCGTCGCCACGAGTTCCGCCGCTACGCGGACCGGCTCGTCGAAGGCGTGGCTCGGTCCGACCATGAGCACCTTGCCCGCCTTCTCTGCCGCCCTCGCCATCGCCGCGCAATCACCAACCGAAGTCGCCATCGGCTTCTCGACCAGCACGTGTTTTCCCGCCTCGAGCGCGGCAATGGCCTGAGCGGCGTGCAGCTCGTGCGGTGTGGCGATGTAGACCGCATCCACGCCCGAATCCGCCAGCAACGCCTCATATGTGCGGTGCACCGTCGCACCAAACTGCGACTCGAACCGGACGAGGGCCTCATCGCGCAGGTCGTGGGCCGCGCTCAGCTGCACCGCAGGATGGGCACGAAGGGCAGGCAAGGTCAACATGAAACCTCGTCCGAGACCCACGATTCCGAGGCGTATGTGTTTCAACGCTAACCTTTCGCACAATTGGGGAACTGAATTGGGCGGCCCCGCTTGAATTCCCGATAGTTCTATATAGAAGCATATGCAAGCTACTCAGAGTGCGGACATGCACCGCCGGCAAGCCAAATTTGACCGTCGGCGGCGAAGCCAATCTCCATGCATGCAATGAAACAAGGGAAACACGATGCGCAGAGTATTCGAAACGAAGCAACCGGAGGATCGGGCCAATGTCCAAGCCTGAAACGGTTGCCGGACTTGGCCGCCAGGAACTCGCGACCTTCGTGTCTGCCGTGCTTGCTGAGGATCTAGGCACCGGCGGCGACGTTACCACCAATCTGACGATTGGAGACGGCCTTCGCCTCAGCGCAGTCATCGCTACCCGACAGGATATCGTGGTGGCGGGCCTGGAGCTGGGAGTCGCATTTTTCCGCAAGCTGGATCCTGGCGCCAAGATCGAACTTCTGAAGAGCGACGGCGAACGCGCCGCACGGGGAGACGTGTTGATGCGCCTGGAGGGCAATGGTCGCGCCATGCTTTCGGCCGAACGATCGGCGCTCAACAGCCTGCAGCACCTGTCAGGCATAGCCACGCTCACCCGCGAATATGCGGACAAGATCGCCGGAACCGGATGCACCTTGCTCGACACCCGCAAGACGATTCCCGGCCTCAGGGTCATCGAGAAATATGCAGCCCGCATGGGCGGTGCCACCAATCACCGCATGCGGCTCGATGATGGAGTCCTGATCAAGGACAATCATATCGCGCTGTGCGGTGGTGTCGAACGGGCAGTTGGCCTCGCCAAGGCATCTGAACTCGAAATCCAGGTCGAGGTCGACCTGCTGGAGCAGATCGAACTCGCGCTGGCGGCGGGGGCGGAGCGGCTGCTGTGCGACAACATGTCTGCCGCGATGCTGCGCGAAGCCGTGAAGATCGTCGGCGGCAGGGTTCCGATCGAAGCTTCCGGCGGCGTCAGGCTCGACACCATCCGGGAGATCGCGGAGACCGGCGTGGACTTCGTCTCGGTCGGGCGGATCACGCAGAGCGCCCCCGCTGCCGACATCGGGCTGGACTACAGCCCGGCCTGATCAATCCCGGAGAGGACCGACCCACCCCATAGAAAAGTCGCTAGGGAGAAACACAATGACACCTGAACAGAATGACCTGCTTTGCCGCGTTGAAGGCAATGCCCCGATGGGCCGCCTGATGCGCCAGCATTGGCTTCCGGCCTGCATGATCGAGGAAGTCGCCGAACCCGACGGCACTCCACTGCGCGTTCGCTTGCTCGGCGAAAACATGGTGGTGTTCCGGGACAGCGAAGGCCGGATCGGCGCACTCGACGAACTTTGTCCGCATCGCCGCGCCTCGCTGGCCTTTGGCCGCAACGAAGAATGCGGATTGCGTTGTCTCTACCATGGCTGGAAGTTCGACGTGAACGGCAACGCCGTCGACATGTCCTCCGAACCGGCCGACGCCAAACTGCGCGAGACGATGAAGACCAAGGCCTATCCGGTTCGCGAAGCAGGGGGTTTTGTCTGGGTCTGGATGGGGGATCCAGACAATGTGCTGCCGTTCGATCCTCCCAACTGGACTGCGGCTCCGGCAGACAAGAT
>CAZJCT010000104.1:0-9448 GCA_964544675.1 uncultured Sphingobium sp.
GCTGGTAATAGTCGTAATAGCTGACGAAATATTCGACCGCATTGTCGGGGAAGAAGGACTTGAACTCGCCGTAAAGCTGCGCGGCGAGGATCTTGTTGGGGGCGAGCACCAGCGCGGGGCGTTGCAGCGCCTCGACCACCTTGGCCATGGTGAAGGTCTTGCCCGATCCCGTGACGCCCAGCAGCACCTGGTTGCGCTCGCCCGCCTCGGCCTCGCGCACCAGCTCGGCGATCGCGGTCGGCTGGTCGCCTGCGGGCTGATAGTCGGATTTCAGGACGAACGGCCGCCCGCCCTCGATCTTGTCGGGCCGCTGCGGGCGGTGCGGGACAAAGGACTGGCCGGTCTCCGGCTCGTCAAGGGTCGTACGGATCTGGATCGCCATCGCCGCAATATGGGGCGCGGGCGGGGGCAGGGCAATCGGGTGGCGCTATGCCGGCGTGAGCGGAGACACTGACCGGATGACACTGTCGCGCAAAACGGGGTCCTGCAGGTGCTGCGCATTCTCCAGTCGGACCTTCGCCGCTTCCTCGTCATAGAGGAAGGGAAGGAACACATAGCGCCGCCCGCTCGTCACCGGCATGGCCTCGTGCAGCAGCGAGCAGGAGAAGACGATCGCGCCTCCGGTTGGCGGGCGATAGGTACGTGGGCCGAAGGCGGGGAAGCGCAGATCGCCTCCCTCGTAATTGTCGGCGTTGAGGCCGATCGACACCGCGAAGCGGCGGTGCGCCGTGCCGAGCGTGGTATTGTCCTTGTGCGGCCGAAAATGCCCGCCCGTGTCGGCGTCATAGCGCGCGATCAGGTAACGCTCCATCCGCGTCGCCTTGAACTGATAGGCGCGTTCGACCTGCGGGACCAGTCGGCGCAGGATGCGCGCCTGGATCGCCGACCGCATGCCCTCGTCCTCGATCGAGCAGTCGGATCGCCGTTTGTGGCCATGATCGACCCGCATAATCGTCTGGCCGGTGGCCGGGTCGGTCTGCATATAGCCGCTTTCCTCGAACCGGCCGTCATTGGCATAGTCGAGAAGCGCACGGCAGAATTCGGGTTCGAACACGTTCGGAACCATCAGCACGGGTGCCCAGCCGCCGAGATTCTCGGCCGGCGGTGTCAGCCCGCCGAGCGCGGCGCGCAGATCGGCGTCATGAGTGGCAAGGTCGGTGACGGGCACGACCTTCAGCACACGAAGGCCCGGATCGAGTATCCAGCTCGCCAGAGAAAGCCGGGCCGCGTCACCTTCGCCGGTTGTGGCGCCGAACAGCCGGGCGAGGCTGTGATCGGCGTCGATGAATATGCGCAGGCCCGGATAGCGTTCGCGCAATAGGCCGCGCTCCGCGTCCGCGCCGTCCTGCGAGACGATGAAGGCGGACGCGAACAGATCGTCGAACGGCCCGACGTCCGCGCGCATCCTTTCAAGAAAGGCTGCCGCGCCGGGCACCTGCGAACTGCCGAGGAAGGTGAGGATGAGGTAGCGCCCGGCGGCGCTGTCGAAAGAGTAGCGCGGGTTGCTGAGTCCTCGGGCGAAGAAGGACGGGACGGGATCGCCGGGTAGCAGCACGTCGGACACTCCGCGGGGCACGTGATCGATATGCTATCTGCCAAAGCGCGCCCAACCCGGCAAGTGCGTCCGGCACCATCAATTGCCTGTGATCCCCCCTCCCGCTAGACTGGCGACAACCGGGAACAGGGAGGTACGGATGCGGCAGGCAAGAGCGATGGGCGCGGCGTTGGGGGGCGGGGCGATGTTGCTGCTCGCGGCGTGCGGGGGCGGCGACACGGTGACGGCGGAGAATGCCAGCGTCGCCGAAGTGGCTGAGAAGGTGAAGAATGCCGACATCGCCGACGAAAGCTTCATCTCTCCGGGCCGGTGGGAGACGAGCATGGAGGTGCAGGACATTTCCATCCCCGGCATGCCCCCCGAAGTGAAGCAGCAGATGCAGTCGGCAATGGGCCAGGGGAAAAGCTTTGCCACCTGTGTCACCCCCGAGGAAGCGGAACGGCCGAAGGAGGATTTCTTCGCCGGCCAGGACGCGCCCAATTGCCGCTACGACGATTTCACGATGGGCAACGGCAGGATCGACCTGACCATGACCTGCAAGGAGGACGCCGGCACGCGCCGGATGGCGATGACCGGCAACTATGGCGATGACGCCTACACGATGAACATGGACATGAGCGCTCCCGGGCGCGGCGGCGCGATGACGATGAAGGCGACCGTCAAGGGCCGCCGAGTCGGCGACTGCAAGGGTGACGAGCTGGGCTGACGGAGCCGCTGGCGGCGAAGCGGCTGGGGTTCACGCGGAGACGCGAAGACGCGGAGAGAAATGGGCCGCACCGCGCGTCACTGTGCCTCCGCGTCCTTTGCGCCTCTGCGCGAACCCCATTTCACGCAGGGGCGCCGAGAACGCGGAGAGGATGGCGCGATGATCTCCGCGTCTCCGCGTGAGCCGATGACCACCCTGCGCGGGCGGGCGTGGCTTACGGGTAACGCGTGATCTCGGGCGCGTCGTCCGTACAGCGTGCAGGCACGGCCTTTGCCACCGGCGCTGGCGCGGATTGCGCGACCATCATTGGCCTGCCCGGCATCATCGGCGCAAAGCGCGACAATGGCATGCCTGCGCAGTCGAGGAACTGGCGGAGGAGCGCGACCGGTGTCCCCCATGCCTCCAGCGACAGGCGGAAGGTGCCCCAGTGGATCGGGATCGCGGCGGCGGCGTCGAGGCGTTCGAGCACCTCCACCGCCTCGCGCGGGCCGATATGGGCGCCCGCGACCATCTGGCCGGGGACGAAGCGGAACGCGCCGATGGGCAGGATGGCGAGGCGAACGGGGCCGAAGCGGCGCGCCTCGTCCGGCCATCGCATGTCGCCCGGGCCGGTATCGCCCGCGAAGAAGACATTGCCCTCCGGCGTCTCGATCACGAAGCTCGACCAGAGCGCGCGGTTGCGGTCGGTCAGCCAGCGTGACCCCCAATGATGGTTGCGGGTGACGTGGACGGTGGCCTTGCCGGCGCGCGCGGCCTCGCCCCAGTCGAGCGCGCGCGAGGGGATGCCGGCTTGCGCGATGACGCTGTCGTTGCCCAGGCTCGTCACGATCGCCGGCCGGTCGCGGTCCCATAGTCGTCTGAGTGTGGCGAGGTCGAGATGGTCGTAATGATTGTGGCTCACGATGACGATGTCGATTCGCGGCAGCCGGTCGAAGGCGATTCCCGGTGCCATCACCCGGCGCGGCCCGGCCAGGTTGAACGGCCCCGCTACGTCGCTCCAGATCGGGTCGGTCAGGATGTTGAGCGTCGGCGTCTGGATCAGGACGGTGGCGTGTCCGACCCATATGGCGCGCATCTGGCCGGCCTTCAGCGGCGGCAGGGTCGCGGGGTCGATCGGTTCGACCGCGACAGTCTCGGGCCAGGGCGGCGTCGGCGGCTGGCCGGGGATGAACCGGTTCAGCACCCCGCCGCGCGGTCCGCTGAGGCCGGGCACAGGGTTCACGTCGGGGTTGAAGAAGCGCTCGCCGTCAAAATGGCCGCTCTCCGGCCCGTCATAATAGAGGCGGTCGAGGAAGGGCGGCACCATGACCGCCGCCAGCAGGGCGAGTATCAGCGTCCAGACCAGCGCCGCGCCGGTCCAGCGCAGCGTCCTCAGGAGCATGGCGCCCCTCAATCTCCGACCGACCGGGGGCGTGCCTGCCGATAGCTGCCCAGCAGGCGCACCCATTTGCTGTGGAAGCGCAGTTCCTCCAGCGCACGGTCGACGAACGGGTCGCCCGGCATGCCCTCGATATCGGCGTAGAACTCCGTTGCCGCGAAGCTCGCGCCGCGCTGATAGCTCTCCAGCTTGGTCATGTTGACGCCGTTGGTCGCGAACCCCCCCATCGCCTTGTACAGCGCGGCGGGCACGTTCTTCACCTCGAACAGAAAGCTCGTCATCACCGGGCCGTCGCCCGCCGGCATCGCAGGCTCAGGCGACAGGATGACGAAGCGCGTCATATTGTCGTCGCTGTCCTCGATATTCTCCGCCCGCACGACAAGGCCGTAAAGATCGGCGGACAGGCGCGGCGCGATGGCGGCGGCGCCCGGCTCGCGCACCTCGGCGATCAGCGCGGCGGCACCTGCGGTGTCGGCCTCGTTGATCGGACGGATGTTGCGTTCGCGCAGATAATGGCGGCACTGGCCCAGCGCCTGCGCATGGCTGGCTGCTGACACGACCGGCGTGTCGGCGTCGCACGCGAGCAGGCAATGATGAACCGGCAGAAAATGCTCGTCGACGATCGACAGGCCCGATTCCGGCAGCAGGAAATGCATGTCGGCGACGCGGCCGTGGAGCGAATTTTCGATCGGGATGATGGCGCGCGCGGCCCGCCCCTCGCGTACCGCCTCGATCGCGTCCTCGAAGGCGAAGCAGGGAAGCGGCAGCGCCCGTGGATCATATTGGAGCGCCGCGAGGTGCGAATTGGCGCCCGGAGCGCCCTGAAAGGCGAGCGCGCGCTTCGGCTCCGCCGCTGCGGCATCGGTCATTTCGGCCACCAATCGGCGCGCGGGAAGCGGGTAATTGTCCATGGCGCGCGGGATTAGGCGAGCCTCACCCTTCACGCAAGCATGGCTTGCGCAGCCAAGTCGCAGTCTTTAAGGGATCGCGCAATTCATTCGGGGCACCGTCGGGGGCGCGTTCCGCGTCCGCAGGGGTTGGAGAAAGACAGAAGACGCATGGGCGACCGTTTTAACACTGTGGCCGGCTGGGCCCTTTTCGCGGGAATCATCGCTCTGGGCGGGGGCATCGTGAGCAGCAAGCTGTTCCATGCCGAACGGCCCGAAGAGATGGGCTATGTGATCGAAGGCGTCGAAGCCGAGGGCGAAGGCGGCGAATCCGGTCCCTCGCTCAACACCCTGCTGGCCAGCGCCGATGTGGCGGCGGGCGAGAAGGTGTTCGCCAAGTGCGCGGCATGCCACACGGTCAACCAGGGCGGCGCCAACGGCATCGGTCCCAACCTCTTCGCCACGGTCGGCAAGGCGCACGGCCATGTCGCCGGCTTTGCGTATTCCGATGCGCTGAAGTCGGTGCCGGGCAACTGGACGTTCGAGGCGATGGATGCGTGGCTGAAGAGCCCGCGCGAATATGCGCCGGGCACGAAGATGACCTTCGCCGGTCTCGGCAACCCCGTCGACCGCGCGAACCTGATCGCCTGGTTGAACACGCAGGGCTCCAACCTTCCGCTGCCCGCCGCCGATGCGGCACCGGCGGCCGAGGGCGGCAACGAGGCAGCGCCCGCCAATGAGGCGGTCGCGCCCGAGGAAACCACCAACGTCACAGGTCCCGTCGACAGCGAGTGATCGCGGAGCGGGCGCGGCGGGCAGGGCTCGCATGGTCCGCATCGCCACGCTCACCGGCGCGGCGCTTGCCGATGCGCTGGGCGCGCTTGCCGATCTTCGCATCGCGGTGTTCCGTGACTGGCCCTATTTGTACCAGGGCGATGCGGCCTATGAGCGCGACTATCTGAGTGCCTATGCGGCGAGCGACCGTGCTGTCGTGATCGCCGCGCTGGCACCCGACGGTGCGATCGTCGGCGCTGCCACTGCCGCGCCGATGGCCGATCATGCCGCCGAATTCGCCGCGCCCTTTGCAGCGCGCGGCATGGACATCGGCGGAATCTATTATTTCGGCGAATCGGTGCTGCTGGCCGAATGGCGGGGACATGGGATCGGCCACGCCTTTTTCGACGCGCGCGAGGCCGCGGCGCGAACGCATGGGTTCGGCACCGCCTGCTTCTGCGCGGTCGTGCGCCCGCCCGACCATCCGCTCAAACCCGCCGACTACCGCCCGCTCGACGCCTTCTGGGACAAGCGCGGCTATGCCCCGGTGGAGGGGCTCGTCGCCAGCTACCCCTGGGCGGACATCGGCGAGGGCGGTCGCGAGGTGGCGCATACCATGCAGTTCTGGGTGCGGTCGCTCGCCTGACGTCGCCGCACCCGTTCCGGCGGGATTTTTCGGCTGCTATTCGGCCAGAAGGTCCTCGAGCCGCTTCGCCATTTCGCCGCGCATTGCCGTATCGGCGTCGAACGTGGATTGCATGATGGACAGCGATATATCCTGTCGCGACACGGCGGCCTCGTCCTCTTGCTGATCGGCGGCGGGTTCCGCGTCGGTTCGCTTGATCGCAATGCCCGCAAGGACACCCTCGCTTCGGTCCCCCGGCGAGGCGAATCGCAGATCATAGGCTGAGTAGGTTCCGATTTGGGCCAGCTTCCATCGCGCGCCTTCGATCCGGTCGGGCAGGTTGACGTTCAGCGCAACGCCTTTCGGCAGCATCCGCCCGCCGCGCGAGCGAACGTCGAGTCGGTCGACAAGATCGGTGAGTTTGCGGGCGATCAGGGCAGAAGCAGGGTTCGCAAGCGCCGCGTCATCGCCGGTCCCGGCGCCCGCGCTGATGGCGACGGCGGGCAGTCCCCTGTTGGTGGCGAACTGCGTGTTGCTGACCGTGCCGGACGCAATGATAGCCGGACCGGCGTTGCGCCCTTCGTTGGGGCCGGACACGACCAGGTCGGGCGGTGTACCCCAGCGACCGGGAGCAAGAACGTCAAGCCCGTACAGCAGCGCCACGACCGGCGTCCCGTCGACATAGTGAAAGTCCCGCCCAAAACCCGCGCGGGTCATCGGACCCGAACCGGGCTCGCCTGCCCGCGCCGCGCCATTGCGGCAGTCCCCGGCGATGCGGCCCGGTTCGGCGGCGTAGTGGCGGAGCGCTGCGCCCATGCCGCTCTGGTCGCGACATGGCACCACCACGATGACATCGTGGCCGGCGGCCTTCAGTGCCTCATGGGCCGCCTTGATGTTGCTTGTGAGGCCATCGTCGTTCGTCAGCACGATATTTCGCGCCGCCGCGTCCGGAGCATCCGGCGCTGCCGAGACCAGAGCGGCGAAGGCAACACAGTGTGACAGGCGCATCGGCGGGACCTCCCTGATCGAACGCAGGCCTTCGCATCCGATCATGACATGTCGAAGTCAGTCCGCCAGATCAAGGAGTTGCGCCATCCGCATAGAAGCGCTCAACCACCGCCCACGCCTCCTCGGCGGTTTCGACCCAGTTGATCAGGTCGACGTCGCCCGGCGAGATGACGCCTTCCTCGGCCAGTGCCTCGAAATTGATGATCCGGCTCCAGAAGTCCCGGCCGAACAGCAGCACGGGCACGCGCTTCATCTTGCCGGTCTGGATGAGCGTCAGCAGCTCGAGCATTTCGTCGAGCGTGCCGAACCCGCCGGGGAACACCGCCACTGCGCGCGCGCGGAGCAGGAAGTGCATCTTCCTCAGCGCGAAATAGTGGAACTGGAATGACAGCTCCGGCGTGACATAATTGTTGGGCGCCTGTTCGTGCGGAAGAACGATGTTGAGGCCGATCGATTCCGCGCCGACATCCGCGGCGCCGCGATTCGCCGCCTCCATGATCGACGGCCCGCCGCCCGAGCAGATCACGAAATTGCGCCGGCCCTCCCGGTCCTTTGGAAAGCGGGCGGCGGTCGCGGCGAGCTTGCGCGCCTCGGTATAATAGACCGACAGCGCGGCGAGCCGTTCGGCGACCTTGCGGTCCTCCGGCAGCATCGAGGCGCTGACGAAGTCCTCGGCATGTTCGGGCCGGGGAATGCGCGCCGATCCGTAGAAGACGAAGGTGGAGGCGATCCCCGCCTCGTTCAGCATCAGCTCGGGCTTGAGCAGCTCGAGCTGGAAGCGGACGGGACGCAGGTCCTCGCGCAGCAGGAAGTCGGTATCCTGAAACGCCAGGCGATAGGCCTTGCTCTGCGTCTGCGGCGTCTCTGCGGCGCGCTTTGCGTCCTTGGCCTCCTGCCGGGCGGGGCGAAAGCGGCGCGCGCTGATCTTGCGGTCGTCGGTCATGGCGCGGTGGCGTAGCCGATGGCGGCACGGGAGGGAACCGCGTTCAGCGCGTGAGCCGCCACGCCCTATTTTCCGTTCGGTTCGAGCGAAGTCGAGAACCTGCCCCCTCACCGTTCATGTCTCGACTTCGCTCGACACGAACGGTGAGGGGGCGGCTTCCTAGCGGCAGAAGCCGCCGCGCCCGCCCATGTCGAAATGGAAGTGGTTGTAATGCGCGGCGTTATAGTCGGGGCTGAGTACCGTCGGGAACCGCTTGCACGCGCTGTCGCGCACGACGCGAAGGAACCGGCGCGCATCGTCGCCGCCGTTCTTCCAGTCGCCTTCCAGGCTGATGCGCCGCCCGTCGGCGAGGACGAAGGCGGAAATGTCGATGGCGTTGGCGCTGGCGTGCTGCGACCTTTTGCCCGCCTGATTGGGATTGCCGACGATGTTGCGGCACGAATAGGTGCCGAACGTCTCCACCCGCACCACGTCCGCGCCGAGGAAGGTCATGGCGGCGGGACGGACGCCGTAGCGGACCCAGGCGGCGAATTTCTCCGCCAGCGGGCAGGTGAGCGGCCCCAGATTGGTGGTGGGCGTGCCATAGTCGAGCAGCCTGATCGTGTCGATCAGCCCGCACCCTGCGCCCTTGTTCTGATTGGGGAGCGGGTCGTAGCGGACCCCCGCGCGGTCGAGCTGGACGAGGCACTGGCGGTAGGCGGCGCTGTGGCTGATCGTCGGGCGCGGCTTGGCGATGCGGGTCGCGCGCGGACGCTCCGGGCCACTGACGCAGGCCGACAGCATGGCCGCGCATGCGGCGGCCATGACGATCGCGCGGACCCTGGCATTGCCCCGAACCATCACATCACACTGCATTCGGGAGTGTTAAGAAAGCGTTAACCATATTTGTTCCCCACGATGAGGCGAGTCCTGACGGCGGCGGATCGAGCCAGGGGCGAATTCATTTGACATTAGGAAGTCCGGCACTAGGGCCGTCGGCGGGCCACGCGGTCCCAACGCCGCGCGTGCTCTCTGCAAGGAGACGCAACCATGACTGATGTGACGAAGCCGGGCGTAAAGCCCGCGCGCCCTTATTTCTCATCCGGCCCGTGCGCCAAGCCGCCCGGATATGATCCCGCCAAGCTCGCCATCGACAGCCTCGGTCGCTCGCACCGCTCGAAGCTCGGCAAGAATCGCCTCGCCTATTGCATCGACCTGATGCGTGAGATGCTGAAGCTGCCCGACACGCACCGCATCGGCATTGTCCCCGGCTCCGACACCGGCGCGTTCGAAATGGCGATGTGGACGATGCTGGGCGCTCGCCCCGTCACGACGCTGGCATGGGAAAGCTTCGGTGAAGGTTGGGTCACCGATGCCGCCAAGCAGCTCAAGCTCGACCCCACGATCCTGCGCGCCGACTACGGCCAGATTCCCGATCTGAACGCGGTCGACTGGTCGAACGACGTGCTTTTCACGTGGAACGGCACCACCTCGGGCGCGCGCGTGCCCAATGGCGACTGGATTGCCGCCGATCGCGAAGGGCTGAGCTTTGCCGACGCGACCAGCGCGGTGTTCGCCTACGACATTGACTGG
>CAZJCT010000105.1:0-9375 GCA_964544675.1 uncultured Sphingobium sp.
CGTGTCGGGCTGCGAGACGATCAGCTCGTCGATATCGACTCCCAGCTTCTTGGCATAGACCGGATCGAGCGCATGCTCGGCATCGACGAACGCCGCCGTTCCGCCGATCTTCTGCGCTTCGGCGATGGCGTGGAGCGCCAGCGTCGTCTTGCCCGAGCTTTCAGGCCCGTAAATCTCGATGATTCGCCCGCGCGGCAGGCCGCCGATGCCGAGCGCGATATCGAGGCCGAGCGATCCGGTGGAGACCGCCTCGACCTGCATCGCCTGCTTCGAGCCCAGCTTCATCGCCGAACCCTTGCCGAACGCCCGGTCGATCTGGGCGAGCGCCGCTTCCAAAGCCTTTTGTCGTTCCATGGTCCCCGTCTTCTTGTCGCCGTCAATCAGCTTTAGCATCGCGGTCATCGTTCGTCCCCTGCAACAGGAAGGTCAGCCGATAATCGGCCATGGCCTTCATGTATCCTGTTTGTTCCATGAGAACAAGAGGGGAACTTCGGCTATATGGGCTTCAGCCCCGGCCGTCCGCTTCGAGCCGGCTCAGCGCCCGGCCGAGCGCGTCGCCCGAGAAGGGCTTGCCGAGCGTAGGCCATCCCGCAAGGTCGGTCGGGATGCCATGACCATCATTTCCGCTGGCGAACAGGAACGGAATTCCCGCCTCCTGCAACCGGCGGGCGAATGGCCAGACCGGGCCGTCGCTGAGATGGCAATCGAGCACCGCCAGATCGAACGGCGTCCCACCGTCGAGGAACCCGTCGCATTCGGCGACGCTCGCGCAGACCATCGCGGCCTCATAGCCCAGCATGTCGAGGAAATCCTCGACCATGATCCCGATCATGGCTTCGTCCTCGGCCACCAGAACGCGCTTGGTTGTTATCATCGTCATTCCCCGTCCTGATGGTCCATCGTCTCCCCGCCGTCCGTCGCCGGCCGGTGCGCGGCCAGCGCCTCGCGCGCCGCCTCCGCCAGCTGCGCCACCGAAAAGGGCTTGGGCAGGAAACCGACATTGTCGATATCGATCGACTTGCGAAGCTGTTCCTCGGCATATCCGGACATGAAAAGCACCGGCATGTCGGGGCGCTCCGCCCGGATCGCGCGCACCATCGCCGGACCATCCATGCCCGGCATGACGACGTCCGAAATCAGAAGATCGACATGCGCCATCTCGGCGAGGCGCGCCAGACCCTGCTCTCCGTCATTGGCGACGGTCACGCTGTAGCCCTGACGCGTGAGCGCGCGCTCGGCGACCTTGCGCACCATATCCTCATCCTCGACGAGCAGGATGGTGCCGGTGCCCCAGGTTTCGGGCGCCGCGACCTTGCGCGCTGGCGCGCGCTGCGCCGGCTGTCCGGGCTGGCCGGCATGGACCGGCAGGTAGATGGTGAACTCCGTCCCCTTGCCGACGACCGAATCGGCAAAGATGAAACCGCCCGACTGCTTGACGATGCCGTACACCATCGACAGCCCCAGGCCGGTGCCCTTGCCCACCTCCTTGGTGGTGAAGAAGGGCTCGAAGATCTTGCCCAGTACATCAGGCGGAATGCCCACTCCCGAATCGCCGACACTCAGCGCGGTATAATCCGCGATCGGCATGATTTCGCTACGCTTTTCGCGCATCTGATCGGCGGCGACGGCATAAGTGCGGATCGTTACGGTGCCGCCCTGCGGCATGGCGTCGCGGGCGTTGACGACCAGGTTGACGATCACCTGCTCCAGCTGCCCGGGATCGGCCCGCACCGGCCCCAGCCCGCGACCGTGCGAGACTTGCAGCGTGACACTTTCGCCCAGCAGCCGCTTGAGCAGAACCGATACTTCCGACACCACATCGGGCAATTGCAGGATCTGCGGACGCAGCGTCTGCTGGCGCGAGAAGGCGAGGAGCTGGCGAGTCAGGCTGGCGGCGCGGTTGCTGTTCGACTTGATCTGCTGGATATCGTCATAGTCGCTGTCGCCAGGCGTGTGGCGCAGCAGCATCAGGTCGCAATGGCCGATGATGGCGGTCAGCACATTGTTGAAGTCATGCGCGACGCCACCGGCAAGCTGGCCCACCGCCTGCATCTTCGTCTGCTGCGCCACTTGACGCTTGAGTCGCGTTTCCTCGCTGCTGTCCTTGAGGCTCAGGAGCACCGCCGCCTCGCCGAGACCGCGAACGCCCGCGAGGCTGAGCGAGACCGGCTCGTCGGGCTGGGTGCGCAGGCGGACGGCGATGTCGCCCGACATCTGCATGCCGACGGCGTAGCGGCGCACCGCCTCGGCGACCGCCGCCTGATCCTCGGCGATGACAATGTCGCCCGGATAGCTGGGCTTGTCATTGGGTCCGAGCCCGGCCGCCCGCGCGAACGCGGCGTTGAAGAACAGCAGGCGCCCGTCGCGGTCGGACATGCCGAGGCCGATCGGCAGCAACGAGGCGAGCGTTTCGACATAGGACAGCGCCGACGAGGCATCGACGCTCGACATCGCGTCGTCGAGCATCAGCAGAAGCATCGGCCCCGAAGGATCGCTGGCCCGCACCGGCACCTGGACGATGCGGATCGGCACCGCCGCCTGCTCCTCCAGCGCGAAGAACACCCGGCCCTTGGCATCGACGCGCATATAGGTGGCGAGGTCGCGGCCGATCACATTACCGTCGATGCTGCCCGTCGCGCGAAGCTGGAACGCGGTGTTGGCCGCCCTCACCCGCCCCTCGCCGCCGATCAGGACGGTCATGACTCCGGCATTGGCCATCTGCTCGCCCGCCTGGCCGGTGATGATCCGCATGCAATCGTCGAGGACATTCGCCTGCTGCACCGGCAGGAAGCGCCACAGCAGATAATCCTCCGACCGGCCCGTCCGCACGATCTCCGCATCGAGGTGAAGCGCGCCGCGCGACAGCCCCTCGACCCGCGATTCGCCGTCGCGCCAGGCCGCGCGGCCGGCGGCCGTCAGACGCTCGACGTCGCTCGCAGGCAGCTTGAGCTGAGGGGGCGTGGGAAAGCCCGGAAACCATTCGCCATATTGGTCGCTGGCGCAGACGAGCCGGCCGTTGCGATCGGTGATCGCGATGGCGCTGCCGGTCGCCTGAGCGGCAGCGCGCGCGACCGTCCAGTCGGCATGCACGACCTGGTCGGCGGGGTCAGCGGCCGGAAACAGGCGACGCGCGTACCACAGCAGAAAGGCGCCCGCGACGACGGTCGCGCCGAACCCGCCGGCCAGCGCCGGATCGCCGACGGCCAGATAGAGAATCGCCGCGCTCGCGGTGGCCGCGATCAGCAGCAGCGGCAGCACGAAGCGGGAATATTGCGGCCCTGCGGCCAGGTCAGCGATATGTTGCCGGGCCGGACTCGCCACGGTCAGGCTTCCGCTGGCACGCGCAGGGGATCGGCGGGCCGGATCATCAATCCTTCGCCCGGGCGCGGTGAAGCCGCTCCGCCCAGCGCCGACCGAGGTGGAGACGCCAGGTCCAGCTTGCCACCAGATAGCCGATCGCGGCAACCACGACCGAGAGGACGAACAGGCCGAACAGCAGGGCCGGAGCGGTCTCCGACAACAGCCAGGCGGTCCACTCGCCCAGCCCCGCGCCGCTGTCGATCAGCGCCATCAATCCCGTCATGTCCGCCGACCGCCCGAGCATGGCGTTACCGATATAGAGGGACAGCGCCAGAATGAACGGCGTTGTCGCCGGATTGGACAGAAAGGTCATCGCAGCCGCGATCGGGATGTTCGCCCGCACCGGGAAGGCGAGCAGCGCCGCGCCGACAATCTGAAGCCCCGGGATCAGGAGGAAAATGCCGACGAGCAGCCCGAGCGCGACGCCGCGCGGCACAGACCGGCGGGTAAAGCGCCACAATTCGGGCGCCAGCACGCGGTGCGCGACGGGGCGGATGAAGCGATTTTCGGCCAGGCTCTCGCGGCTGGGCACATTGGCGCTATAGATGCGGTGAAGGCGTTTCCTCACCATCAGCCGTGATCCTTGAGCAGGCGTCCCTGCTCGCGCTTCCAGTCGCGTTCCTTGATCGTATCGCGCTTGTCGTGCGCCTTCTTGCCCTTGGCGAGCGCAAGCTCGACCTTGGCGCGGCCCCGGCTGTTGAAATAGACCGAGAGCGGCACCAGCGTCATACCCTGCCGCGCGACCGCGCCGTGCAGCTTGGCGACCTCTCGCGCGTGGAGGAGCAGCTTGCGCGGCCGCTTGGGCTCGTGGTTGAAGCGGTTGCCGTGGCTGAATTCGGGGATGTTGCTGTTGATCAGCCACACCTCGTCGCCCGTGATGTCGGCATAGCTCTCGGCAATCGAACCCTCTCCGAAACGGAGCGATTTGACCTCGGTGCCCTTGAGCGCGATGCCCGCCTCCAGCACATCCTCGATGGCATAGTCGAACCGCGCGCGCCGGTTCTCGGCGACGGTCTTTTTCTTGTCGAAAGCTTTGGGGCGGGGACGTGCCATATCAGGTGCTGCGCCGCTATGTAGGCGCGAGAGCGCTCCTACGCCAGCCCTGCACGACAAAGCGCGGCATCGACGGTCTGGCGCGCCTGCTCCGACGGCCAGGTCACCGGCAGCCGCACCTCGCCCGGCATGTCGGGCATGATACGGGTCAGCGCGTACTTCACCGGGCCGGGCGAGCTGTCGCAGAACATCGCGTCGTGAAGGGGAAAGAGACTATCCTGAAGCGCCAGCGCGTCCGCCCAGCGGCCCTCGGCGCAGGCCCGCTGGAAATCGGCACACAGGCGCGGCGCGACATTGGCGGTGACCGAAATGCATCCGACCCCGCCCATCGCGTTGAAGCCCAGCGCCGTCTCGTCATTGCCCGAAAGCTGGCAGAAACCGGTGCCGCAGGCGAGGCGCTGCGCGGAAACGCGGCCGAGATTGCCGGTCGCGTCCTTGATCCCGATGATCGTCGGGCAGTCGGCCGCGAGGCGTTCGAGCACCGGCAGGCCGATATCGGTGATCGTCCGCGACGGAACGTTGTAGAGGATGATCGGCAGATCGCAGTGCGATGCCAGATGCGCGAAATGGCGATACACGCCTTCCTGGCTGGGCTTGTTGTAATAAGGCGCGACCACCAGCGCCGCCGCAGCGCCCGCCGCCTGCGCCGCACGCATATGGTCGAGCGCGATGCGCGTGTCGTTGGATCCGCAGCCGGCGATCACCGGCACCCGGCCCGCCGCCTGCTCGACGCAGATTGCGATAACGCGGTTGTGCTCCTCGATCGTCATCGTCGCGCTTTCGCCGGTGGTTCCGCACGGTACCAGCGCGCTCGACCCTTCCGCGATCTGCCAGTCGACAAGCCGCCGGAACGCCGCCTCGTCCACCGATCCGTCGCGAAACGGGGTGACCAGAGCGGGGATCGAGCCGGAAAACATCATGAAACTCCTTCAAATCGCGCCGGATACTCGGCATAGTCTGATCGCCGACGCACGTTGTTCACCGTCTGATCAGGGACGCATTGCCATAATGATCGCCATGCGAAAAGCCCACCGAATCCCGCTTCTCTGCTCCGGCATCGCCGTCGCCTCGATCAGCATCGCCGCGATTGCCGATGTCCTCCCCTCGCGCGTTGCCGCCGCCGCGAGCAGCCAGCCCGCGGAGGACCCGCGCATGGTGCAGGACTGGCGGGCGGCACGTGACCGCGTCGTCGCGCAGTCGGCGTCCGACGGGGCGATCGCCTCGACCATCGCCGAATGGCGCCGGCTCCAGCAGAGCGATGCGCTGAGCTTTTCCGACTATGCGAACTTCCTCGTCGCCAATCCCGGCTGGCCGGGGGAGGACCGCATGCGCCGCCTGGCGGAGCGGGCGATCAACCCCGACAGCTTCAGCCCATCGCAGGTCGTCGCCTTTTTCCGCCGCCTTCCCCCCGACTCCGCGACCGGGCAGGCGCGCTTTGCCATGGCCCTTGCCGCATCGGGTGACCGTAGCGAGGCAGGGCGCGCCGCACGCGCGGCCTGGACGAGCGGAACGCTGTCGCTCGACGACGAACGCCGCATCCTTGGCCAGTTCGCGGGCGAACTGACGCCGCAGGATCATGCGACTCATGCCGATCTCGCGCTCTGGGCGAGGGATCCGGGCGCGGCGGAACGGGTGCTCGCCTTCGTGCCGGCCGACCGGCGACCCGTGCTGGCGGCGCGCATATCCTTCCAGCGGCAGGGCGCGGACAGCGCCTATCTGGCCACCGCCGCCGAACCGGCGGGCCTGTCCGACGCCGGCTATCTCGCCGACAAATCGCGCTGGATGTTCGATCGCGGCGACTGGACGGGATCGCGCCAGATCCTCGCCAGCCGCGCCGCGCTGACCGGCCCGGTCGGCAATGTCGAGAAATGGTACGAGACGCTGCTTCGTACCGCGCGCGCCGCTGCCAACGACCGTCAGTGGTCGATGGCCTATGCTATCGCCTCGCGCGTTGACGACGCCTATCCGCAGGGGACCGACATCAGCGACAAGTCGCTGGGCGTGCGCGATGACTACACCAGCCTCACCTGGCTGGCGGGCACCACGGCACTGCATCAGATGGGCCGTCCTGCCGACGCGATGGGCATGTTCGAGCGCTATGCCAAGGGCGCGCGCTCGCCGCAGACGCGGTCGAAGGGCTATTACTGGGCGGGGCGCGCCGCGACCGCCGCCGGGCAGACGGCGAAAGCCGACGACTATTTCCGGCTCGCCTCGGCCTTTCCCGACCAGTTCTACGGCCAGCTCGCGCTCGAACGGAAAGGCGTGCCTATGCCACAGCCGGGGTCCACGGCCCCCTCTGTCGCGCTGAGCGACGGCGACCGGCAGCAGTTCAACGCCTCGGGCACGGTCCGCGCGGCGCGCTATCTGGGCGCGACGGGGCAATGGATGGAACAGTCGCGCATGCTCCGCGCCATTGCCGCCAACGCCGATGACGACGCCGATCGTGCGCTCGCCGTCGACCTCGCGCGCGAGCTGGCGCGGCCCGACCTGTCGGTCATGGTCGGCCGGCACGCGTTGAGAAGCGGCGATTCGGACTATCGCGCCGCCGCCTATCCGCAGGTGCCCGTACCGTCGGAGCATCGACTGAACTGGACGATGATCCACGCCATCGCGCGACAGGAAAGCCAGTTCGACCGGCAGATCGTCAGCCATGCGGGCGCGCGCGGCCTGATGCAGCTCATGCCGGGCACCGCGCGCGAGACGGCGGGCAAGATCGGGCTCAGCTACAACCTGTCGGCGCTCTACCAGCCCGACTATAATATCCAGCTCGGCAGCACCTATTTCCAGCGCATGCTGTCCTATTATGGCGGCAGCTATCCACTTGCGGTGGCGGCCTATAATGCCGGGCCGGGCAATGTGAACAAGTGGCTCAAGGCCAATGGCGACCCACGCCTGCCGGGCGCGGACATCCTTCGCTGGATCGAGGAGATCCCGATCTACGAGACCAAGAACTATGTTCAGCGCGTGCTGGAAAACGCCGTGATCTACGACACCGTCAATCCCAATCATGGCGGTGTAAGGATCGCGGCGCCGCTGAGCCGCTATCTCGGCAAGAGTTCGCCGGGTTAGACACACCACACTGAAATCAACAACATGACGATGCAGAGAAAAGAAACGATGACTGACAAGCCTGCCGACACGCCTGCAATCACCCCCGCCACGCCCAGCGACGCCAAATCGGGCATGGCCTGGAAGGCCGCGGTCGGGATCGGTTCGGCGGCCCTCGTGGCGGCGCTGATGTACGCCAACCGCCGCTCCCGGAAAAAATGAGCGGCGACGCCCGGCCCAACTATATCACGCCGGCGGGCTATGCCGCGCTTCGCGCCGAATATGACCGGCTGCTGGGCCAGGAACGCCCCGCGATCGTCGAGGTCGTCAGCTGGGCCGCGGGCAATGGCGACCGCAGCGAGAATGGCGACTATCTCTATGGCCGCAAGCGGATGCGGGAGATCGACCGACGGCTGAAGTGGCTGGCGGTACGGATGAAGGCCGCGCGCGTGGTGGACCCCGCCGAACAGACTGACACGTCCCGCGTCTGGTTCGGCGCGACCGTCACCATCGCCGACGAGGATGACACGCATCGCAGCGTCACGCTGGTCGGCGATGACGAGGCGGAGGCGGGGCAAGGCCGGATCGGCTGGAACAGCCCCCTCGCCCGCGCACTGCGCGGCGCGTCGGTCGGCGACCTGCGCCGGATCATGCTGCCGTCGGGCGAGAAGGAGTGGGAAGTGATGGCGATCAGCTATCCGGCGCTTCAGCCAAGCTCGGCATGATCCCGCTCGCGAGGCGCGCGATCGCGGCGACCGCGCTGATACTGGCAAGCCCCGGCGCCGCCGATCCGGGCGGTGGCACGACGGGGCTCTGGCGGAGCAGCGGCACCCCCGACACCGCCGCGATGCTGGAACTCAACCCCGACGGCAGCTTCCGGTTCATGCTGGTCGAGGGCGCACTCGACGAGCGGGCGGAGGGCGTCTGGACCGGCGACGGGCCGGTGCTGAGCCTGTCGAGCCGCCCCCGACCGGTCCGCCCGACGTTGACGCCGGCGTCGACGGCGCCGGATTGCGACCAGGCCTTCTGCCTGACGGTCGAAACGCCCGACGGCCAGGGCGTCGCCGGCGTCGACTTCCGCATCGAGCGGGACACAGGCGAACCGGTCGAGGGCTACACCCAATATGACGGCTGGAGCACGGACAGCTTCGATGAGGGGCCGGCGACGATCCGGCTTGCGGAGCCGATCCACGGCATCCTCTCCGATCCGGTCGCCATCGCTCCCGGCGTCCGCTCCGTGCGGTTCATATTGACGCCCAATGATCTGGGCGTCGCCGATTTCGACAATGTGCGCGCCACGATCGACGAGGATGTGCTGACGCTCGAGCACAGGCTCCATCCCATCCGCTTCCGCCGCGACGACCGCTGAACGGCCAGGACGTCCTGCTCTCGCGGTCGCCCCCCGTTCGGCAATGCCAGCGCGCCGCGCGCCGACCGTCAGGCCTCACCCTCCGGCGCGCGCCCCTTGAGAGCCGCGCCGGGCGCCGCCCGGCCGCCGGACAGTCGCTGCAGTGTCTCGTCCCTTGGGCCGAAGGCGATCATCGCGCCGTCGCGCATGACCATGATGTCCTCGACATGTTCGAGCACGTTCATGCGATACGCCACCAGCACCACGATTCCCTTGCGGGCGCGGATGTTCGCGATGGCGGCGGCCAGCGCCTTGTCTCCTTCCGCATCCTGCGACGCGGTGGGATCGTCGAGCACCACCAGAAAGGGATCGCGGAACAGCGCGCGGGCGAGCGCAATCCGCTGGCGGTGGCCGGGAGACAGCGCGCTGCCGTTCGGACCGACCGGAGTTTCATATCCCGACGGCAGGCGCAGCACCATCTCGTGGATGCCGGCGGCGCGGGCGGCGGCGATGATCTCCTCCGACGTCGCCGTCGGGTCGAACCGGCCGATATTCTCCGCCACGCT
>CAZJCT010000106.1:0-9197 GCA_964544675.1 uncultured Sphingobium sp.
CATGGCGCGCTGACCATCGGCCTTCGCTTTCCCGAGCGCTTCCAGGCGGTCTCCGCCTTCGCGCCCATCGTCGCACCGGGGCAGGTGCCATGGGGGCAGAAGGCGCTGGGCGGCTATCTCGGGCAGGACCCGGCGGCCTGGCGCGCGCATGACGCGGTCGCGCTGATCGAGGACGGCGCGCGGCTGCCCGCGCTGCTGGTCGATCAGGGCGGTGCCGATGCGTTCCTTCAGAAGGAGTTGCGGCCTGAACTGTTGCGCGCCGCTTGCGAGAAAGCGGGAATCCCGCTGACCCTCCATCTGCGCGAGGGCTATGACCACAGCTATTATTTCATCTCGACCTTCATGGCCAATCATCTTCACTGGCATGCCGAGCGGCTGGGGGCGAGTGCATGAGCGCGGAGCTGCTGTCGCGCTATTATGATGCTTTCAATCGTGGCGACGCCGCTGCGATGCTGGCGCTGCTCGCCGACGATGTGGTTCACGAGCCTTCGCAAGGCGCGGTGAGGAACGGCAAGGCGGCGTTCGCGGAGTTCCTCGCGCACATGAACCGCTGCTACAGCGAGCGGGTCATCGAGCCTGTGTTCCTGGAGAATGCCGACGGCGCGCGCTGCGCGGCGGAGTTCATGCTCGAAGGCCGCTATCTGGAGACCGACGGCGGTTTGCCCGCCGCGACCGGCCAGGCCTATCGCCTGCGCGTCGGTGCCTTCTTCGAGGTGCGGGACGGACAAATCGTGCGCGTCAGCAATCACTATAATCTGGCGGACTGGCTGCGGCAGGTCGGCGCGAGCGCCTGAATGCGGGCCACGGGAAGCCGGAACGCATGGACGATTGACAGCCGACGGTGAAGCACGGCATCTCCGCCACTCCTGTTGAGGCGGGCCTTTGCGGATCATCATTCTCGACGACAGCGGCGAACGGGCGGGCATCCTGGAGGATGGCCTGCGCGAGGCCGGTTATGACGACATCCATGTCGTGGCGCCGCGCGGCGCGTTCGTCGCGCGGCTGGAGCGCATGGCGCCCGATGTCGTGCTGATGGACCTCGGCAACCCCAGCCGCGATTCGCTGGAGGAAATGCTGATCGTCAGTCGTGCGCTTGCCAAGCCGATCGCCATGTTCGTCGACCAGTCCGACGACAGCATGATCGGCGCGGCGATCGACGCGGGTGTTTCGGCCTATGTCGTCGATGGCCTTCGCAAGGAACGGGTGAAGCCGATCATCGATCTGGCCATCCGCCGCTTCAACGCCTTCTCGCGCATGCAGATGGAGCTGGACGAGGCCCGCACGCAGCTTGCGGACCGCAAGACGATCGACCGCGCCAAGGCGATATTGATGGAAAGTCGGGGCCTTGCCGAACCCGACGCCTATGCGCTGCTGCGCAGCACCGCAATGAACCAGGGACGCAAGATCGTGGAGGTCGCGGCGGCGCTGATCACCGCCAGCGACCTGTTGGGAGGAGCAAAGCCGTGACGCCGATCCGCATCGCCTTCCTGGCGCTCACCGATTCGGCGGTGCTCGTCGCCGCCCGTGAACGCGGCTTTGCCGAGGCGGAGGGAATCGCGCTCGACCTGATCCGCGACACCTCCTGGGCGACGCTTCGCGACCGGCTGGTCTATGGCCAGGTGCAGGCGGCGCATATGCTCGCGCCGCTCGCCGTCGCGGTGGCGCTGGGCCTCAGCCAGCAGCCGGCGGCGCTCGCCGCGCCGTTCAAGCTCAACGCCAACGGCAACATGCTGGTCATGGCACCGTCCTTTGCCGCCGCGCTGGAGCCGGATGCGAAGGTGCGGCTCAACGACCCGCTCGCCGCGGCGCATGACTTCGCCAACGCCATCGGGCTTCACCACCGCAAGCCGATCCTCGGCGTGGTCCATCGCTTTTCGAGCCATGCGCTGGTGCTTCGCTACTGGCTGGCGGCGGCGGGAATCGATCCCGACCGCGACCTGGTGCTGCGCGTGCTGCCGCCGTCATTGATGGTCGAGGCGATGCGGGTGGGCGAGATCGACGGCTTTACCGCCGGCGAGCCGTGGGGCAGCGCTGCCATCGACGCCGGACTGGCGGAAGCCGTTGCGACCGGAGAGCGAATCTGGCGGCGCGGTGTCGAGAAGATGCTGACCTTCCGGCAGGACTGGATGGAGGCCAATCCCGACACGGTGGACAGGCTGCTTCGCGCGCTGGCCAGGGCGGCGGCATATTGCGACGACCCCGCCAATCGTGCCGATCTGGCACAGCTGCTCGCCAGGCCGGACTATGTCGATCAGCCAGCCGATCTGATCGAGCGCGCGCTCAGTGGCCGCATCGTCGCGCGGGCCGGCGAGCAGCCGGTGGAGCTGCCCGATTTCCTGCTCTTCGGGCGCGAGGCGACGGGCTTTCCCTGGCGCAGTCAGGCGCTCTGGATCTACGCGCAATATGTCCGCTGGGGGATGGTCGAACATCGGGCCGAAGCGCAGGCGGCGGCGGCGGCGGTGTTCCGCCCCGACGTCTATCGCCGGGCGCTGGCGGGGGGCGACACGCCGATGCCGGGGGCGAGCATGAAGGTGGAGGGCGCTGTCACCGACCCGCTGCCCATCGGGGTCCAGAAAGGCGCGATCACGCTGGGCGCGGACCAGTTTTTCGACGGTCGCAGCTTCGATCCCGACCGCATCGAGAGCTATATTCGCGGGGACGGGCGCTGATCCGTTACGCAGTTGCAAAAAATACACTTGCCGGAAATTGCGAATCGTGACACATCACAGGTCCCGACCAAGGTTGATCGGGATCGACATTCCGACGTTCGCCCATCGGGGGGTGAGTGTCAGGTCGGCAATCCGCGCAGGACAATGCCAAAGGCAATGATGCCGCCCCGAGGATGCGATCCAAGCCGTCCGATGGGCGGCTTTTTTTGTGTTTGCAGCCGTCGCGATTGCCGTCCTCTTCTTCAGGAAAAAGGGCAGATGCGATGAAGGACATGGACGACAAGGGTGGGCTGGATCGCCGCGGACTTCTGAAGACCGCAGGTACGACCGCGCTGCTCGCTGCGGTGCAACAGGCTTTTCCGAGCGGCGCGTTCGCCGCCGGCCCGGGGCCGGAGGTCAAGGGCGCCAAGCTGGGCTTTATCGCGCTGACCGATTCTGCACCGCTCATCATCGCCAAGGAAATGGGCCTGTTCGCCAAATATGGCCTGCCCGACGTCGAGGTTCTGAAGCAGGCGAGCTGGGCAGCGACCCGCGACAATCTGGTCCTCGGGGCCGGCGGTGGCGGCATTGACGGCGCGCATATCCTGACGCCGATGCCCTATTTCCTGACGCTGGGCACGATCGGCAAGGCGACGCCGATGAGCATCCTCGCTCGCCTGAACGTCAACGGTCAGGGCATTTCGGTTTCGAAGGAATATCTCGGCGCAAAGGCCGACCTGAATGCCGGCAAGATGAAGGGCGTGATCGCGCAGCGCAAAGGCGCGGGCAAGAAGATCACCATGGCGATGACCTTCCCCGGCGGCACGCACGACCTGTGGATCCGCTACTGGCTGGCGGCCGGCGGCATCGACCCCGACAAGGATATTGAACTCATCACCATTCCGCCGCCGCAGATGGTGGCGAACATGAAGGCCGACGCCATGGACGCCTTCTGTGTCGGCGAGCCGTGGAACGACCAGCTGATCGCGCAGGGCCTCGGCTACACCGCCGTATCGACCGGCCAGATGTGGATGAACCACCCGGAGAAGAGCTTCGCCATGCGCAGCGACTGGGTCAGCAAGAATCCCCGCGCCGCCGTTGCGATCACCGCCGCCGTGCTGGAAGCGCAGCGCTGGTGCGACAATCCGGCGAACATCGGCAAGATGGCCACAATCGTCAGCGGCCGCGACTGGTTCAAGGTGCCCGTCACCGACATTCAGGATCGCCTGCAGGGCAATTTCACCATGGGTGACGGTCGCAAATATCCGAACGCGGCGTTCAGGATGAAGTTCTTCAGCGGCTATGCGTCGTTCCCGTACAAGAGCCACGATCTGTGGTTTCTCACCGAGAACCAGCGCTGGGGCAAGCTGCCCATGAACCTCGACACCAAGGGCGCGATCGCCAAGGTCAACCGGTCGGACATCTGGCGCAAGGCAGCGGCGGCGATCGGCGGTCGTGGTCCGGCGGGCGACAGCCGCGGGGTCGAGAAATTCTTCGACGGCAAGGTGTTCGATCCCGGCAATCCCAAGGCGTATCTCGCCAGCCTGGCGATCAAGCGCGCGTAAACGGACAGGGAAGCGCATCATGAAGAGCAACGCGAAACCAGCGACACCGGGAGAGACTCCCGTTTCGCCCGAAACCGCCAAGTCGGCGGTGGTTGTCCCCTATCCGGAGGAAGCGATCGCGCGTCGCAAGCTGCCGCCCATGCCCATCCCCGCTCATCCCGTCGCCATCAAGGCGCAGGCGTTCGTCGCCTCGGCGCTGCCGACCGTCATCATGCTGATCGGCCTTCTGGCGGTGTGGCAGGCGCTGTGCAGCGCACCCGACTCCAACTTCCCGGGTCCGCTCCAGGTCTGGGAGGAAAGCAATGAGGTGATCATCGACCCATTGAAGGGTGTGGAATGGGGCGGCTCCGGCGGGCTGTTCACGATCCAGGAGGGCGGCGACGTCGGCATTGCGGGCCATGTGCTCACCAGCCTCAGCCGCGTTCTGATCGGATACGGTCTGGCGGCGGTGGCAGGCGTCGGCCTCGGCATCCTGATCGGGCAAAGCCTGTTCGCGTTCCGGGCGCTCGATCCGCTGTTCCAGGTGCTGCGCACGGTTCCGCCGCTTGCCTGGCTGCCGATCAGCCTCGCGATCTTCCAGCAGGCGCAGCCTTCGGCCATCTTCCTGATCTTCATCACCGCAATCTGGCCGGTGATCCTGAACACCGCGACCGGCGTGCAGAACATTCCGCCCGCCTATCGCAATGTCGCCAAGGTGCTGGCGCTCAACCCGATGGAATATTTCGTGCGGATCATGCTGCCGGCGACCGTGCCGCACATGTTCACCGGCTTGCGGATTGGTGTCGGCATGAGCTGGCTTGCCATCGTCGCCGCCGAGATGGTCCAGGGCGGAACCGGCGTCGGCTTCTTCATCTGGGACAGCTACAACAGCTCGCTGCTGACCGACACCATCGTCGCGCTCGTCTGGATCGGCATGGTCGGTTTCGCGCTCGACCGGATCGTGGGCGCCGTCGGCCGTGCCGTCGCCCGGGTCGACTGATCCTCATTCGGAAAGGCTTCGAACATGAAACAGCGTTCCTATCTCGCGCTTGAGGACATTACGGTCGAGTTCCCGACCAAGGGCGGCCTGTTCTGCGCTCTCGACGCGATCAGCCTGTCGATCGAGAAGGGCCAGTTCGTCGCGCTGATCGGTCATTCGGGATGCGGCAAATCGACGCTCCTGAACGCGGTCGCGGGGCTTGTGCAGCCGACGCGCGGCGTGATCTTCCTCGACGGCGACGTCATCGACACGCCGGGACCGGACCGGGCGGTGGTCTTCCAGGATCACTCGCTGCTGCCCTGGCTGACGGTCGAGGAGAATGTCCGCCTCGCGGTCGACAAGACCGCAGGCGCCAAGTCCAAGGCCGAGCGCAAGGACTGGGTCATGCACAATCTCGACCTCGTCCAGATGGCGCACGCCGCTGGCAAGCGGCCGGGCGAGCTGTCGGGCGGCATGAAGCAGCGCGCCGGCATCGCCCGCGCCATCGCCATGAACCCGCGCGTGCTGCTGATGGACGAGCCGTTCGGCGCGCTCGACGCGCTGACCCGCGCGGCCTTGCAGGACGTGGTCATGGACCTTCAGGCGCGGCTCAACAACACGGTGCTGATGATCACGCACGATGTTGACGAGGCGGTGCTGCTCGCCGACCGTGTGGTGATGATGACCAACGGGCCGGCGGCGCGGATCGGCGAGGACCGGACGGTCGCGCTCGCCCGCCCGCGCCAGCGGCTGCAGGTGATCGATACCGCCGAATATGCGGCGGCACGGCACGATGTCGTGCACTTTCTGCACGAGCGATATCGCAACCCGGCCACGGCACAGGCGGCCTGATCCGCGCGGCGCAAAGCCGCTTACCGACAATCAAGCGAGGGGATGTCCCGGAAGGCGCAATGCTTCGGGGCAAAGGGGGAAGTCATGCGTAACGAACTACGGATTTTTGCATCAATAGCGGCCCTGACGGTGGGCCTGGCGGGCGGCGCAGCCCAGGCGGAGGGCGTGAAGTTCAAGCCGCTGATCGACGCGCGCCTGCGCTACGAGACTGTAGACCAGAAGCCGCTCGCTGAGGACGCGAACAGCGTGACGATGCGAGTCCGCTCGGGGGGTGAGCTTTCGACGGGGCCGTGGGCGTTCCTGGCCGAGGCGGAAGCCACGCTGGCGATCGACGAGAACTACAACAGCGGGGTCAATCTCAAGACCACATACCCTATTGTGGCCGACCCCGAGAATATCGAGCTCAATCGAATCCAGTTGCAGTACAAGACAAAGCCCCTGATCGTCACGATCGGGCGCCAGCGCGTCAACCTGGACGACCAGAGGTTCGTCGGCGCCGTCGGATGGAGGCAGAATGAGCAGACGTTCGACGCCGTGCGCGTCGAATATATGGGGATCAAGAACCTCAAGGCCGACCTGACCTATAGCTGGTCGGTGCGTTCCATCTGGGGCATCGACGGTCTGGTCAACACAGCCGTCGCGCGTCCGCAGTCCATGGACGGCGACAATGTGTTCGCAACCCTCGCCTACACGACCAAGATCGGCACGCTGACGGGTTTTGCCTATCTGGTCGATCAGGATGAAAGCGACGTTCGCTTGCGCCGCAATTCCAGTCAGACCTTCGGTGCCCGGTTCGCCGGAGCGCAGCCGCTCTCCAAGGCGGTGAAGCTGTCCTACGCGGCAAGCTATGCCAGTCAGAGCGACTATCACAGCAACCCGCTCGACTACTCCGCTGACTATGTTGCCGCAGAGGTGGGGCTGGACATCAAGCGCTGGAAGCTGACCGGCGGCTATGAACTGCTCGGGTCGGACGGCGGCGCCGCGTCCTTCCAGACGCCGCTCGCCACGCTCCACAAGTTCAACGGCTGGGCCGACAAGTTCCTGAGCACGCCGGCCAATGGTCTGGAGGACCTGTATGGCGGCATCTCCTACACCTTGCCCAAGGTCGGCAAGATGGGGCCGCTGTCGGCGCAGGTCGTCTACCATCGCTTCAACAGCGACCGGCTCGATCAGCATTATGGTGATGAGTGGAATGCGCAGCTTTCGCTGAAGCTGAACAAGCGCATGACAGCGCTCGCCAAATATGCCGATTACAACGCCAAGGACCTGCTCACGGACACGCGTAAGTTCATCATCCAGATCGAATATATCTACTAACTGCGGACGAGGGCCATGCCGGAAAAACCACATCTGATCGTTATCGGTAACGGCATGGCCGGATGCCGCGCGGTGGAGGAGTTGTTGGCGCGCGATCCCGGTCGCTACCGCGTCACCATCTTCGGCGCCGAGCCGCATGTGAACTATAATCGCATCATGCTCTCGCCGGTCCTGGCCGGCGAGAAAAGGTTCGAGGACATCATCATCAACGGCCATGACTGGTACGACGCCAACGGCATCGACCTGATCACGGGCGACCCGGTGATGGCGATCGACCGCGAGGCGAAGACCGTCACCAGCCGTTCGGGCCGCACCATGGGCTATGACCGGCTGCTGATCGCGACGGGCTCCGATCCCTTCATCATCCCGGTACCGGGCAAGGACCTGCCCGGCGTGATCAGCTTCCGCGACATGAGCGATGTCGATGCGATGCTGGCGGCGGCAGACGCCGGGGGCGACGCGGTCGTCATCGGCGGCGGGCTGCTCGGGCTGGAGGCGGCGCACGGCCTCAGCCTGCGCGGCATGAAGGTGACGGTCGTTCACCTTATGCCCACGCTGATGGAGCGCCAGCTCGACGAGGCGGCGGGCTGGCTCCTCAAGGAAGCGCTGGAGGCGCGTGGGCAGACCGTTCTGACCGGCGCCGACACCGCCGAGATCTACGGCGACGGCAGGGTCGAGGGCGTCCGGCTGAAGGACGGGCGCGACATTCCCGCCAGCCTGGTGGTGATGGCGGTC
Organism: uncultured Sphingobium sp.; assembly: GCA_964544675.1. Classification (GTDB taxonomy): domain Bacteria; phylum Pseudomonadota; class Alphaproteobacteria; order Sphingomonadales; family Sphingomonadaceae; genus Sphingobium. The sequence continues at coordinate 8,076 of CAZJCT010000106.1, forward strand.
GGCATCCGTCCCTCGGTCACTCTCGCGCGCGATGCCGGGCTCGCGGTCGGGCGCGGCATCCAGGTGGACGATCACATGGTCACGTCGGACCCCGCGATCCTGGCGGTCGGCGAATGCGTCGAGCATGACGGGCAGGTCTATGGCCTCGTCGCGCCCCTGTGGGACATGTGCCGCAGCCTCGCCGACGGCTTGGTCGATCGCGCCAGCCCCTATCGCGGTTCGGTCACCTCGACCAAGCTCAAGGTCGCGGGGCTCGACGTCTTTTCGGCGGGCGATTTTTCGGGCGGGGACGGGTGCGAGGACATCGTCCTTCGCGACGCCAGCCGGGGCATCTACAAGCGTGTGGTGCTGAAGGAGGACCGCGTGGTCGGCGCGGTACTCTATGGGGACACTGCCGACGGGAGTTGGTATTTCGATCTGCTGAAGAAGGGCGAGGATGTCGCACCGATCCGCGACGTGTTGATCTTCGGCCAGGCCTTCGCCTCCGGGGGTGGGCAGGCGGACCCTAGGGCCGCCGTTGCGGCGCTCTCGGACGATGCCGAGATTTGCGGCTGCAACGGCGTCAGCAAGGGACAGGTGATGGCCTGCATCGCCGGCGGCGCGACGAGCCTCGACGCGGTGCGCAGCGGCTGCAAGGCGTCGGCCTCGTGCGGATCGTGCACGGGTCTGGTGGAGAATCTGCTTGCGCTCGCGCTCGGCGACGAGGTGGAGACAGGGCCGAAGACGCTGTGCAAATGCACCAGTTTCACCCATGACGACGTGCGGCGCGAGATCGTCGCACAGCGCATGCGCTCGATCCCCGAGGTGATGCAGAAGCTGCACTGGACGACGCCCGACGGCTGCTCGACCTGTCGCCCGGCGCTCAATTACTATCTGCTGTGCGCGCTGCCCGGAGAATATATCGACGACCAGCAGAGCCGCTTCGTCAACGAGCGGCTCCACGCGAACATCCAGAAGGACGGCACCTATTCGGTCGTGCCGCGCATGTGGGGCGGCCTCACCAACCCGCGCGAGCTGCGCGCGATCGCCGATGTCGTGGAGAAGTACAACGCGCCGATGGTCAAGGTGACGGGGGGCCAGCGGCTCGACATCTTCGGCATCCGCAAGGAGGATCTGCCCGCC
>CAZJCT010000107.1:0-8952 GCA_964544675.1 uncultured Sphingobium sp.
CGAGACGATCGTTCGTCAGATGTTGCAGAAGGTCGAGATCACCGACGGCGGCGAGACCACGCTGCTGGCGGGCGAACAGGTCGATGCCGAGGAAATGCACGAGCTGAACGAGAAGCTGGAGCCGGGCCAGAAGCCCGCCGAAGGCAAGCCCGTGCTGCTCGGCATCACCAAGGCCTCGCTCCAGACGCGCTCGTTCATCTCGGCTGCGTCCTTCCAGGAAACCACCCGCGTCCTCACCGAGGCGGCGGTCCAGGGCAAGAAGGACACGCTGATCGGCCTCAAGGAGAACGTCATCGTCGGCCGGCTCATCCCGGCGGGCACCGGCGCTTCCATGAGCCGCATGCGCATCGCCGCCACCAGCCGCGACGCCGCGCTGCGTGCTTCGCTGCGAGCGATGAACGACGCACAGCTCATCGCGCCCCGTTCGGCGGCCGAGGAGCATGCGGCGGAGCTTCGCGAAGGTCCGGAAGCCGCGATCAATGCCGATCCGCTCGCTGAGGTCGTGCCTTCGGGCCACGGCACCGACGAGGATGCCGGCGAGTATCTGAACGACTGAAGCCCGGCTTCAGCGTCGGACTGACAGAAAGCCCGTCGGGAGCGATCCCGGCGGGCTTTTCCGTTGGCGGGCCTCGCGAACAGCGACCCGCCCGCAATGGACCCTGAAACAAGTTCAGGGTGACGGATTCTCCAGGAGACTCCCCGCTCCTCCCCCGTCGTGCCGAACTCGTTTCAGCATCCACGGTGCACCGCAAGTCAGAGGCGGGGACTTGGTAGGTCCCCGCCAAGCTTGTCCGGAGGGTTCAGGGCGACCTGCCACCCATGTCGCGCGCCGCCGCTCCCCCTCCTCCCCCTTGACTGCATGACGCCACAGGTTCAGCCATGCACATGATGGCCGATGCGCATGTTCCCGCCGGAGAGCCGGTCACCGAAGCTGTCGAGCCGCCACGCCGTCGCTCCCGGCTTCGCCTCGCCCTATGGATTGTCGCCGCATTGCTGGCGCTGCTGCTCGCTGCCGTGGCTTGGCTGGCGATCACCGCACCCTTGTCGCGGTCGCTGAAGCCCTATGCGCCGCCCATCCTCGCGCTCGAGAGCGCCGACGGCCAGATCATCGCGCGCAAGGGCGCCTATATCCTGGCTCCTGTGACGCTGGCCGAGATGCCCGCGCATGTGCCGCAAGCCTTCATCGCCATCGAGGACCGACGGTTCCGGCAGCATTGGGGCATCGACCCGCGCGGCATCCTTCGCGCCGCGTGGCACAATCTGTGGGCCGGCGGCGTCCGCCAGGGCGGCAGCACGATCACCCAGCAACTCGCCAAGGGCGCCTTCCTCAGCGCCGACCGCACCTTCGGGCGCAAGGCGCAGGAGGTGCTGATCGCCTTCTGGCTGGAGGCGTGGCTGAGCAAGGACGAGATTCTCGAACGCTACCTTTCGAACGTCTATTTCGGCGACAATGTCTACGGCCTGCGCGCGGCCGCCCGGCATTATTACAGCCGCGATCCGGAGGAGCTCACGGTCGGACAGGCGGCGGTGCTTGCCGCGCTCCTCAAGGCACCCTCGCGCCTCGCGCCGACGTCCAATCCCGGCGACGCGTGGGAGCGGGCGGGACTGGTGCTCGACTCGATGGTCCGCGAGGGATTCCTCTCGGCCGGGGAGCGCGCCGATATCGGCCGCCCGCGCTTGCGGGTGACGCCGGTGCCGGAGGCGATCGCCGGCAGCTATTTCAGCGACTGGGTGCTTCCCGAAGCGCGCGAGCGCGTCGGCGACGGCATTGGCGAGCAGGCGGTGCGCACCACGCTCGACAGCCGCATCCAGCGCATCGCAGAGCGTGCGGTGCGGCGCGCGGGACTGGGCGGAGCGCAGGCCGCAGTCGTGGTGATGCGGCCGGATGGCGCCGTCGTCGCGATGGTCGGCGGCACATCCTATGCCAGGAGCCCCTTCAACCGCGCGACGCAGGCACGACGCCCGTCGGGATCGACCTTCAAGCTGTTCGTCTATTGGGCGGCGCTGCGCGCGGGCATGACGCCGGACGACCGGATTTCGGACACGCCGATCACCACCGGTGCCTACCGCCCCGAAAATCTCGACAGGCGCTATCGCGGCGAGATCACGCTCCTCCAGGCGTTCGCACGGTCGAGCAACGTGGCGGCGGTTCGGCTGGCGGAACAGGTCGGCGTGAAGGCCGTCACGCGCGCGGCCCGCGATCTGGGCATACGCTCTCCCCTGCCCGCCACCGCGTCGATCGCGCTCGGCCCCTCGGGCATGCCGCTGATCGAGCTGACCCAGGCCTATGCCGCTGTCGCCGCCGGGCGCTATCCGATACGCGCGCGCGGCCTGCCGGAGGCTGAGGAACAGGGCACCTTCGGTTGGATGTTCGACGGCCAGCAGACGTTCGACGAGCGCGAGCTGGCGATGCTTCGCGATCTGCTCGGCGCCGCGGTCCGCCAAGGCACGGGAAGCCGCGCCGCCCTTCCGGTCGCGACGTTCGGCAAGACGGGAACGTCGCAGGACAATCGCGACGCGCTCTTCGTGGGCTATGCGGACGATCTGGTGGCCGGCGTGTGGGTCGGCAACGACGACAACAGTCCCAAGTCCGGCCTCAGCGGTTCGGGGCTGCCCGCGCAGATCTGGCGCGAGATCATGATGGGCGCGCTCCGCCTTTCTGCCCCAGCCGACACCGCGCCGGACCCCGAGGACGGCATCGGGGCGGGCAACGTCGTGCTGCCCGACATCGAGGCGCAAATCGGCAATTATTCGGTCGCGATCGGCAACGAGACGATCCGGCTTGAGGGTGTGGAAGGCTTGCGCATCGACATCCCCGTGTCACCGCCGACAGCGCCCGGGCCGTCGCAACCCCCGCCACCACCCGTCGCCAATCCGCAATGACGATTGGCGATCGGCACAACGCCGGTTAGAGCAGGGACCGATCATCAGGACCATCGCCCCGATCATGCCCGCCACCCTCTTCCATCGCATCATGCCGGCGCTTGCCGTCGCCGCGCTCGGTCTGGCGGGCTGTTCGGAAAAGCCTATCGAGGGGCCGATCCGGGTTGACGTCATCGGCCCATCAGGCGCCTTCCGCCAGCCGCTTCGCGATGCCGGGACGCCCGCCCCCGACGCGCTGCTCCAGGCCACCGGCCAGGGACTGGTGACGTTCGACCGCTCGGGCGAAGTCGTGGGCGGACTGGCGGCGCGCTGGATCGTGGAAGAGGAAGGGCGCAGCTACATCTTCCGTCTTGCACCGACCCGCTGGCCCGATGGCGAACCGCTGCGTGCCAAGGAGGCAGCGCAGCTTCTGCGCACGCAACTCGGCCGGCACCCCGCCATGCTCGCAGGCCTCAAGCCGGAGGTTCGCGGCATGACCGAGGAAGTGATGGAGATCAGGCTCGGCACGCCCGTCCCCAGCTTTCTCCAGCTTCTGGCGCAGCCCGCGCTCGTCGTCTCGCGACCGTCCGCCAGCCTTGGACCCTATGTGGCCGAAGTCAGACGGGACCGGGTGACGCTTTCGGAACGGCCCGCCTCCGCGCCGCGCGCGGACGCGGAGGACCTGCCACCGCCCGGCCCGCCGGTCTATCTGCGCGCCTCCCGCGCGTCGCTCGCCTTTGCCCGCTTCGCCCGGGGTCAGGCCGATCTGGTCCTCGGCGGCACGTTCGAGCATCTGCCGCTGCTCGCCGCCTCGCAACTGCCGCCCGCCGTGGTGCAGGCGGACCCGACCAGCGGCCTCTTTGGCCTGCTGGTGCAGAGCGATGAGGACTTCCTCGCCGACCGCGACGTGCGCGAGGCGCTGAGCATGGCGATCAACCGCGACCGCATCGCCGCGCTGCTGAACCTGAACGGCTGGCAGACCAGCACGACTATCCTGCCGGGCGAACTGGAGCTGGAACGCCCGCCCACGGTCAAGGAATGGGCGACGCGCGACTTCGCTCTGCGGCAAAGCTATGCCCGTTCGGTGGTCGCCAACTGGACCAGCCGCGAGGGCGCCGTGCCCGAGCTGACGGTCGCGCTGCCGCCGGGCAGCGGCGCGCGGCTGCTCTACTTTGCGCTGGCGGCCGACCTGCGCGCGATCGGTCTCCGCTTGAGAACAGTCCCCCTCTCGTCGGATGCCGATTTCCGGCTCATCGACGAGGTCGCGCCGTTCGACAGCGCACTCTGGTATCTGCATCGCCTGAGTTGCGCGATGACGAAGCCGTGCAGCGAGGAGGGCCAGGACGCCCTCGACCGAGCGCGCTCGTCCGAAAACCAGTTGGCGATGGCCGCCGCGCTGAGGGAGGCGGAGGCCGCGACGGTGGCCGAATATAATTACCTGCCGATCGGCGCGCCGATCCGTTTCTCGATCGTGCGCGGTAGTCTTACCGGCTATGCGCGCTCGCCAAGGGCTGTGCACCCCATCGCCATGCTTCGCGAACCCGAGAACAGATGACCGGACCTCAGGCCCAGTGACGGTCGAAGCGGGTGCCGAGGCCCGTCAGCAGCTCATATTGCGACATGCCCGACAGCGACGACGCCTCGGCCAGATCATAGGCCAGCTCCAGCCAGTCCCCCTCGCCAAGGCTCGGCAGGTCGGTCACATCGACCGCCAGCAGGTCCATCGACACGCGCCCGATCACCGGTAGCCGCGTGCCGTCGTCGGCAATCGCGATGCCCTTGTCGGAAAATCCGCGAAAATAGCCATCGGCATAGCCGACGTTCAGGATCGCTGCCTCGCGCTGGCGGTTGGCGACCCATGTCGCGCCATAGCCGACCGACTCGCCGCCCCGAACTGTCCGGCGCTGAAGAATCTGCGCGCGCGGGCGGACGACGGCACGGATATGGCCCGCCGCCTCCGCGCGCGGGACGCCGCCGTAGATCGACAGGCCGGGCCGGGTGAGGTCGAAGCGAAATCCCTCACCGAGCAGAATGCCGGCGCTGTTGGCCAGGCTCTTCCGCCGCGCCCCGGTCTTTCGTGCCAGCTGACCAAAGATCATCGGCTGAACCATGTTGAGCGGATGATCCTCATCGGCGCAGGCGAGGTGGCTCATCGCGACCTCGATATCGAGCCCTTCGAAAAGGTCGCGGGTGATCGTGTTCGGGTCCAGACCCAACCGGTTCATTCCCGTGTCGATCATCACATCGCACGTGCCGCCACCCGCATCGCGCCAGCGGGCGATCTGTTCTGGCGTGTTGAGCACCGGCCGCGCGTTGAGCGACAGCGCCACCGGCATGTCCTCCTCCCGCACGCCGTGAAGAACCGACAGCTCGGCATCACCGACATGCGGATGAACGCTCAGCGCCTCTGCCCAGGTCGCGACAAAGAAATGCCGGCATCCGGCGGCACGCAAATGGTGAACCACCTCGGCCGCGCCAAGGCCGTAGCCGTCGGCCTTGACCGCAGCGCCGCAGTCGGCATCGCCGCTCTGCTCCGCAAGCCATTTCCAGTTCGCCTTCAGCGCATCGGCATCGAGCATGAGCGCCAGCGGCGCGGGTGGAGGCATCATCATCGCCAAGCTTCCCGGTCAGGCCGCGAAGGCGGCGCTGCCGGCAGCGCGCTTGCCGGGCAAGCCCCACAATGCCACGACCAGCGCCACCGCCACCACGGCGAACGTGTACCAAAGCCCGGCGTAGGGATCGCCGGTCCGCGCCACGACATAGCTGGAAATCAGCGGCAGGAAACCACCGAAATAACCGGTACCGATATGATAGGGGATCGACATGGAACTGTAGCGGATCGCCGGCGGGAACATCTCCGCCAGCAGTGCCGCGACAGGGCCATAGGTCATGCCAGACAGCACCGACAGGGCGATCAGCCCCAGCATGATCGTCGCGATGCTGCCCGGCCCGGGACGCTGCACCTCGAACCTGTAGCCCGCCGACTCGAGCGCGGGGCGCAGACCGGCGGGATCGCGTGCGTCGACCGCAAGGCCTCCCACAGTCAGGCGGAACTCACTGTCTGGCACAGCGCTGTCGACCAGCGTGTAATGCACCCCCAGCTTGCTCAATTCGCCCAGGACCTGCCCGCATGGCGTCGACTGCCTGGCGCCGAGGGCATCGAACCGGCATTCGTCGGCGGTAATCACGACCGGCGCGCGGCGGGCCGCATCGGCTTGCGCCGGATTGGCCGCCGACCCGATCAGCCAGAAGATCGGGAACAGAAGCAACAATGTCAGCGCGTAGCCGATCACGATCGGCGCCTTGCGCCCGACGCGATCCGAAAGCGAACCGAAGATGATGAAGAAGACCATGCCGATCGCGGCCGACGCGCCGACGATGATCTCCGCCATCGTCTCCTCGACCCGCATCGGACCCTTCAGGAAACTGAGACCGGTGAACATCGCCGTGTACCAGATGACCGTCAGGCCCGCCGCAATGCCGAACAGGGCCACGAACAGCCGCCTTTTGTTGCCCGGATAGGTAAAGCTCTCGACGATCGGATTGCCGGCGAGTTCGCCCTCCTCCTTCATCGCCTTGAACACCGGGCTCTCGGACAGCTTGACCCGCATCCACAGCGAGATGGCGAGCAGCAGCAGCGACAGCAGGAACGGCACCCGCCATCCCCATGCGACCCACTGCTCGGCGCTGAACACCGCCTTGCATCCGAGTACGACGATCAGGCTGAGGACGAAGCCGCCGACGACGCTCGCCTGGATGAAACTGGAGAAAAAGCCGGCCCGGCCGCGCGGCGAGTGCTCCACGACATAGATCGCCGCTCCGCCATATTCGCCGCCAAGCGCCAGCCCCTGAAGAACGCGCAGCAGGATGACGATGATCGGCGCCGCAACGCCGATCGACGCCGCCGACGGGATCAGACCGACGCCGGCCGTGGCGATGCCCATCAACGTCACCGTCACGAGGAAGGTGTATTTCCGGCCGAGACGGTCACCCAGATAGCCGAACAGGACGGCGCCGAGCGGGCGGAACCCGAACCCGACCGCAAAGCCCGCCCAGACGAGCAACGTCTGCAGCGTCGCATTGTCGGCGGGGAAGAAGGTGCTGCCGATGATGCCGGCAAGCGTCCCGTAGATGAAGAAGTCATACCATTCGAAAATGGTGCCGGCCGACGAGGCGGCGATAACCAGCTTCATGTCGCTGGACGATGGCGGGATCGCAGTGCCCGCAACCGTTGATGCCATGGCTCGCTATCCCCCCTCGCCCGTTATCGCCGATGCATGCCATGCGGTAGGAGGGCACGCAAGCTTCCCCCCCAGCGATCTCAAAACAGCCTCGAGCCGTTGGGTACTTGCTGATCGGGCGCGAATAGCACGACCCGGCCCTGATCGTCGCCGAAGCCGAGCGTCAGCACTTCTGACATGAACTTGCCGATCTGGCGCGGCGGAAAGTTGACGACGGCGGCGACCTGGCGACCGATCAGCGCCTCCGGGCGGTAATGCTCGGTGATCTGGGCGCTGCTATTGCGCAGGCCGATCGCGGGGCCGAAGTCGATCTCGAGTTTCAGCGCCGGCTTGCGCGCACCCGCGAGCGGTTCTGCATTCAGGACCGTGCCGATGCGAATATCGACGCGGAGGAAGTCGTCGAACCCGATCTCCTCCGCGGCGGGCGCACCGGGATCGTGCGCCAGATGCACCTTACTCGAGTTCCAGAATGATCGAGTCCACGGCGAGGCTCTCGCCCTGTGCCGCGTTCAGCGACTTGACCACGCCCGTTTTCTCGGCGCGGAGGATGTTTTCCATCTTCATCGCCTCGATCACCGCAAGCGGCTGCCCCGCTTCGACCTTGTCGCCTTCCTTGACGTGGAGCGCGACGAGAAGACCGGGCATCGGGCAGATGAGATATCTCGAAAGATCCGGCGGCACCTTGTCGATCATGTGCGTGGCGAGCGGGGCGACATGCCCCGGCAGCACGCGGATCGCGTGCGACGCGCCGCGCGTCGTCAGCCGGAATCCGGAGCGGATCGGCGCGATCCGCACCGCCAGCGGCTCGCCGTTGAAGTCCGCCTCGACCAGCCGGTCGCCCGGCGTATACTCAAGGCTCATCTCAATGGGCGCGCCATCGACCGTCACCGCATCGCCATTGATGACGACGGTGTGGATCGTGTCGCCCATGCGCGTCTGCCATTCGGTCGGTGGCCGCAGGCGCTTGCCGAGTTGTCCATCGACGCGGCGCGCACGGTCGGCCTGTGCCATGGCGGCAAAGGCGGCGATCGCGGCCAGCCTGACCGACAGCCCGTCAGCCATCGCCGCGCCGTGGAAGCCTTCGGGGAACTCCTCGGCGATGAAGCCGGTGGTCAGACGGCCCGACCGGAACCGCTCGTGCTGCATGATCGCCGACAGGAAATCGACATTGTGGCCCAGCCCTTCGATCTCGAACCGGTCGAGCGCGGCGATCTGCGCGTCGATGGCGGCTTCGCGCGTCGGACCCCAGGTGACCAGCTTGGCGATCATCGGGTCGTAGAACATGCTGACCTCGCCGCCTTCCTCGACGCCGTCGTCGACCCGGACCTTGATGCCATCCTCATCGACGCCCGGCTCGGGCGGGGTGTAGCGGACGAGGCGACCCGTCGAGGGCAGGAAGCCGCGATAGGGATCCTCGGCATAGACGCGGTTCTCGACCGACCAGCCGTTGAGCTTCACATCCGCCTGCGTGAAGGCCAGCTTCTCGCCATTGGCGACGCGGATCATCTGCTCGACGAGATCGAGGCCGGTGATTTCCTCGGTCACCGGATGCTCGACCTGGAGGCGGGTGTTCATCTCAAGGAAGTAGAAGCCGTCACCGGTGGTGTCGGCACCCGACACAATCAGCTCGACCGTACCCGCGCTGAAATAGGCTTATGGGATGTTCAGTGGTATGAACTGCTGGCACATTTTTTTTTGTATTTTGGGGTTTTTCCACAACAAAACACAACCCCGCACCCCTAAACCCGGCGTGCCCCCTGCCCCTCCCGCCCGCGCGGGCCCCCCCCCGCCCCCCCACGCCGCAGGGTCAGACCGCCGAACGCGCGCGCGCGCGGCGGCTGATCGCGCC
>CAZJCT010000108.1:0-8928 GCA_964544675.1 uncultured Sphingobium sp.
AGGGGGTCCCTCTTCGACGCCGATCGGGGGTCCCTTTTGAACGCCGTTTGACAGCAATGCGCACCGGCTCCCACTCGCGCTCGCGATACCATTTGGTCAGCACATATTTGACACCGCGCTTGACCGGCAGCGCCGCGTGAAGCGTGTCGACATTGGGCGAGCCGTCGGGTTTGAGGTTGTTCCACACGAGCAGCGTGCCCGCGCGTGGCGGCACCATGAAGCCGGCGCGGACGAAATGGGTCTCGCCGCCTTCCTCGACCGTGTTGAGGTACAGCATCGCCGTCCAGCAGCGCTGGCCGCCGGCATCGCGCATCTGCGGCCAGTAGCGGGCCAGCGCCGGGAAGAAGTCGCAATGGACCTTGTATTCCTGGCCGGGGGCGTAGCGTTGCCCTTGCAGCGCCTCGCCATTCTCGGTCGGTATCCCGGTGAGCGCGTCCATCCGCTGGGTCAGCTTGATGATCAGCGGATCGGTAACGTCGAGATTGCAGCTCGTGCTGGTCCGATAGCCGTCGATATGGGCGCCGCTGAACAGTTTCGACGGCACGTTGTCCGCATCGATCCGGCGCAGCAGCTCTGCGCATTCGGTGGGCGAGAAAAAGCCGTGCCTCAGATAGATCTCCACCCGCTCGTTGGGAATCGCGCTGACCATCGGGTTGCGCTTGAGCCGCTGGGCGATTCGCGCGCTCATCTCGGCGCGGGCGGGGGACGGGAGTTCGGCGTCGTCGGGAAAGCTGCTGGCCATGACGCGGTCGAGCCTGCCACCGATGCGGGGGCGGCTCAACGGAAAACGGGCCCGGATCGCATCGCGACCGAGGCCCGCCGTTCCGCAAGGGCGACTTACCAGAAGAAGTTGCGGATCACATCGACGACATAGCCGTCGCGCACATCGACCAGCAGCGCATCGTCATAATAGCGGACCCAGCGCAGATAGCCGTAGGCTGGCGGCAGGCGATAATAACCGGGATCGCTGATCCAGTAGTTGCGGCTGTAGAGCCCGCTGTTCAGTACGACGCCGATCGAAAAGCTGCGATAGCCGTGGTTCCAGCCATAGGGCGCGTAGTAGCGGGGCATGCGATAGATGCCGCGATTATAGGTGCGGTAGCGCTGCCAGTCATAGCGGTTGTCGTGGCGCCAGTCTCGATCCCAGCGGCGCTGGTCGTTCCAGCGGTGGCGGCTGTCGAAGCGTCCGCCATTCCAGTCGCGCCTCTCGTTCCAGTCGCGCCGGTCGTCGCGATCCCAGCGGCGGTTGTCGTTCCAGTCGCGGTCGCGGTTCCAGGTCTGGCGGTCGCGATCGCGGTTCCAGACTTGCCGGTCGCGATCACGGTCACGCTCCCACTCGCCGCGATCACGGTCGCGGTTCCATGTGGGGCGGTCGCCATCGCGATTGCGGTCGCGGTCGCGGTCGCGGTCCCAGCCTCCGCGACGCGAATCCTCGTTGCGCGATTCGACACGCGCCTGGGGCAGCGACTCCACCGGGCGCTGTCCGAGCCTGTCCGGGTTGGCCGAGCGGATCTGCCGGTCCGGACTGCGCGGAGGCATCTGGCCACGCGACGGACCGCCAGTTCCCTCGCCGCCGCGCTCGACGCGCGGGGTGCCCTCGCCGCGCGACCAGCGGCCGCGCTCCTCCTGCGCCTGCGCAGGCACCGCCGTCGCCAGCGTGCTCACCGCCAGCAGGGCGGAGACGACGCCTGCAAATCTCTTGTGCTTTGTCATGACCGTGGCCTTTCTCATCCTGCCACTTCATCTACCGGTCGCGCCATGACGACGTGCTGAATGGCACTGTCAGCCTTCAGAAAGCTTGCCGCCTATGGCTCGGCGTCCGCCGGTTCGTCGCCCCGGAGCGCGGGAACGGCGCGGGCGGCGTCTTCGGGTGCGATTCCGGGCGGCGGCGCGGCCGCCACGCGCTCCTGTCCACGCATGATCCGGCCCGCCAGTCGGACCGCCTCGCGAACGCGGGGATAGGTGCCGCACCGGCAGATGTTGGTGATCGCCGTGTCGATCTCCGAATCGGTCGGGTCGCTGGTGCGGGACAGCAAGGCCGCCGCCGCCATGATCATGCCCGACTGGCAATATCCGCATTGCGGAACGCTCCGCGCCGCCCAGGCCTGCTGAACCGGGTGGCTGCGATTGTGCGACAATGCCTCGATGGTCGTGACGAAGCGGCCTTCCGACTCGGCGATGCTGATCTGGCACGAGCGAACCGCCTCGCCGTCGATCAACACGGTGCAGGCACCGCAATCGCCCGTTCCGCAGCCATATTTGGTGCCGGTCAGGTTCGACCCGTCGCGCAATGCCCACAGAAGCGGCGTCTGCGGGTCCATACGATATTCGACCGGACGCTCGTTGACGGTGAATTTGGTCATGGGTCTGGTAGAGGCCGGAGGGGCGACGCTGTCAATCGTCGCTGGCGCGCGTCACGCCGGACTTGAAAAGAGCGGCCGAAATCGGTAACGGGCCAGCGGAACGCCGCGATTACGTCGCGGCGCGTTATGTTTTGGGCTAGCCGCCGGTGTGATCCGCAAGGGGTCGGACCGCCGGGCGGGCGCCAATCCGCTTTGAGGAGATTGACCGGCTTATGCAAATCATCGTGCGCGATAACAATGTCGACCAGGCGCTGCGGGCGCTCAAGAAGAAGCTGCAGCGTGAGGGCGTCTATCGCGAGATGAAGCTCCGCCGTCATTACGAAAAGCCCTCTGAAAAGCGTGCCCGCGAGAAGGCGGCGGCGATTCGCCGCGCGCGCAAGCTGGAGCGCAAGCGCGCCGAGCGCGACGGCAACCGCTAAGCGGTCGCCCCTTTTTTCTCGCTGGTCAGGGGAGGGCTAGCCCATGTCGGTTACCGCGGTTCCGTTGCGTCCGATCACCAAGGGGTCGGTTTCCAAATTGTGGCTGGGCATTTTCATCGCGTTTCTGATCGCGATGGGTCTGGCCCTGGCTGGCAGCGCGAAGTTCAAGGAGACCGAGAGCGGCCTTCGCTACCAGATCGTGCGCGAAGGCACCGGCCCTTCGCCGACTCGCGAGGATTTCGCGCTGGTCAGCTACAAGGGCATGCTGCCCGACGGCACCGTCTTCGACCAGAATGAGCGCACGCCGATGGAAATCGGCAATGTCGTGCCCGGCTTTGCCGAGGCGCTGACGATGATGAAGAAGGGCGGCGAGATGCGCGTCCTGATCCCCGCCGATCAGGCCTATGGCGCCAGCCCGCCTCCGGGTAGCAGCATCCCGCCCAATTCGGACCTTCAGTTCGACATCACGCTGATCGAGTTCAAGACGCGCCAGGAAGTGATGCAGATGCAGCAGCAGATGCAGCTTCAGCAAATGCTCCAGGGTCAGGGCGCGCCGCCGCCGGGCCAGTGATCGGCGCTACGGCGCCTTGATTTCCACGGATTGACACCGGTGCCCCCGCGAAGGCGGGGGCCCAGCTTTTGACAGTCATGCGCGGTAGCGCGTTCGGCGCTTTGCGCCGAGTCTGGACCCCCGCCTGCGCGGGGGAACAGATAGCGCCAGCCGCCGGAGTCCGGCAGTCAGGCCGCCTCCGCTTCGATATTCCTGCCATGCGCGTCCCGCTCCCGGCGTTGCGCGCGTTCCTCGAGGAACACCTTGGCCATCGCCAGCACCGAGTCGGCGAGGAACAGGCCCAATATTCCGAACAATGTGCCGAACAGGATCTGCGCCGCCAGCACCAGCGCTGGCGGCAGGTCGACCGCGCGCCGTGCGACCATCGGCACGATCAGATAGCCGTCGATCATCTGCACCGCCAGATAGACGACGACGGCGTAGATGCCGATTTCGGTTCCTGCGGAAAAGCCGACGAGGATGATGAGCGCGCCCGAGATGATCGCGCCGATATTGGGCAGAAAGGCGAGGATACCGGTCAGCACGCCGAGAAGCGCGGCCATCGGCACGCCGCCCACCAGCAGCAGCAGCCAGGTTCCGACGCCTTCGACCGCCATGCCGACCAGCCGGCCCGCCATCAGCCGGCGAAGCGCCGACCCCATCTTGTCGAGCAGCGACAGCGCCGCCTCGCGCTTGTGTATCGGCAGCAGCCACGCCGACCCGCGCGCGTAGACGCCCGGCTCGGCCGCGAAGAAGATCGCCAGCACCAGCATCAGGACGAGGCTGGAGAAAACCCCGATCGCCGACCCGACCGCCGCGGTTACGCGCCCGATCGACCCCATCAGCTGCTCGGCGGCGGAGCGCAGATCGGCGATTCCGAGGTTGACGCCATGCCCCTCCAGCCAGGCGCTCGCCCGGTCGACCTGGACCTGGATGAGCGAGGGAAGCTGGCTCGCCTGCGCGATCAACTCGCTTCCGGTGAGATAGAAGGTCCACAGGAGAAAGGCGGTCACCAGCAGGATGACGAGCAACAGCCGCCACCCTCTGCCGATGGGGAGCACCCGGCCGAGCAGCCGCGTTCCGCCATCGAGCATGGCGGCGATGACGATCGCGGCCAGAACCCACAGGATCGGGTTGATGAGCAGGATGATCAAGGCGAGCGTCACGCCCATGACGAGCCAGACGGTAATCCGGCGCATTTCCGACCATGTGGCGGGATCGCGATAGTCGCTCGGCCCCGGTTTCCTCAGCTGCGAATCCGGTCCCCCACTGTCGGCCATATGCTACTCCTGCTGCTGTTCCACCTCCGGGCGCAGGCTGCTGAACGCACGACCCGGGCGAAAGGCACCGGGCCAGGTCATCGGATTGAGCGTGGTCGTTCCGTTGAGCGAGAAGGTGATGAATTCGGCGCGGCCGCCGATGCTTTCGACGGGCACCGGCCCGCCGAGGCCGTCCTCTTCAAGCGGTACGCGGCTGTCGGCGCTGTTGTCGCGATTGTCGCCCATCAGGAACACATGGCCCGCCGGGATGCGGATCGGCCCGTAATAGTCGACCGTGCGCGTGCCCATGTCGATGATCTTGTACGTGCGGCCATTGGGCAGCGTTTCCTGCCGCACCGGCAGCAGGCAGACGTCGCCGCCCTCGGGCGCAGGCGCCAGCGCACCCGCGAACTGGATCGGGTCGCAGGGCGCGTTCGCATCGACGGGCAGCGCGAGCGGCGGCAGCACCACCTGCGGCACGGGGGTTCCGTTGATGATCAGCCGCCCGCCGCTGACCTCCAGCGTGTCGCCGGGAAGGCCAACCACCCGCTTGATATAGTCCTCGCGCCGGCCCTGCGGCTGGACGATCACGATGTCGCCGCGTTCGGGCAGGCGGCCGAACAGCCGGCCGGGCATCGGCGGCAGGATGTGAAAGCTGGGCGAGACATAGGACCAGCCATAGGCATATTTGCTGACCACCAGCCGGTCGCCCTTGAGCATCACGGGCATCATCGACTCGGACGGAATGTAGAAGGGCTTGGCGACGAGGCTGTGAAAGGCGATGACTGCAAGAACCAGCACCGCGATGCTCTTCGCCTCTTCCCACAACCCGTGATGCGCGTGGCGCGGCGGATCGCCGCGGCCGGCCGGCTCGGTCGAAAGGGCGTCGTCCGGTGCCTGTCCGCCCGGAACGGCCGCCGCGTCAATCTTGTCGGTCACGCAAATCTCGCTTCCAGCACCACGAAGGCCTGCGCCCACGGGTGATCGTCGGTCAGGGTGAGGTGAACATGGACGCTCGCCCCCTCCGGGGTCAAGGCGACCAGCCGGTCGCGCGCGCCGCCGGTCAGGACCAGCGTAGGCGCGCCGCTCGGCAGGTTGGCGACGCCGATGTCCCGCATGAAGACACCCGCGCGAAAACCGGTGCCCACCGCCTTGCTGAAGGCCTCCTTGGCAGCGAATCGCTTGGCCAGTGTCGCGGCCTTTGTGAACGGGCGGCGCGCGGCCTTGGCGCGCTCGATCTCGGTGAAGCAGCGCCGCTCGAATCGCTCGCCATGGCGGTCGAGCACCTGTTGCAGCCGTTCGATGCTGCACAGGTCCGACCCCATGCCGATGATCATCGGTTCATGCTCCGAATGTCTTCGTCACCCCAGCGAAGGCTGGGGTCTCGTGCGGCAGCGCGTGACCTCGAAAGATGCCAGCCTTCGCTGGCATGACGGAGGGGGGCAATCACCGCGCCGCGTCCATTGCCATTCGCATCCGGCCGATGCTGTCCGCCAGCCCGACAAAGATCGCCTCGCCGATCAGGAAATGGCCGATGTTCAGTTCGCGCAACTGGGGCACGGCGGCAATCGGGCCGACATTGTCGTAGGTCAGCCCATGTCCGGCGTGCGGCTCGATGCCGTTGCGCGCGGCAAGCGCCGCGCCCTCGGTGAACCGGCGCAGTTCCTCGGCCCGCGAACCGGCAGGCAGATGGGCGTAGCGGCCGGTGTGGAACTCCACCACCGGCGCGCCCAGGTCGCGCGCGGCGACGATCTGCGCGGGGTCGGGCTCGATGAACAGGCTGACGCGGATCTGCGCGGCGAGCAGCCGGTCGATGATCGGCCGCAGCGACTCGGCCTGGCCGGCGGCATCCAGCCCGCCCTCGGTCGTCCGCTCCTCGCGCTTCTCCGGGACGATGCACGCCGCGTGCGGGCGGTGCTTCAGCGCGATGTCGAGCATCTCCTCGGTCGCCGCCATTTCCAGGTTCAGCGGCACCGTCAGCACGCGCATCAGCCGGGCGAGGTCGTCGTCGCGGATGTGGCGACGATCCTCGCGCAGATGGACGGTGATTCCGTCGGCGCCGGCCTGCTGCGCCAGCATCGCCGCTTCCATCGGATCGGGATGGTCGCCGCCCCGCGCATTGCGGATCGTGGCGACATGGTCGATGTTGACGCCGAGGCGAAGCCGGGGGAGCGCGGAGGAGCTCAACTCTTGCGACTGCCGGGCTTTGACGCAGGCACCGCCGCCAGTTCGGGCGGCAGCGCGTCGGCGTCGTAGACGGGGAAGTTCAGGCTGACGAGCGGGTAGAAGGGCAGGCCGAGGTCGGCCTCTCCGGCCGACCGGTCGACGACCGCGACCTCCGCCACCGGATCGCCGCCGGCGGCACGGACCGCCTCGATCGCCTGGCGCGACGACAGGCCGGTGGTCACCACATCCTCGACCATCAGCACCTTCTGGCCCGGCTGGATCTCAAAGCCGCGGCGCAGCTCGAATGTGCCCTGCGGCCGCTCCAGGAACAGCGCATCGACGTTCAGCGCACGCCCGACCTCATGGCCGATGATGATTCCCCCCATCGCGGGCGATACCACCAGGTCGATCGACCCGCGCAGCTCGCGCGGCAGCTTCTGGGCCAGAGCCACGGCGATGCGCGCCGCGCGTTCCGGATTCATCAGCACCCGCGCGCACTGCAGGTAGTTGGCGCTGTGCTTGCCTGACGACAGCACGAAATGGCCCTGCAGCAGCGCGCCGGCTGCCCTGAATTCGGCCAGCACTTCTTCTTCGGTCATTGCCTTCACCATCCCATGCAGTCGCCGCGGGCACATAGTCCGCCAAGGGGTGCCAATCAACTCTCAGCCAAGCCGTATTCTGCGCTTGAGGGAGCGGGAAAGCATCCCTATAAGCCCCCGCAAATCATGTGGGGGCCGCCGGTGTTCAATCGGAACCCCGGCGGGGTAGGCGAGCAGAATGAAAATCGTGAAATCCTTTGTTCTTGCCGGGTTGCTGGCGTTTGGGGCCGCCACCGGGCATGCGCAGACTGAAGCGGCGGCGCCGCAGGAGCCGGCGGCTGTCGCCAACGAGGCGGCGGTTGCGCCCGCGGGACCGCTGGCGCTCAAGCCGGAACCCGGCATCGGTCAGCCCCAGCCGGGCGAAACCACGTTCCAGGAGCAGTTCACCGCGACAGGCGAATATGCGCGCTGGTTCCATGACGCGCTGCTGCTGCCGGTGATCACGGTCATCTCGCTGCTGGTGCTCGCGCTGCTGCTTTACGTGATCGTGCGCTTCCGCCGCGCCGCCAACCCGGTGCCGTCGAAGGTGTCGCACAACACGCTGATCGAGGTCGTCTGGACGCTCGGTCCCGTGCTGATCCTGGTCGGTCTCGCGATTCCTTCGATCGACCTGCTGGCGAAGCAGTTCAAGCCGGCGCCGAAGGATGCGCTGACGGTCAAGGTGACCGGATACCAGTGGTATTGGGGTTATGAGTATCCCGACAACGGTATTCCGGAAATCGTGTCCAACATGCTGCCGCGCGACAAGGCGCTGGCCAATGGCGAGCCCGCGCTGCTCGCGGTCGACAATCGTCTCGTGGTGCCCGTGGGCCGCCCGATCAAGCTGATCGCGACCGGCGCCGACGTGATCCACAGCTTTGCGGTGCCCGCTTTGTGGGTCAAGATCGACGCCGTGCCCGGCCGCCTGAACGAGAAGACATTCACCGTCGAACGGCCCGGCGTCTATTACGGCCAGTGTTCGGAACTGTGCGGCGCGCGCCACGGCTTCATGCCGATCGCCGTCGAGGCGTTGCCGCCCGAGCAGTTCGCGGCATGGGTGGCATCCAAGGGGGGTTCGATGACTCCGGCAGGCGAGGGTGATGCGAATGCGCGGCCCGGCAGCCCGGCGGAAGAAGCGAACAATGCGAATGAGCTGGAGAATGCCGGTGCGCTGCCGGCCAGCCCCGGCGAGCCGGTCGAGAATGCCGGCGTAGCAAATACAGCAGGGTAAGCGGGTCATGAGCACGACGATTACAGGCGACGATTTTCACGGGGCCGCGCACGCCCATCATGATGCCGACCACAAGCCCGGCTTCTTCGCGCGCTGGTTCCTTTCGACCAACCACAAGGATATCGGTACGCTCTACCTGATCTTCGCGATCACGGCGGGCGTCATCGGCGGTGCGATCTCCGGCCTGATGCGCGCGGAGCTCGCCGAGCCCGGCATCCAGTATCTGCAGGCATGGGCCCAATATTCGGACGGCGCCACCGCGACGCTCGACCAGGCCTATCACCTGTGGAACGTGCTCATCACCGCGCACGGCCTCATCATGGTGTTCTTCATGGTGATGCCCGCGATCATCGGCGGCTTCG
>CAZJCT010000109.1:0-8864 GCA_964544675.1 uncultured Sphingobium sp.
GATCGGCAGATATTGCGACAGGTCAGGCAAGACGACTTCCTGATGATGACGAAGGGCGCGCCAACGACGCTTCCCGGCGCTTTAGGACTGCCGCACGTGCGAAGCAAGCACGCTGTTGGCGGCGCGGGCGATGACGACATTTCGACCGCTGCCGGCCGGACCAATTGAGAACGCTATTGCGATCCATTATCACTCCTGCTATACGGCGACCGAGGCTGGAGAGGCGCACATATGCTCGTCTGTATCTGCAATGCCCTGAGGGAAAAGGATGTACGCGAGGCGGCCCGCATGGGCGCCCGCACCGCGTGCAACGCATATGCCCTGTTCGGCCGCAAGCCCAAGTGCGCGCAGTGCTTCAAATATGCCGAAGACATTCTGGAGCAGGAACGCGCCGTCGCCTGACCGCCCTTCCCGCTGAAATTGATAATCACTCCCGCACCTTGCCGCCCCGGCCCGGTACCCCTAGCGTGATTCGCGATGCGGCGGAGACGCCGCGCCCATCCTGCCGATTCAAGGAGCGCGCATCATGAAGGGCGACGACAAGGTTATCGAGTGGCTGAACCTCGCTCTCAAGAACGAGCTGACAGCCATCAACCAGTATTTCCTGCATTACCGGATGCTGAAGAACTGGGGCATCCACAAGCTGGCGGACTTCGAATATCACGAATCGATCGACGAGATGAAGCATGCCGACATGCTCGCCGACCGTATCCTCTTTCTGGAAGGTCTGCCGAATTTCCAGCTTCTGGGGCGGCTTCGCATCGGCGAGAATGTCGAGGAGATCCTGAGGGCCGACCTCGAACTGGAGCTGGAGGCCCTCCCCGTTCTTCGCGACGCCATCGCCTATTGCGAGCAGGTGCGCGACTATGTCAGCCGCGACCTGTTCCGCCATATCCTCGACAATGAGGAGCGCCATGTCGACACGCTGGAAACACAGTTCGACATGATCGAGCGCATGGGCCTGCAGAACTACGTCCAGCTCAACAGCCAGCCCGTACAGGAATAGGTTCAGCGCGGGGAGAGGTGGGGAGCTTCTGTTGCCCGGCGCTCCCCGTGCCGCTGGAATCCATTCTGTTGCCCGGCTGGCCCAGCCGCGTTCTATTTGGGTAATGTCAGGCCGTGAGGCCCTCAATTACGCAGCAAGAGCAAGTGCTTCGTTATCGTTGGCACTTATGGGTTTTGAGCCTTTAACGGGTTACTCAGCCCGGGCGAAAACAGCGCTTTTCAACACACGTCGATCCTGGTTCGGCCCCATCACCAATGGTGAGGCGCGTATCGCCTCGCCCTTCGTGGTGGAGCCGCCGGGTACTGCCCCCGGGTCCGCTGCGTCTATTGTACGTTGCAGTTTATCGCCATAGCCGGTCGAACCGGCACGACCGATATAGGGAGCGCTGCCCCAAAAGAAAAGGGCGCCGCAAACGCGACGCCCTCCCCTGCTATGGAGCGGAATCTGTTCAGCGCGCTGCGTCGACCGCATCCGCCCTGTTGTCGCCCATCTCCTCGACCGCATCGGCCTGGTTCTCAAGCTGATCGGCGGCATTCTGGGCGTTGACTGCGGCGGCACCGGAGAGGTTATCCGCCTGATCCTCCATCATGTCCGCCTGATTTTCATAGGTTGCCGCCGTGTTGTCATAGGCGTTCTCGACATTCTCGGCTTCCTGGCTCTGGCAAGCGGAGAGCGCGATCAGGGCCGATGCGGCGGCGATCATGAGGGGTGCTTTCACGGATATATCCTCCTGTTCGTGGTTAAGCGATCAGGCGCCCAATCACCGAGCCGGAGTAAAGTTCCGGCCGCACACCCTTTCCACAGGTCTCCGTCGCTTACGGCTTGCGAAGACTGTCGCGGATTTCGCGCAGCAGCGTCACTTCCGCGGGCTCCGCCACAGGCCCGGCTTCGGGCTGCGGAAACAGCCTGTTCGCCTGCCGGACGATCAGGAAGATGATGAAGGCGAGGATCATGAAATTGATGGCCACCGTGACGAACTCGCCATAGCCGATGACCGCGATTCCTGCGGCCTTGAGGTCCGCATAGCTGGCCGGATTGCCCTTGAACGTCGCGGGCACGTCCCCGAGCAGCAGGAAATAGCGCGAAAAGTCGAAGCCACCGAAAATCCAGCCGACCAGCGGCATGATGAGATCGTCCGTCAGCGACTTGGTGATGGTCGCAAAGGCACCGCCGATGATGACGCCGACCGCCAGATCGAGGACATTACCGCGTGAAATGAAAGCCCTGAACTCCTCTAGCATCCCTCTTCTCCCCCATTGCAGCGCCGCATTTGGTCAGCCCCATGGCGACCGGCGCGTCCAGCGGAGTGCTAGACCCGTTGCGAGCGCCCGCGCAACGACCTATTTCATGCGCCTGGGCAGCGCTCCCCGCTGCCGGTTTTCAGGGATCGCATCGCCATGACCAGACACCATGTCCGCATCGCCGGAGCGTTGATGCTGGCCACCGCCACGCTGCCGCTCGCATCCTGCGGCATCAACAGTGTTCCTGCGTCGGAGGAGACCGCCAAGGCGCGGTGGGCCGACGTCCAGGCGCAGTATCAGCGGCGCGCCGACCTGATCGGCAATCTCGTCGCCACCGTTCGCGCCGCGGCGACGCAGGAACAGGACACGCTGACCCGCGTCACCGAGGCGCGAGCGCGGGCGAGCTCGATCCGCCTGGATGCCGGCGACCTCGGCGACCCCGACAAGGTCCAGCAGTTCGCATCTGCCCAGGGCGAACTGAGCCAGTCGCTCGGCCGGCTTCTGGTGACGGTCGAGGCCTATCCCGACCTCAAGACCAACCAGAATTTCCTCGCGCTCCAGTCGCAGATCGAGGGCACCGAGAACCGCATCGCCGTCGCGGTAAGGGACTATAACGAGGCGGTGCGCGACTATAACACCCGCATCCGCACCTTCCCCGAAATGATCGGTGCCAAGCTGGTCCACGGAGCGCAGCCGATGGTCCCGTTCGAGGCCAAGGCGGGGGCCGACACCGCGCCGGACGTCGGCGCGATGTTCAACGGAACGTGACGCGGGCGGCAACCGGACGCATGTCCCTCATCCGCCCGATGCTTGCACGGCTGGTCCTGGTCTGGCTGGGCCTGCTCTGTCTGTCGGCTCCGGCGGCGGCGCAGCAATTTCCCGCCCTCACGGGCCGCGTGGTCGACGCGGCCGACATCCTGGACCCCGCGCAGGAACAGGCGCTCACGGCCAAGCTGGCCGCGCTGGAGCAGCAGAGCGGCCGCCAGCTTGTCGTCGCTACCCTGCTCGACCTGCAGGGCTATGAGATCGCGGACTACGGCTACCGGCTCGGCCGCGCCTGGGGCATCGGCGACAAGGCGCGGAATGACGGCGCGCTGCTGATCGTCGCGCCCAACGAGCGGCGCGTGCGGATCGAGAGCGGCTACGGCGTCGAGGGCGTGCTGACCGACGCGCTATCCTCGGTGATCATCAACAGCGTGATCGTCCCGCGCTTCAAGCAGGGCGATTTTCCCGGCGGCATCGACGCGGGCGTCGACGAGATCGCCGCCCTCCTCCGCCTGCCCCCCGACGAGGCGCGCGCGCGATCGCAGCAGATCGTGTCGCAGGCGCGCGAGCGGCAACAGGGCGGCAATATCGAGGCGGGTATCGTCATCGCCTTCTTCATCCTGTTCTTCGTCGTGCTGCCAATGCTCCGCCGCTTCTCCGGAGGCCGGCGCTACCGGGGCGGCGTCGGCGCGCCGATCATCCTCTGGGGACCCGGCACCGGCGGGGGATTCTCCGGCGGCGGAGGCTTTTCGGGTGGCGGGGGCTTTTCGGGCGGCGGCGGCAGCTTCGGTGGCGGCGGCGCGAGCGGGAGCTGGTAGATGGCGCGGTTCACCATGACAGCGGATGATCACCGCATCGTCGGCGCGGCCGTCGCGACCGCAGAGGCGCGGACCGATGGCGAGATCGTGACGATCGCCGCGCGCCGATCCGATTCCTATCATGACGTCGCCTGGGGCTGGGGCGTGGTCGCGGCGTTCGGGGTGATTGCCTGCGCGGCCGCGTGGCCGGACCTGTTCCAGTCGCTCTACCACGCGCTGCTGGGCGGATGGCGCACCGAACTGCCGCTTGGCGAGTTCCTGCTGATCCTGCTCGGCCACGTCATCCTGAAGTTCCTGGCCGTGCGCTATCTGCTCGCCATCCCGCGCCTGCGAATCGCGCTGACGCCGGGTGCCACCCGCACACGGCGGGTCCACAACCGCGCGCTCACGTTGTTCCGCGCCGCGGCCGAGCACCGCACGCGGGGCCGGACCGGCATCCTCATCTACCTCTCGCTCGACGAACATCGCGCGGAGATCGTGGCCGACGAGGCCATCTCGTCGAAGGTGGATGGCGCCATCTGGGGCGAGGCGATGGCCGCGTTGCTGAGCGAGGTCCGCGAAGGGCGGATCGGAACCGGCATGGCGCGCGCCGTGGAGCGCGTCGGCGCGGTACTCGCCGAGCATCTTCCGAAAAGCAACAGCAACCCCAACGAACTGCCCGATCGCCTGATCGAGCTTTGAGCTTCAGCTTCACTGTCATTCCCGCGAAGGCGGGAATCCAGAATCACGCGCGATGAGCTTTCAACCCTGGATTCCCGCTTCCGCGGGAATGACCTATGGAAAGGAACCCAATGGACGACGACCGCCACCTTCCCGAAGAGATCATGTGGGAGGGCCGCTTCATCACTGCCAAGCGGCGCGGGCGCTGGGAATATGTCTCTCGCGCGCGCGGTATCGGCGCGGCGGTCATCCTCGCGGTCGATGACGACGATCATGTGATCCTCGTCGACCAATATCGCGTTCCGCTGGGCGCGCGCTGCATCGAACTGCCCGCCGGTCTGGTCGGCGACGAGAGCGCCGACGAAACGGCGGCCGATTCGGCGGCTCGCGAGCTTGAGGAGGAAACCGGCTATCGCGCGGCGAATATGCGCGAATGCGGGCGCTTCTTCTCCTCGCCCGGCATGGTGTCGGAAAGCTTCACATTGTTCCGGGCGAGCGGGCTGGAGAAGGTCGGCGACGGTGGCGGCACGCCGGGCGAGGACATTGTCGTCCACCGCGTACCTGTCGCCGGCATAGCCGAGTGGATCGCCGCCCGGCAGACGGAGGGCTTCGCGATCGACGTCAAGCTGCTGCTGCTGCTCGGCGCGCAATGGCTGCGCGCCTGAGCGCAGGCGGTCCTATTTGAAATTGTCGGCGTAGGCCTGGAGCTTGAGCGTGCGGGGCGGCGTGGGGATCAGCGTGTAGGCGATGCCATAGCGGTCGGCATAGGCGCGCGCGGCATAGGCGCTGGGGAAGCTGAGCTTCACCTGCTCCTGCGTGTCGCCGGAACCGGCCCAGCCCATCAGCGGATCGGCCTTCTTCGCCTCCAGCGCCTCGAACTCCAGCATCCAGGTCTGGGTCCGGGCGCGGCCCGACTGCATGGCGTTCTTGGGGATCTGATAGATTCGCGCGGTCACTTGCGGAGCCTCCTGCCTGTTCCCGCGCTCGCGCAAAGCCGCCGGGCTGTCAAGATTTGGCGCGTGCGTCGGCCTTCTTCGTCCGCAATGTCGCGTTCGCGGCGGCGGGATCGTCAGGCCAGGGATGCTTGGGATAGCGGCCACGCATCTCCTTGGCGACATCGGCCCAGCTTCCGCGCCAGAACGCAGGAAGGTCGCGAGTGGTCTGGATTGGCCGGCCGGCCGGCGATGTCAGGCTGAGGACGAGCGGCACGTGCTCGCTTCCCACCACCGGATGGACGGCGAGGCCGAACAGCGCCTGAACCCGCACCTCGACTCGTGGGCCGCCCTCGGCGCCATAATCAATCGCGTGATGCGATCCGGCGGGCGTGACGAACTCCGGCGGGGCGAGCCGGTCGATGGCGCGCAGGCCGTCCCAGCCCAACCGGTTCTCGAGCATCGCGTGCAACGCGCCGGGGTCGATCGCCGACAGCCTGCGTCCGCCCACAGGCAGCAGCGAATCGAGCCAATCGCCCACGTCGGCCAGCAGCGCATCGTCGCTCAGCCGGTCATTGCCCGCATAGGCGGCGCGGACCCTCAGCGACCGCGACCGCTCGGCCCAGGGGAGGAGGTCAAGCCCGTGCGCCGCCAGCCCCTCCGCCAGAGCGCTTACCACATCGGCGCGGGCGGGCGAATCGTCGGTGCCCGATGACAGCCGGATCGCCCCCAGCATCCGGGAGCGGGTCGCATCGACGCCCGCCGTTTCGCGGCGGAAACTGACGGTGCGGCGCTCCTCGATGCGCTCGGCGAACATCCGCTCGACCGAATCGGCGGCAATGGGCGCGGCGGACAGGATTCGCGCGCCTGCCGCCGTCCCCTGCACCTCGCCCACCGCCAGCCAGTCGGCACGGGCTAGCGGAGACGTCGGGTCGAGGCGAAAGGCACGGCCGCCCGCGCTGATCCAGTCCGCGCCGTCGGCCGCACGGCGGCGGGAGATACGGTCGGGAAAGGCGAGCGCCAGGCAGCGCGCCACCGCCTCGTCGGGATCGGCGGTTACACCGTCCCCCTTGCCCCCCGCCATCGCGCCCCAGCGCCGGGCGAGTGAGCGAGCGGCGTCGGCGCGCTGGCCCTTCTCCCGCCGCCAGCGGGCACGCCGCGCGGCGACATCCGCGTCATTGCCACCAAGTCCGCGCTCGGTCAGCAGCACCGCGACCTCCGCCGCGATCCCGGCCATGCCCTGCTCCCCCGCACGCACCAGCATATGCGCGAGGCGCGGGTCGAGCGGCAGAGCGGCGATGGCGCGACCATGCGGAGTGGCCCGTCCTGCTTCGTCGAGTGCGCCTATGCCTGCCAGCCGTCGCCGCGCCTCCGCGAGCGCCGCCGCCGGAGGCGGGTCGAGCCAGCGCAGCGCGGCGGGATCGGTGACTCCCCATATCGCGCAATCGAGAAGCAGTCCCGACAGGTCGCTGGACAGGATTTCCGGCGTATCGAAGCGTGGCAAGCCGCCGGTCGCTGCCTCCTCCCAAAGCCGATAGCCGATCCCTGGCGCCTGCCGCCCCGCGCGGCCCGCGCGCTGGGTTGCCGATGCCTGGCTGACCCGCTGAGTGGTCAGGCGGGTGACCCCCGCCGCAACGTCGTGCACCGGGCGACGCGACAGGCCGCTGTCGACGACGATCCGTACGCCGTCGATGGTCAGGCTCGTCTCCGCGATGCTGGTGGCGAGGATCAGCTTGCGCCGGCCGGCGGCGGCGGGGCGGAGCGCGGCGCGCTGCTCGGCGGGGTCGAGGCTGCCGTGCAGCCGGTGGATCGCGATTGCGCCCGCCCTACCCTCCAGCCGCTCGGCCGTCCGCTCGATCTCTGCGACGCCGGGGAGGAAAGCGAGGATATCGCCCTCCGCCGTCTCGGCCAGCACGCGGCCGATCGCCTGCGCCATGGCGTCCTCGATCCGCTGCGCGCCGTCACGACCGATGTGGCGAAGCTCGATGGGATAGCTGCGCCCCTGGCTTTCGATCACCGGCGAGTCACCCAGCAGCGCGGCGAACCGCGCGCCGTCGAGCGTGGCGGACATGGCGACCAGCCGCAGATCGTCGCGCAGCCCACCTTGCGCGTCGAGCGCGAGCGCGAGGCCGAAATCGCTGTCGAGGCTGCGCTCATGCACCTCGTCGAACAGCACCGCCGCCACGCCGTCGAGCATCGGATCGGATTGCAGCCGCCGCAGGAACACGCCCTCGGTCATCACCACCAGCCGCGTCCGCGCCGACACACGGGCATCGAGCCGCGTGACATAGCCGATGGTCTCGCCCGGCTTCTCCCCGGCAAGGTCCGCCATGCGCTCGGCGGCCGCGCGGGCGGCCAGGCGGCGGGGCGAGAGCAGCCAGACCTGCCCTCCCTCGCACCAGTCCTGGCCCAGCAGCGCCGGGCCGACACGCGTGGTCTTGCCCGCCCCCGGCGGCGCGACCAGCACCGCGTTGGGCCGCTCGCGCAGGGCAGCCAGAAGGTCGGGCAGCACATGATCTACGGGGAGCGTCATGGCCGCCGCTCCTGCCAGTCCGGAGGTGCGGCGACAAGCCGGGCATCGGATGCGCAGGACACCATGGGGGTCCAACCCGGCCCCGCGTCCATTCCCGCGGAGGCGGGAATCCAGCGTCCCACGGTCGATCCAGCGGAAGGCCCAGGAGATGGATCCCCGCCTTCGCGGGGATGACGATTGAGCGGTGTGCATGGCAGTCGGGAAGGCAGAGCTGGTAGGGGCGCCTTACACCCCCGTTCGGTTCGAGCGAAGTCGAGAACCGTTGAAGCAGCCGTGTCTCCGCTCAACACGAACGGAGGCAATCCCATCCCTTTTCAGAAATTCAAGGCCCCGACGCGCCTTACAGGCGGGTTCAGCCTGAAACCATCAAGGCCTAATAAGCACGCGCTATCGCGAACTCGACCGCTTCGGTCAGCGCCGCCTTGGCCGCGCCGCCGCCGAACGATCCGATCGCATCGACCGCCCGCTGACCGTAGAGCCGCGCCCGGGCGAGCGTGTCGGCGATCGCGCCGGTCTCCTCCAGCCAGAGCTGCGCCTGCTTCAGATCGGCATCGGTCGCTGACAGGCCACGCATCGCGTCCTTCCAGAACTTGCGCTGCGCCTCCGTCCCCCGCGCATAAGCGAGGATGACCGGCAGCGTGACCTTGCCGTCGCGGAAGTCGTCGCCCGCGTCCTTGCCCATCGTTTCTCCGTCCGACGAATAGTCGATGGCATCGTCGACGAGCTGGAACGCGATGCCGAGGTTGCGGCCATAGGCGTCGAGCTGCTGCTCGCAGGCCGAGTCGCGCTCCGCCACCACGGCCGCAATCCGGCACGCGGCGGCAAACAGCGCGGCGGTCTTGGCGCCGATGATGTCGAGATACTGGTCCTCGTCGGTGTCGACCTTGCGCTGTGCGGTGAGCTGGTTGA
>CAZJCT010000110.1:0-8719 GCA_964544675.1 uncultured Sphingobium sp.
TCATCAACCCGACCGAGGCGCTGGTGTCGATCGACATCAACTCCGGCCGCTCGACGCGCGAGCACAATATCGAGCAGACCGCTGTCTCGACCAACCTCGAGGCCGCGCGCGAGATCGCCCGGCAGTTGCGCCTGCGCGACATGGCGGGCCTCGTCGTCATCGACTTCATCGACATGGAGCACAACTCCAACATCCGTAAGGTCGAGAAGGCGATGAAGGAGGCGCTGAAGGACGATCGCGCCCGCATCCAGGTCGGCCGTATCTCCGGCTTCGGCCTGATGGAGATGAGCCGTCAGCGGCTGCGCACCGGCGTTCTGGAAGCATCGACCCGCGCCTGTCCGCATTGCGAGGGTACCGGGCTCGTCCGCACCGCATCATCGGCGGGATTGTCCGCGCTTCGCCTGCTCGAAGAGGAAGCGGCGCGGGGACGCGGCAGCATCATCACGCTGCGCGCCAGCCAGGAAGCGGCCTTCTACGTCCTCAACAACAAGCGGCGCGAGATCGACGAGATCGAGCGGCGCTATGGCGTGACCATCTCGATCCTGCCCGATGGCGAGGTCGAGGGCGCGCGCATGTCGGTCGAGGCGAGCGGTCCCAGGCCCGAGCGGACAGTCGACTATATGCCGATGATCGAGGACGCCGACGAGGATGAAGCGGTCGAGGAGATCGAGGAAGAAGAGGAAGAGGACGAGGACGAGGAGGAAGGGGAGGCCGCATCGGCCGAGGGTTCCGCCCGTCGGGAGCAGGGCGAGGCGCCGCGCAACGGTGACCGCGAGGGTGGGCGCAAGCGCCGCCGTCGTCGCCGGGGACGGCGTGGCCGCCCCGAGGAAGGTCGCGAAGGCGGTGAGGCTGGCACCGATGAGGCTGTTGGCGCAGACGACATGGCGTCCGTCGAGGACGCCGTTGCCGACGAGCCGGTCGAAGCCGAACCCGCTGTAGAGGAAGCGACCGAGGCCGAAGCGCCGCAGCCGGTCGAGGCGGACGAGGCCGACGACGATGCCGAGACCGCTGCCGGCCGCAAGACCCGTCGCGGACGTCGTGGCGGTCGCAGGCGGCGCGGCGAGGGCGAGGACGCTCCTGCCGAGACGACGGAGGCCGCACCTGCCGCAGAGGAGGAGGCTGCTCCGGTGGTGGCCGAAGAGGCACCCGCTCCTGCGGAGCCGGAAGCGCCCGCCGAGCCCGAGAAGCCGAAGGCCCGTCGTCGTCCCCGCGCCCGCAAGGCCGATGCCGCGCAGGCGGTTGAGGCTGTCGAGGTACCCGAGGTGACCGCTGCGGCGCCGGAAGCGGCGGCCGAGGCACCCGCCGAGGAGAAGCCGGTACGCAAGCGCCGCACCCGCAAGGCTGCCGCGCCCGCCGTCGACGCCGAGGTGGCGGAAGCGCCCGCCGAGGCGGACACTGCTCCCGCGACGGCCAAGGCCGAAGCGCCTGCCCAGGATGAAGCCTCGGGCGAGCAGGCCTCCGGCGACGATGCGGGGGGCGAGGACTCGGCCGCTCGGCGCGGCTGGTGGCAGCGCACCTTCGGCGCCTGATCGGCACCTATGACTTCTCCGGCTGGACGGCGGCCTGTCAGCCTGCGTTCAGCCGGAGCCGCTATGACCCTTGCCATGCATAGGCGTACTTCCCGCATCGGGCGGCTGACTCATGGCATGGTCGTTCTCGCCACGGCGACGGCCTGTTTCGTCGCTCAGGCAGCGCATGCGCAGTCGGTGCTTCGCGATGCAGAGACCGAGGCGCTGCTTCATGACGCCAGCGCGCCGCTGATCGCGGCGGCGGGCCTTGCCCCCAGCAACGCCCAGGTGCTGGTGATCGGCGATCCGGACATCAACGCCTTCGTCGCGGGCGGCCAGATCGTCTGGCTTCACAGCGGCCTGCTGGCGGAAGCCGACAACATCAACCAGGTACAGGGCGTCATCGCCCATGAACTCGGCCATATCGAGGGCGGGCATATCATCCGCACGTCGGAAGGCGTGAAGGAGGCCACCGGCGTCACGCTCCTGTCGATGGTCCTCGGCGCGGCCGCTATGGCGGCCGGGGGCGGCGAGGCGGGAATGGGGATCATGGCCGCCGGGCAACAGGCGGCGATGGGCAAGTTCCTGGCGTTCAGCCGCACGCAGGAAAGCAGCGCCGACGCGGCGGGCGCGCGCTATCTGGCCAAGGCGGGAATCAGCGGTCGCGGGTCGCTCGAATTCTTCCGCAAGCTCCAGAATTTGGAATTCCGCCTGAACCCGGGCGCCAGCGACAGCTATGGCGGCACCCACCCGCTATCGACTCAGCGCATTTCGGTGCTGACCGACGTCTATGAGGTCGATCCCGCATGGAACCGCCCGGTCGATCCCCGGCTGGAGGCGCGGTTCGAGCGCGTGAAGGCGAAGCTGGTGGGCTTTGTGTCCGATCCGGCCGTGACGCTCCGCAAATATCCGCCTTCGGACACCAGCATCCCGGCACGCTATGCCCGCGCCTATGCCTATCACAAGGGGGCCTATTCGGAACGGGCGCTGGAGGAAGTTGACGCGTTGCTCGCGGGCCTGCCCGACGACCCCTATTTCCTCGAGGTCAAGGGACAGATCCTGCTCGAATCGGGCCGCCCCGCCGAAGCGATCGCTCCGCTTCGCAAGGCCGTGGCGCAAACGGGGGGCAACCCCCTGATCGCGAGCATGTTCGGCCATGCCCTCGTCGCGACAGAGGACAACAGCCATCTGGCGGAGGCGGAGCGGGTGCTTCGTGCCTCGCTCAGCCGCGATCGCGACAATCCCTTCGCCTGGTTCGTGCTGGGCAATGTCTATGCACGCCAGGGCGACACCGCGCGCGCGGCTCTGGCGAGCGCCGAACAGGCCAGCCTGGCACGGCAATATGGCGAGGCCGTGCGCCATGCCAATCGCGCGCTGGCGACGCTCAAACCCGGCACCGCCGACTATCTGCGTGCGCAGGACATCAAACTCGCCAGCCGCGCGGAAATGGAGCGTGCCGCCGACAAGGGCAAGCGCAAGCGCGACGGGAAGAGCGGCGACAAGCAGGAGCAAGATAATTGACCAGTGAATCGGGCGCTTCGCTCCCGCGTGCCGCCCGTCGCATGGGCCGTGCGATTTTCAGTCGCACCGGCCCGCGCGGCGGCGGCGGCGTCGCCCGTACGACGCTGGCGGTCGGTGCCGCGGCGCTCGCGATCGGTGCTGCCGGCGGGGTCGCTCTGGCGGGGAAGACCGACGCTATCCCGGCGGCGGCGTCGGTTCCCGCCGACGAGCGCGCGCGGATCGAGGCGGTCGTGCGCGCCTATATCCTCGCCAATCCGGAAATCATCCCCGAAGCGATGGAGCGGCTCCAGGAAAAGCGCGCCGCAGGTGCCGTGTCCGACAATCGTCAGGCCATCGTCACGCCCTATGCCGGCGCCTGGGAAGGCGCGGCGGACGGCGACGTCGTTCTGGTCGAGTTTTTCGATTATGCGTGCGGCTACTGCCGTGCGTCGCTGGCGGACGTCGACCGGCTGCTCGCCGAGGACAAGCGGCTCAAGGTCGTCTATCGCGAACTGCCGATCCTCAGCGAGGACAGCGAGCGCGCCGCGCGCGTGGGCCTGCTGGCGGCGCGGCAGGGGAAATATGCGGCCTTTCATCGCGCCATGTACGGCGCAGGCGGGGTCGATGCGGCCGCGATCCGCAAGGCGGCGGCGAGCGCGGGGCTCGACAAGGCGGCGGTCGATCAGGCTTTGCAGTCAACTGAGCCGGCGGCTGAGCTTTCCAGCAATATCCAGCTTGCCCGCGCTCTCGATGCGCGGGGAACGCCGCTGTTCGTGGTGGGCGACCAGATATTGAACGGCGCCGTAGGATATGAGGCGCTCAAGACAGCCGTGGCGAAGGCGCGGGCCGGCAAGTCGTCGGGCGGCTGAAGCCTTCCCGCATCCGTCTCCGGCTTAGCGCAAAGCGACCTTGGTCGCTCCCTTCGCGCCGCTTCGCGCCATGCGTATCGCCTCGGCGACGCCCGCATCGCGGCGGACGAAACAGGCCTGGCCCCTGGCGCGCAGCGACCGGCAGAACCCGTCCGCGGAACCGCGATCGCCGAAGCCGCTGAGCGCGAGCCGGTGGTAGAGGCGGCCCTTGACCTGGACCGTTCCCGCCGTCTTGCGGAAGCCCTCGACTCCCATGCCCCGCTGGAGCGCGCGGCGCCATCCATGGTCAGTGCCTTGGCGGTCACCATAAGCGCCGATCTGGACGACCCACTCGCTGCTCTGCTCGATCGGCACCGCGGACAGGGTGGCGGCCGTCGAGCCGCTGAACTGCTGGAGGGCCTTTTCGCGCATGGGTGTCTTGGGCGCGGCAATCAGCGGCGCTTCCGGTGCAAATGCCATCTCAGCGCTCGGGGGAGCTGATTCGGTGGCGGCCGCCTCGGCCAGTTCGGAATAGAGGCTGTCCCGCATCTCCGGCTCGCGGGCCTGCGCCATCTCTGGCGCGGGCAGGGCATCGGCCGTCGGGTCGGCGATCATCTCCGCCTCGCCGGATGCTGCTGCCAACGCCTGCGGCTCGGCGGCGGACAGCGCCAGCCGCTCGGGCAATCCTTCGTCATCGGCGCGGGGCGACACACCGATCAGCGCGGCGACACGCTGCGCCCCCGCATCCTGGTGCGCGGCGGCAGACCATTGCGCGAGCCTGTCCTGCAACTCGCGCCCGGACAGGTCCATCCCTGCGATCAACTGCGCCTGGCCCCATTCGCCCGCGAGCGCGAGCGCATAAGCGAGGTTCTGGCGCACCTGCGCGGTGGCGCCCGGTTCGCGTACGGCAAGGCTCAGCGCGCGCACGCCCGTCACGGGATCGCCCGCCATCGCCATGGCGAGCCCGAAATCGGCAGCCGGCAGGCTGGCCGCATGCGGTGCCAGCAGAGCGCGGGCGGCGGCGCCATCGTTCAGCGCGATATGGACCAGCGACAGGCTGATGATGGTGCGCGTGTCGGCAGCGCCCAGCGTCATTGCGTCCTCGAACGCGGTGCGAGCCGACAGGTAGCGGCCATTGGCAAGATAGGCACGGCCGAGCAGCGCGCGATAGGCGCCGTCGCGCGGCTGCGCGCCGACGAGCCGTTCGGCGTCGATCTGGGCGCGGGCGAAGTCGCGCTTCGCCAGGCTGCGCTCGATCGCCTGCGCGATGCTTGCCGCGTGGGTCGCGGCAATGGCGGGGCGATGCTCCATCTTCGTGCCGCTGCACGCGACCATGCTGCTGGTCACGATCAGCGAGGATCCCAATATGCGCGCGAGCGTGCGGTTGTTCATGGCGTGGTCCCCTTGTGCGCTTGAGACCCGTCGGCGCTGCTGGTCCGTGCCTTCGGGTCGGCGGCAAGCTCTTCGATGTTCGGATGGCGCGCGATGAGTGCATCGAGCGCGGCGGTGACAAGCTGCTGCGCCGACATGTTCGTCACTGCGCTCAGCAGCCGGAGACGTAGGTGGCGCTCCGCATCGAGACGCAGCGTGAAGGCGCATTTCGTGCCCGGCGTAGCGGGCGAGAGGGCCGGGCGTGCGGGCGCGGGCGACAGGCCGGCGTGAAGCATGGCGACCTGACGCGCGACGGGCGAGGCGACAGGCTGTGCCGGCGCGACCGCTGCCGGAGCGGGGGCCGGCGTCACCGGTTCCTCGCCCATGTCGTTCCAGCCCAGGTCGTCGATGCTTTCGATCGACAGTGACTGCACCGGCTGGATCGCCGGACGGCGCATCGCGGGGCGAGCGCCTCCCTTGCGCGCGAGCAGGGTGGAGCTGAGCGAGGCGGCGGCCTTGGTTCCGTTGGCGTGCATGGTCCCGTCTCCGCTCACGAACCGGCGACGCGGCGGCCGAAGCCCGCCGACGCCCGCATGCCCACGGGCGCGCCATGGCCGGGCGTGAAGACCGTGCGGCGGAAATTCTTCTCGAGGCGGTCGGCGATGTAGCTCCACAGCGAAGCGATCTCGCGCGCCGATTTGCCGTTGGGGTCGAGGTCCATGACCGTCCGGCCGTCGATCATCGAAGAGGCGAAATCGGTGCGGTGGTGGACCACGACCGGCGCCACGGTACCGTGCTGCGACAGGGCGACGGCCGCCTCGGCGGTGATCCGTGCCTTGGGCGTGCCGGCGTTGACGACGAAGATCAGTGGCTTTTGCGACTTCTCGCACAGCTCGACCGTCGCGCCGACCGCGCGCAGGTCGTGCGGGCTGGGGCGTGTCGGCACCACGATCAGCTCTGCAACGCTGATGACGCTCTGGATCGCCATGGTGATCGCGGGCGGGGTGTCGATGACGGCGAGTTTGAAGCCGGCGGCTTTGAGCGTTTCAAGATCGGCGCTCAGCCGCGCGACCGTGGTCTGGGCAAAGGCGGGAAATTCGTCGTCGCGCTCGTTCCACCATTCGGACAGCGATCCCTGCGGGTCGATGTCGATCAGCACGACGGGGCCTGCGCCCGCGCGTTGCGCCTGCACCGCCAGATGGCCCGACAGGGTGGTCTTGCCCGACCCGCCTTTTTGAGACGCAAGCGCCAGAATTCTCACCCGAACCCCCATGACATGGTTACGGCCGCAAACTCTCATGTCGGGAGTGAAGATTTGGTAAAGCGCGCCCGTCGCGCCGCATGCCGACCGCGCAACGATCGCCCGTTGCCGTGGATAACGGGCTGTTAACCATGGCGCTCTAAAGCTCGGTCCGATCAGGTCTGAAAGGGACAGTTGGACATGAGATCAGCACTGGCGGGGACCATCGCCGTTTGCGTCGCGGGCGCAGCCGTACCCGCGTTCGCGGATGTGAAGGCCGGGGTCGATGCCTGGCAGCAGGGGGACTATGCGCGCGCCGTCGCCGAATGGCGTCCGCTTGCCGCCGCCGGCGATTCCGATGCGCAGTTCAATCTCGGCCAGGCCTACAAGCTGGGGCGTGGCGTTCCGGTCGACCTGCCGGTCGCGATCGAATGGTTCCGCAAGGCATCGGTGCAAGGACACCAGCGCGCGTCCGACAATTACGGGCTGCTGCTGTTCCAGCAGGGGCAGCGCGAAAAGGCCATGCCGTACATCCGCGCCTCCTCCGACCGGGGCGAGCCGCGCGCTCAGTACATATTGGGCACCGCGATGTTCAATGGCGACCTGGCGCCGAAAGACTGGGTCCAGGCCTACGCGCTGATGACCCGCGCCGCCTCGGCAGGGCTCGAGCAGGCCTCGGCCAGCCTTGCGGTGATGGACAAATATATTCCCGCCGACCAGCGCAGGCAGGGCCTCGCGCGCGCGACGGAAATGACGCGCACGAACACCCGTGTCGCCTCTGCCGGCGACGTCGTAGCGCCACCGTCGCCCGTCGCACCGCAATCCCCCGCTCAGCCGACCGCCACCGTGCGCCGCGATCCACCGCGTCCCATCGCGCGCGCGGAGGTGCCGCCGTCGGATGCCCGAACGCCACCGCCGACGGGCGACCGAAAGGGTCTGCCGCCGCCGGAACGAACCGCAACTGCCGTGCCACCTCCTTCGGCTGCGCCGCCCGGAAAGCCGCCTTCGCCACCACCGCGCGACGACCGGCCATCTGCCGCTCCGTCGCCCGCGGCCGGGCCGACAGTGCCAAGAGCCAGCGATGGCGATTGGCGAGTACAGCTCGGTGCGTTCCAGGAGGAGCCACGCGCCAAGGCGCTGTGGACGAAAGTCACGCAGACCATGAAGAGCATGGGCGGCTACCAGCCGTATCTGGTGCGGTCAGGGGGCCTCACGCGCCTGCAGGCCGGCCCGCTCGCGACCAATGCCGATGCCATGCGCCTGTGTGGAACGCTCCATGCGGCGGGTTACGACTGCCTCGTCAAGAAGCGATGATGCTGCCGCTGTAACGGTGCTCAGCTTGCGCCCGGTTTCCAGGTCCTGCGTTCCTCCGCGGTGCGAAGGACGTCGAAGGCGGCCTGCACCTGCTGGAACCGCGTCGCCGCGTCGGGATCATTGGGTCGGACGTCGGGGTGGTTTTCCTTGGCGAGCTGGCGCCAGCTCCGCTTGACCGTTTCGAAGTCGGCGTCGCTGTCGAGGCCGAGAACGTCGAGCGCTTTCATCTCGTCGCGCGACCGGGTGCCGTCGCCGGGGCCGCCCCACTGGTGGTGCGCGCTGGCGCGATAGGCACCGGCGTCACGGCTCTCCTCGCGGGCGCGCTGCTCACGCTCCTCGGCGTTCAGTCCTTCGAAATAGTCCCAGCCCTTGTTGTATTCCGCCGCATGCTCCTGGCAGAAATACCAGCGGTCGGGGCTGTTGGGGGATTTGGGCGCGGGGCACTCGCCAGGCCGGTCGCAGCCATGCCGGTCGCACAGCCGCATGGCCTGCGCCTCGCGGCCCGCTCCGTAGCCGCGCCAGCGGGGAAAGCCCCAGTCGTTCGATCGGTTGTTGCGTGCCATGGTCCCGTAAAGTCTAGCGGTTCCGTCGCCGGGGCGAAAGCCGCTGATGTCATGCGCCAGAGGACCTGTAAGCCGGGTTCTGTCCACCGCGCTTGCACGCGGATGGGCGATCATTCCTCTATGACGGCCGTTACCGGCCGCCTCCAGCAACCAACCCGGGCGGTCGGGCCGAAACAGCCCTGCGGACGTTGCCGCCCGCGCGCCGCCCCTATTCGGTCTTGCTCCCGGTGGGGTTTACCGTGCCGCCCTCCGTTACCGGGGACGCGGTGCGCTCTTACCGCACCCTTTCACCTTTCAGGGGGCCGAAGCCTTCCTGACCTGCTCTCTGTTGCACTGTCCCTGGGGTCGCCCCCGCCGGACGTTATCCGGCACCGT
>CAZJCT010000111.1:0-8520 GCA_964544675.1 uncultured Sphingobium sp.
ACAATATCGATATCGAGATCAATCCCGCCGACCTCAAGATCGACACCTATCGCGCTTCGGGCGCGGGCGGTCAGCACGTCAACACGACCGATTCCGCAGTGCGTATCACCCACGTGCCGACCGGGATCATCGTCGCCTGCCAGAACGACCGGTCGCAGCACAAGAACCGCGCAACCGCGATGAACATGCTGAAGGCGCGGCTGTACGAGGCGGAGCTGCAACGGCGCGAGGCTGAGGCATCGACCGACTATGCCGCCAAGACCGAGATCGGCTGGGGCCACCAGATCCGCTCCTATGTCCTGCAGCCCTATCAGCTGGTCAAGGACCTGCGCACCGGCGTCACGTCCACCTCGCCCGACGAAGTTCTGGACGGTGCGCTCGACCCGTTCATGGCCGCCGCGCTCAGCCAGAAGGTGACCGGCGAGAAGGTCGAGGTCGAGGACATCGACTGATGGTCCGGGGGCTGGCACCCGCGCTGTGCCTGCTCGCGCTGCTCGGCGGCTGCAACCTGGTCGAGCCCGTCACCGAGGACGACCGCCCCGAAAGCGCGCGCGCCTTCCCCCGCGCCCACCGCCCGGTTGCGCCGATCATCTCCACCCGATGGGCCAATGAGGAAAGCCGCGACCGGGTGAACGAGGCCGAGATCATCATGGACATCGCCGACGTGCGCCCCGGCATGACCGTGGCCGACATCGGCGCCGGCGAGGGCTATTACACTGTCCGTCTGGCGAAGCGCGTCGGACCGCATGGCCGCGTTCTGGCCGAGGACATCATGCCCGAGATCATCGATGCGCTCGCCGGGCGCGTGACCCGCGAGAATTGGGAGAATGTCAGCGTCAAGCTCGGGACGCCAGACGATCCTCGCCTGCCGCCGGGGAGCTTCGACCGAATCTTCATGGTCCATATGTATCATGAGATCAGCGAGCCCTACGCCTTCCTCTGGCGGCTCTATCCGGCGCTCAAGCAGGGCGGCGAGATCATCGTGGTGGACGCCGACCGGCTGACCCAGAACCACGGCACCCCGCCCCCGCAGCTCAAATGCGAGTTCGAGGCGATCGGATTCCGCCAGATCGACCAGCGCGACATGCCGTCGGCCGGGGGCTACATGGCCCGCTTCACCCGCGGCGCTGCGCGCGTCGAGCCGGAACTGATCGAACCCTGCGTGGTCAACATCACCGACGATCAATAGGGCGGGCGCCGCCAGCTTAGCGGGTTCATAAGCATTGGGCGCTATGCGCGGTAGCCATGATCGAGGCCCCTGCGCATGATTGGCACGCCGCACGCGATCCGGCCTCGGCACGCGAGTTGACGAGCGCGGACTGTGCGGAGCCCAACCCCTTCTATGACCGACCTGTGCTCGATGCCGCGCTGGCGCATCTCGGCGGAACCGCGAATGTGCGCGTGGCCGAGGTGGCGGATGCCGAAGGACAGGTCATCGCGCGGCTGCCCGTCGAGCGCCGCTGGATGCACGGCCGGGTCCCGGTGCCGCACATCGCCGCGTGGAGCCACGCCCACTGCTTTTATGGCGCCCCCATGCTGCGCACGGGCCGCGAACAGCAAGGCTGGGCGGCGTTGCTCGACGGGTTCGATGCCGACCCCGCAGCGGGCGATTTCCTGCACCTTGGCCGGATGGATTCGGACGGCCCGGCCGCGCGCGCCCTCCTCTCGCTGTGCGCCGAACAGCATCGTCCGGTGATCGAGGTCGGGCGCTATGAGCGTGCGCTCCTCAAAAGCACGCTATCGGCCGAGGGCTATTGGACACAAGCCGTGCGGCCCAAGAAGCGCAAGGAGCTGCGCCGCCAGCAGAACCGCCTCGCCGAACAGGGCGCGATCAGCAACCGCACCCTCGTCGATCCCGCCGAACTGCCCGAATGGTGCGCCGCGTTCGTCGCTCTGGAGGGCAAGGGGTGGAAGGGCGAAGGCGGGACCGCGCTCGGTTCCGACCCCGCGCACGAGCGCTTTTTTCACGCAGCCTGCGCGGCCTCGTTCGCGGCCGGACAGCTCGACATGCTGCGCATCGACTGCGGTCATGCGCCCATTGCGATGCTCGTCAACTTCGTCGCGCCGGGCGGCGGATATTCGTTCAAGATCGCCATAGACCCCGATTTCGGGCGCTTTTCTCCCGGCGTTCTGATCGAGATCGACAACCTTCGCCGCGTTCTGGACGACCGCGTCGTCCCCTGGATGGATAGCTGCGCGGCCCCCGGACATCCGATGATCGACAGCCTTTGGACCGAGCGGCGGACGATCGTCCAGTATCGCGTGGCGCTCCGCCATCGAGGACTGAGGGCGCTTCGCGGCGCCGCCACCCGCTTTGCCATCGGGCGTGCCGAAGCTCTGGCGCGCCGCTTGAAAGGACAGCAGGCATGACGAACCAGCCCGCCTTCTCGAAAGACGCCATTGATGCCTTCGCCGCCGCCTATCCCGACCGGCATGCGCCGCTGACGCACAATCTTGTCGGCCATTCCTTGTTGACCCATGCCGCCATCGCCGCGCTCGCCGAGCGGCTGCCGGCCGACCGGATCGAATATAATCCCGGCTCGCTGCCGCTGGGCGTCCGGCCGGAGGACACGCCGCACAGCGCGCTGTCGGTCGCCGAGACGATCCGCACCATCGGGGAAAACGGATCGTGGATGGTGCTCAAGAATGTCGAGCGCGACCCCGCCTATGGCGCGCTGCTGGACGCGGCGCTCGAACCGCTGCGCGCCATCGTCGAACCGCGCACCGGTTCCATGGAGCATCGCGAGGCGTTCCTCTTCCTCACCTCGCCCGGTGGCGTGACCCCGTTCCACATCGATCCGGAGCACAATATCCTGCTCCAGATCCAGGGCAGCAAGACGATGACGGTGTTCCCGACCAACGATCCCGAGCTGGTGCCGCCGCACCAGAGCGAGGCCTTCGCCACCGG
Source organism: uncultured Sphingobium sp. (assembly GCA_964544675.1). Taxonomy (GTDB): domain Bacteria; phylum Pseudomonadota; class Alphaproteobacteria; order Sphingomonadales; family Sphingomonadaceae; genus Sphingobium. Next base: position 2,909 of record CAZJCT010000111.1, read on the forward strand.
CGGCCACCGCAACCTGGACTGGGACGACCGCTTCATGGCCAAGGCGACGCACGTCCCGCTCGACCCGGGCGACGCCGTGCTGATGCCCGTCAAGGCGCCGCATTTCGTCCGCAATGGCGACGGAGTCTCGATCAGCTTCTCGATCACATGGCGTTCCGAACGGAGCGTCGCGGAGAGCGAGCTTCACAGCTTCAACCGCTTGCTGCGCGGACGCGGGCTGCCGCTGGTGGCGATCGGCGCACGGCCGGAGCGCCAGCGCCTCGCGCGGCTGGGCTATCGTGTCATGCGCAAGCTCGCCCCCGAAGTCCGGCCCGGCGGCTGAGGATCAGGAAACGGTTGCCAGCGAGGCCAGATCCGCAGGGGTCGCGACCGGCTCCGCCCGATCCTTGCGTTCCGAATAGCGGTCGGTCAGTTGCGCGGCATGCGGACGGAGCAGCACCGTGAACCGGACCAGTTCCTCCATGACGTCGACGATGCGGTCATAATAGGATGACGGAAGCATCCGCCCTGCCTCGTCGAACTCCTCATAGGCCTTGGCGACGCTCGACTGGTTGGGGATGGTGAACATCCGCATCCAGCGGCCGAGCAGCCGCAGGCTGTTCACGCTGTTGAACGACTGCGACCCCGCCGACACCTGCATCACGGCGAGCGTGCGCCCCTGCGTCGGCCGCACGCCCTTCAGTGCCAGCGGCAGATGGTCGATCTGCGCCTTCATGATGCCGGTGATCTGGCCATGGCGCTCCGGGCTGCACCAGACCTGCCCCTCCGACCAGATCGAATGGGCGCGCAGTTCATGGACGGCGGGATGGTCGTCGCCGGCCACCTGGTCGGGCAACGGCAGGTCGGACGGATCGAAGATGCGCGTTTCGCAGCCGAAGAGCCGGAGCAGCCGCGCGCTTTCCTCCACGACCAGCCGCGAATAGGACCGTTCGCGAAGCGAGCCGTAAAGCAGCAATATACGCGGCGGAGGCGAGTCGGGCGCCAGCCCCAGCCCCAGCGCGGGGCGGGCATGAAGATATTCAGGGCTCAGCGCGGGAAAATGATCGGGTTCGCCGAGCGTCCTGAGACGCGATCCTTCGGTCAAAAGCGCAATACTCCGGATAGGGGCTCAGGCGCTCTGGTCCGCGCCGGCAGGCGACGTCGCGCCATCGATTCGCCCGATCTGCGCCAGTTCGCGCTTGAGCGCCATCGATTCGAGCGCGGTGATCGGCAGATGCAGCATCAGCTCGATGCGACGACGCAGATATTTCACGGTATCGAGGAATGCCTGATGCTGGCCCTCGCCTTCGACCGCCGCCGGATCGGGGATGCCCCAGTGGGCCGTAAGCGGCTGGCCGGGCCACAATGGGCACATCTCGCCCGCCGCATTGTCGCAGACGGTGATGATGAAGTCGAACACGGGCGCGTCCGGCTGACCGAATTCGTCCCAGCTCTTGGACCTGAGTTCAGACGTTCCGAAACCGAGCCCGCCGAGCACCTTCAGCGCACCAGGGTGCACCTCGCCCTTGGGATGGCTGCCCGCGCTCCAGGCACGAAAACGCCCGGCACCGTCATGGTTCAGCAGCACTTCCGCGATAATGGAGCGCGCACTGTTGCCCGTGCACAGAAACAGCACGTTGTACATCTTGTCCGACATCGACCAGCCCCCCACGATTCGATAGTCATCGAAATATCGAACAACGACGGGAAGAGCAAGAACCCGGTCGCGCTCTTCAGCGACGGAACAGTCGCCGAAGATGAAATTCCGCCTCGAGCACCGGGCTGAACCGCTCGACCGCCCACCATTCAAGCGCCTCTTCGCCGGTGGCGAGCGACTGCTTGTAGCGGTCCTTGCCCGCGAGCAGCGAATAGAGGTCGAGGCCTTGCGCGGCATAGTGGCGGACCGCCGCGGCATGCGCCATCAGGCCGGGCTTGGCCTTGGCCGAGACGGGCGGCGCGAAGGCCGATTGATAGTTCATCGCCCGTCCCCGCCAGCGGAAATTCAGCAGATAGCCGAGCAGCACCTCTCCCGCCGCGATTCGCAGCAGGTCGATGCTGCCGTCGGCCATGCCTGTGGTCACCAGTTCGGCGGCGAAGGCACGAAACAGCGGCTCCTCCCACGCATTGTCTGCATGCCGCCCTTCGTTGAGCGTGCGCATCTCGCCCAGCCACGCCGTCGCGGTCGCATGATCGGCGGCACGCTCGACCCGCTCGGCCCCGTCCGGATAGTCCTTGGCGGAGCGCCTGATCTGGGCGCGTGTATTGGCGGACAGGAGCGCGAGATAGTCTCCGCCCTTCGCGCGAACCGATCCGAGATCGACGCAATAAGCCGGCGAACGGTCGATCAGCCGCTTGCGCCGGGCGGCCAGCGCGGCGAGCAAGGGATCATCGGGCGCGACGCCAGAGAGGCGGAGCACCGTCCAGTCGCGCCGTTCGGCGAGCGCGGTGGCGAGGGCGCTGGCAACCACCGCCCCCTGCCCCGCCACGGCCAGCGGCGCGTTATACTCGATGAAGGCGCGGTCGGCGGCAGGCTCGGCCGCCTCGTTGAGACGAAGGCACGCCACGCTGCCGAGAAGTCGCTTCTCCCGCCCCGCCCCCAGCAGCACCAGCGCGATGTCATCGCCCCCCGCATCGCGAACGGCGACCAATCCGGGCCGGGCGCCGGTCGCGCGCAGCCAGCTTCCCGTCCAGCACCAGCTCTGGAAGAAGGACGCCGTCGCCCGCTCCTCCAGCGCACGCCAGCGCGGTTCCAGCACCGCAAGGGCCGGAAGGGATTCGAACGTGACGATCATGCCGCCGTCATAGCGCGGAGGCGTTAGCGCCAGATGACTCTAAAGACCCTCAAGCGGGAGGAACACGCAGGTCGAGGGTCAGCGGAAACTCGCCCGGCAGTTCGTCGGGAGGGATCGGCACATCCTGCCCCGGCGTATGGCCATGATCCTGGAACCGCGCCCTGCGCCGCGCCTCAGCCTCATAGGAATTGACCGGCACATCGTCATAATTGCGCCCGCCCGGATGCGCGACATGATAGACGCAGCCGCCCAGCGAGCGGCCGTTCCAGCTGTCGAGAACATCGAAGGTCAAGGGCGCGTTGGCGGGCGCGTAAGGGTGGAGGCAGTTGGCCGGCGCCCACGCCTTGTAGCGCACGCCGCCCACCGCCTCGCCCGGCGCTCCCGTCGAGGTCATCGGCACCCGGCGACCGTTGCAGGCGATGACATGGCGGCCCGGCACCAGACCGGCGGCGCGCACCTGCACCCGCTCGGTCGAGCTGTCGACATAACGGACCGTGCCGCCGATCGCGCCGGTTTCTCCCAGCACATGCCAAGGCTCCAGCGCATGCGCGATCTCGAGCGTCACGCCGCCCGCCTCCACCGTCCCGTGAACGGGGAAGCGGAACTGGCGCTGCGCCTCGAACCAGGCGGGATCGAAGGCATAGCCGGCGCGCGAGAGGTCGGTCAGCACATCCTGGAAATCCGACCACACGAAATGCGGCAGGAGGAAACGGTCGTGCAGGCTGGTGCCCCAGCGGACCAGCCGCCCCTGCTGCGGCTCGCGCCAGAACCAGGCGACCAGAGCGCGAAGGAGCAACTGCTGCGCGACGCTCATCTGCGCGTCGGGCGGCATCTCGAATCCACGAAACTCGACAAGGCCCAGGCGACCGGTGGGACCGTCGGGCGAGAACAGCTTGTCGATGCAGATCTCGGTGCGGTGGGTGTTGCCCGTCACATCGACGAGCAGGTTGCGCATGAGCCGGTCGAGCTTCCACGGCGGGAAGTCGTCGACCTCCGGCCCCGGTATCTGCGCGAGCGCGATTTCCAGCTCATAGAGGCTGTCGTGACGCGCCTCGTCGATGCGCGGTGCCTGGCTCGTCGGCCCGATGAAGAGGCCGGAGAAGAGATAGCTGAGCGAGGGATGCCGCTGCCAGTAGAGCACGAGGCTCTTGAGCAGGTCGGGGCGGCGAAGGAAGGGCGAGTCGATCAGCGACGGCCCCCCGAGCACCAGATGATTGCCCCCGCCGGTGCCGATCGAGCGACCATCGACCATGAACTTGTCGGCGGTCAGCCCGCAATGCCGCGCGTCCTCGTAAAGCCCGGCGGTGATGTCGACCGCCTCGCGCCAGCTCGCCGCCGGGTGGATGTTGACTTCTATGACGCCGGGATCGGGCGTGATCTTCAGGACCTTGAGCCGGGGATCGGGCGGCGGCGGATAGCCCTCGATCCGCACCGGCGTGCGGGTCGCCTCCGCGACGCCCTCGATCTCCGCGACGAGCGCGAGAAAGTCGTCGAGGCTTTCCAGCGGCGGGATGAAGACCGACAGATAGCCCTCGCGCGGCTCGACCGTCAGCGCGGTGCGGACCGCGCCCTCGATGATCCGCTGCTCGACTCGCTCCTGCCGGTTGTCGGACCCGCCATCGACACGCTCCCGCCGCTGCTCCTCGCTCCGTCGCCGTGCTTCGATGGAGAGGGTCGCACCGTCACCGCCGTCCTCCTCGCGCTCCAGACGCTGCGAGCGGAAATCGGCGAGCGGTTCGCGTGGCTCGCTGGTGTCGCGGGGGTGGATATAGGGGAAGTCAGAGGGCGGCACATAGGGCAACGAGCCGAGCGGCAAGCGATAGCCGAGCGCGCTGTCGCCCGGCACCGCGAACAGTGCCCCGCGCCGGACGCGCCATTTCTCGCTCTGCCAGCGCGGTGCCTCTACCTTGCTCTGCCAGCGCTGCACCGGAAGGACATAGCCCACCGGCTTCGACAGGCCGCGTTCGAACGCGCGGACGATCCGCGAGCGCTCCTCCGGGTCGTCGATCTTCGGATCGGTGGGCGAGACATTGGGGGGAAGCTCCGCCTCCTTCGCCGCCCAGCCGAGCTGATCCTCGAACACCGGCGCGACATTGTCGGTCTCGACGCCCAGCGCCTCGGCTGTCGCCGTGAGGAAGTCACGCGCCGCCTCCTCGCCGAGCGCCGGCAAAGGCGTCTCCGCCCGCTCGATCGTGCCCGCGATCAGGCTGGGGTCGCGCCACACCGGAATGCCGTCGGCGCGCCAGTAGAGCGAATAGCCCCAGCGCGGCAGGCTTTCGCCCGGATACCATTTGCCCTGGCCATGATGGAGCAGCGCTCCCGGCGCGAAGCGGTCGCGCAGCCGCCGGATCAGCCGGTCGGCATAGCCCGCCTTGGTCGGGCCGACCGCGTCGCCGTTCCACTCGGGCGCTTCGGGATCGGCCTCGGCAACAAAGGTGGGTTCGCCGCCGGTCGTCAGCCGGACGTCGGCTTCGACCAGATCGGCTTCCACCCTGTCACCCAGAGCGAGCAGCGCGTCCCAGCGCGAGTCGGTGAAAGGCTTGGTGATCCGTACAGCCTCGGCAATGCGGCTGACCGACATGGCGAAGTCGAAACGCACCTCGGCGGGGTCGGCGACGCCCGAAATCGGCGCGGCGGACCGATAGTGCGGGGTCGCGGCGAGCGGGATATGCCCCTCGCCCGCGAACATGCCCGACGTCGCATCGAGCGCGATCCAGCCCGCGCCGGGCACATAGGCCTCCGCCCAGGCGTGGAGGTCGACGACATCCTGGCTGACACCCTTCGGTCCGTCGACCGGCTCGACATCGGCGACGAGCTGGATCGAATAGCCCGACACGAAGC
>CAZJCT010000112.1:0-8430 GCA_964544675.1 uncultured Sphingobium sp.
GCTTGATGATGTCGGCGCTGGTGCCCTGGATCGGCGCGTTGATCGCGGCGCGCTCCGCACCCTGGCGGATGTGCTGGACCGACGAGCGGATCTGCGGGAACCATGTCTTCCGCCCGAACAGCGTCTCGGTATAGCCGCGCGACCGCGCCTTTTCGGTGGTCTCGTTGATATAGGCGCTGATGCCGGGGAAGCGGTCGAAATAGCGCGCGATCATCGCCTGCGCCTCCTCCGCCGGAATCTCCAGCCGCGCCGCGAGGCCCCAGCGTGAAATGCCATAAAGGATTGCGAAGTTGATCGTCTTGGCGCGGCCACGCGTTTCGCGGTTGACCTCTCCGAACAGTTCCTTGGCAGTGGCGGCGTGAATGTCCTCGCCCGCGATGAACGCCTCGCGAAGCGCGGGCACGTCGGCCATGTGCGCGGCGAGCCGAAGCTCGATCTGGCTATAGTCCGCCGCCAGGATGACATTGCCCGGCTCTGCGACGAAGGCGTCGCGGATCTGCCGCCCGGTCTCGGTGCGGATCGGGATGTTCTGGAGATTGGGGTCGGTCGAGGACAGCCGCCCCGTCTGTGCGCCCGTAAGGCTGTAGCTGGTGTGGACGCGGCCCGTATCGGCATTGATCTGCGCCTGCAACGCGTCGGTATAGGTGGACTTCAGCTTCGAGAGCTGCCGCCAGTCGAGGACGAGACCGCAGATCTCCGATCCCTCGGCCTTGAGCCTTTCGAGCACGGTCACGTCGGTCGAATAAGCGCCTGACTTGCCCTTCTTGCCGCCCTTGAGGCCCATTTTCTCGAACAGGATCTGGCCGAGCTGCTGCGGCGATCCGATCGTGAAGGGACCGCCCGCCAGCGCGTGAATCTCCTCCTCCAGCCGCGCGATCTCCTGCGCGAAACGCGAGGAAAGGCGCGAGAGCGTGTCGCGGTCGACCTTGATGCCCGCGCGCTCCATGCCCGCGACCACCGGGATCAGCGGCCGGTCGACCAGCTCATACACCCGCGTGGCGCCCTCGACGGGCAGGCGCGGTTTCAGCCGCGTCCACAGGCGCAGCGTGACGTCAGCGTCCTCGGCAGCATAGGCGGTCGCCTGCGCCAAGGGTACATGCGCGAAGCTGATCTGCTTCTTGCCGGTGCCCGCGACGTCCTTGAAGCTCATGCAGACATGGTCGAGATGCTCCTTCGCCGCCACGTCCATGCCATGCCCGCCGAGCGACTTGCCCGCGTCGAGGTCGAAGCTCATGATCATCGTGTCGTCGATCGGCGCGACAGCGACGCCGTGGCGGGCGAGCACGTTCAGGTCATATTTGATATTGTGCCCGATCTTGAGCACCGACGGATCGCACAGCAGCGGCCGCAGGCGCTCCATGACCGCGCCGCAATCGAGCTGCGGCGGCGTCTCGCCCAGCAGGTCGTCGCTCGAACGATGGGCGAGGGGGATGTAGCAGGCGCGGCCCGGCGTGGTCGCCAGGCTGATGCCGACAAGGCCCGAGGCCACGCTGTCGAGCGCGTCGGTCTCCGTATCGACCGCGACGATCCCTTCCGCATGCGCCTCGGCGATCCAGCGGTCGAGTTCGGTCATGTCCGTGACGGCGGGATAGGTCGCGCAGTCGATCGGCGGCAGTTCGGGAAGCGCGGGCAGCCCCGTGACGCTGGCGAGCCGCTGTGTTTCCCCGGCGGGGGAGGCGGACCCGGCGGACGCGGGTGCTGCGGCCCCGGTGCCGGTCATCCGGGCGAGCAGCGTCTTGAATCCCTGGTCGGTCAGGAAGTCGCGAAGCGGCTCCTCCGGTATCCCGTCAAGCCGCAGCGCGTCGAGCGGCTGGGGAAGCGGCATGTCGCAGTGGAGCGCGACGAGCCGGCGCGAGAGGCGCGCCATTTCTTCATGCTCCGCCAGATTGTCGCGCATCTTCGACGGCTTCATCGACGGCACGGCGGCCAGCACGCCGTCGAGGTCGCCATGTTCCAGGATCAGCTTCGACGCGGTCTTGGGGCCGATGCCCGGCACGCCCGGCACATTGTCCACGCTGTCGCCCATCAGCGCGAGCACGTCGCCAAGTCGTTCAGGGGGAACGCCGAACTTCTGCACGACATAATCCGCGCCGCGCCGCTCGTTCTTCATCGTGTCGAGCATGTCGACGCCGGGCTGGATGAGCTGCATCAGGTCCTTGTCGGAACTGACGATGGTGACATGCCACCCGGCCTCGACCGCGCGGCACGTATAGGTGGCGATGATGTCGTCCGCCTCGAACCCGTCCTCCTCGATGCAGGGGAGCGAGAAGGCGCGCGTGGCGGTGCGGATCAGCGGGAACTGCGGGACCAGATCTTCGGGTGCCGGTGGCCGGTGCGCCTTGTACTGGTCGTACATGTCGTTGCGGAAGGTGTGCGACCCCTTGTCGAGCACGACGGCCAGATGGGTCGGCCCCTCGGCATTGTGAAGCTCGTGCGCCAGCTTCCAGAGCATCGCAGTATAGCCATAGACCGCCCCGACGTTCAGGCCGTGGCGGTTGGTGAGCGGCGGAAGCTGGTGATAGGCCCGGAAGATATAGCCCGAGCCGTCGACGAGATAGAGGTGATTCTGCTGAGCCATCGGCAGCGGGATAGCTCAGGACCGCCTCGCTGCAAACACATCGCTGATCCGCTATTGTGGGGGGATGCGTGCCGCGCCGGCGCGTGTCAGCAATCGGCCGGAGGACGCGCTGTGCGCCGACACGTGCTGCGCCGGCTCAAGCCGGGCGAGCATGCGTCCGTCGAACGCGGCGCAGGCGACATGGTCGAGGACGATGCGCTTCTGGTCGGCGGTCATTCCGGACCAGCGTGCCTCATCGACATCGATCCGCGTTGGCGAGGGGTGGTCCTTCACCAGCCCCGTGAGCTTCTCCAGCTCCACCACCCGCTCGCAGTCGAGCGGGTCCATCATATCCGGCTGTGACCGAACCTTGTCCGGGCGTGCCGTGACGAAGAAGTAGATCGCCACGGCACCCAGCAGAATGATCACGGCAAGCCCGGCGGTAATGCCGTCCTGTTGCCGATCCCGGCGTTGCCGTTCCTCGATGGAAGGCCGCGTGTTCATGCGTCAAGGCTAGGGACCGGCGTCACGCCTGTCCAGCGCCATCACAGGCCGACGTTCAGCGGCCCTTCCAGTTGGCGGGGCGCTTTTCGACGAACGCGGCCATGCCCTCTGCCTTGTCCTCGGTCGCGGTGAGGATCTGGAACATGCGCCGTTCCCCGACCAGACCCTGCGCAAGCGTGGTCTCGAAGGCAAGGTTGACCATTTCCTTGTTCATCATCGCGGCCATCGGCGGCATCGCCGCGATAGTGGCTGCCGTCTTGAGCGCGTCGTCGAGCAGCTGGTCGACGGGTACAACGCGGGCCACCAGATTGGCGCGCTCGGCCTCCTCGGCGCCCATCATGCGGCCCGTCAGGCACATTTCCATCGCCTTGGCCTTGCCGACCGCACGGGTCAGGCGCTGCGATCCGCCCATGCCGGGGGCCACGCCCAGCTTGATCTCGGGCTGGCCGAACTTGGCGTTGTCGGCGGCGATGATGAAGTCGGCCATCATCGCCAGCTCGCATCCGCCGCCCAGCGCGAAACCGGCGACCGCCGCGATCCACGGCTTGCGCGTTGCGGCCACCTTGGTGGTCCAGCCGGAGAAGAAGTCCTCCAGATAGAAGTCGGCGGCGGGCTTCTCGCTCATTTCCTTGATGTCGGCGCCCGCGGCGAACGCCTTTTCGCTGCCGGTGAGGACGAGGCAATGCTGCGAGGGGTCGGCGTCATAGGCGGCGAAGGCTGCCGAGATGTCCTTGAGGACCTGTCCGCTGAGCGCGTTGAGCGCCTGGGGGCGGTTGATCGTCACCAGCGTCACCGCGTCGCGCTGTTCCACCAGAATGGTCTCATAGGTCATCGCATCGTTCCTCCTGCCGGGTGCCGGCATGCCGGCATGTGCCGCCGTGTACCGAAGCCCATCCGCTGCGCCAAGTCACGAAAGGGCCAGTTCACGCCGCGCTTCGAAGCGACGGCAAAAGGGGCGATCCCTGAAGGACCGCCCCCCGCTCTGCCGTGGTGCGACCCGCGGCTCTCCGGCTCCGGTCCTCCGGGCTCTCGCCTGGAGGACCGCGCCGGGTCTGTTGTCAGGCGTCGATGTTCCTGCGGAATGTTTCGGGCAGGAAGAGCAGCCCGATGACCAGCGTCGCCGCCGCGACCACGATGGGGTACCACAGGCCGTAGTAGATATCCCCGGTGGCCGCGACCATCGCGAAGGCGGTCGTGGGCAGGAAGCCGCCGAACCAGCCGTTGCCGATATGATAGGGCAGCGACATCGAGGTGTAGCGGATCCGGCTGGGGAACAGTTCGACCAGCATCGCCGCGATCGGGCCGTAGACCATCGTGACCAGCAGGACGAGATAGGTGAGGATCGCCACGACCATGACCGTGTTGATCTTCTCCGGGTCGGCCTTGGCCGGATAGCCGGCTTCGGTCAGCGCGGCCTTCACCTCGTCCTGGAACGCGGTGATTGCGGCCTTCTTGTCGTCGCCCGTCACGGTCGCCGGGTTGGGCGCGGCGAAGACCTGGCCGCCGATGCGGATCTGCGCCACCGTGCCCGCCGGAGCTTCGACATTGGTATAGCTGACGCCGCGCTTGGCGAGGAACGACTTGGCGATGTCGCAGCTCTTGGCGTCGAATTTGTTCTTGCCGATCGGGTCGAACTGGAGCGAGCAGTCGTTCTCGTTCGCGATGATCGCCACCGGAGCGGACGCCTGAGCGGCCGCCAGCGCCGGATTGGCCGCCTTGGTCAGCGCGGTGAAGGCGGGGAAGTAGGTCAGCGCCGCCAGAGCGCAGCCCGCCAGAATGATCGGCTTGCGGCCGATTTTGTCGGACAGCCAGCCGAAGATGATGAAGAACGGCGTGCCGATGGCCAGTGCGATCGCGATGAGGATGTTGGTCGTCGGGCCGTCGACCATCAGCGTCTTCTCAAGGAAGAACATCGCGTAGAACTGGCCAGTGTACCAGACCACCGCCTGTCCGGCGACCGCGCCGACGAGGGCGATGATGACCCACTTGAGATTGCCCCAGCGGCCGAAGGCTTCGGTGAGCGGCGCCTTCGACGTGGTGCCTTCGTCCTTCATCTTCTGGAAGACCGGGCTCTCGGCGAGCTGCATGCGGATCCACATGGACACGGCAAGCAGGATCATCGAGACGAGGAACGGAACGCGCCAGCCCCAGGCCTGGAACGCTTCCTCGCCGATCAGCGTGCGGGTGCCGATCACGACCAGCAGCGCCGCGAACAGGCCCAGCGTGGCCGTGGTCTGGATGAAGCTGGTGTAGAGGCCTCGCTTGTGGTTGGGCGCATGCTCGGCGACATAGGTCGCCGCGCCGCCATATTCGCCGCCAAGGGCAAGGCCCTGGACGAGGCGCAGCAGCACGAGGATGATCGGCGCCGCGACGCCGATCGACGCATAGTTCGGCAACAGGCCGACGATGAAGGTCGACAGGCCCATCAGCCCCATGGTGACGAGGAAGGTGTTCTTGCGTCCGACGAGGTCGCCGATCCGCCCGAACACCAGCGCGCCGAAGGGACGCACCGCGAAACCGGCCGCGAATGCCGCGAGCGCGAAGATGAACCCGGTGGTTTCATTCACGCCCGAGAAGAATTGCGCGGAAATGATCGTGGCCAGCAGGCCGTAGAGGTAGAAGTCGTACCATTCGAACACCGTGCCGAGCGACGAGGCGGTGATGACGAGCTTCTCGCTCTGCGTCGCCTCGTGATGCTTGGGCAGGCCCTTGTCATATGCCGTTGCCATTGCCTTTCTCCCACTCCAATCCGTTCAGAAGCCGTATTTCGCGGCGAACTCGAAGCGATCGAGCTGCCCGCTTGCACCGCCGACCAGCTCGCGCTCGCCGTGACGATACTCGATACCGAGATCGAGACCCTTGACCGGCGACCAGAAGATGTTGCCGGCGTAGCTCATGGCCTGCTCGTTGAACGTGTTGAAATAGCCCGCCGCGAAACCGCCGGGGTAGTTCACGTCCTGATAGCCGACCATGAGATTGGTGCGCACCGTGGGCGTCAGCGCGATGCGAAGCGCGGCGAGGCCCGCGAACACTTCGGGCGTCCGCAACTGACCGGTCGCGTCGATGACCGCGTCGGGCGCGAAGTTCAGCCCGACATAGCGGCCGATGCCCTTGCCATAGGTTGCCATCAACCGGATATCGTGGCGCTTGTCCGGGCCGAAGCCGATCTTGCCCGATCCGCTGACGCCCCAGCCGAAGGCGGTGTCGTCGATCGTGCCATTGTCGACGCGAAGCTGCCGTCCGACGCCTGCCAGCGCGAGGTCGGCGGCACCGGCCTTGACGTTGATCCGCGCGACCATGTCGGGCAGCCGGTCCTGATCATTTTCGACAAGTCCGGGCGCGGCCGACTGGGTTTCCCCATTTTCCACCGCGAACTGGAGCGATACCGCCTTGCCGAGCGCCTTGGTCAGCCGGATCAGCGGCTGGCGGACGAACACCGTGCCCTCGGTGGGGCCGACGAAATCGGTCGATTCGGGCAGAACCGCGACATTCTGGAAGGTCGACCAGTCCTGGCCGATCGTCAGATTGTCGAACTGCACATAGGCCCGCCGGAGCGCGAGATTATAGCCGTTGGTCGTCCGTTCGGAGCCCTGCGCGCCTGCGGACGTCTGGAAGTCGGTTTCCAGATAGCCCTTGAGCACATGGTCGGCGACGGTCGTCTCCAGGTTCAGCCACAGCCGCGTCTGCTTGGCGGAAAAGTCGGTGTTGGTGGTGCCCTTGGCCCCGATCGGGATCGTCTGCGGCAGATAGAAGTCGCGGCCGAGCGACGTCGCCGCGACCGTGCCGTCGTCCCAGCTGCTGAAGGTGGCCACGGTCTTGATGAATCCGCCCAGCTTGATCCGGGTCGACCCGTTGCCGACGGTAAAGCCGTCCTGCGGCGCGGGCGCGGGCTTGGCCTTTACCGCATCGACCGCCGAGGCGACTTCCACCGCTTTGGTCTCGGCGCGGGCGACCGCCTCGCGCAGCGCCGCATTTTCGGCGCGTGTCGACTGAAGCTCGCCCTGCAGCGCGCCGACCGCGCGTTCGAGCGCTTCGAGACGCGCTTCCATTTCCTTCGGTGTCGCGGCCTCGGCGCCGCCGGCAGTCACCGAAACCAATGCGGTGCCCGCCATCAATAGTCCCAAGGTCTTGCGTAATTGAGGCATGTCGCTCTCCCTGCCGTCTTGTCTTGCACTGTGATCGTGCACTTCGGTCAGGGTGCTATCGTCGCGCCGAACAGTTTTTCTCGCCAGCTAGACCAACGTCGTAGATCAATTGGACTTTGGTCGGGGATGTCGTTGCGCTGCCGGTCCCATAAGCATCTGCGCAGCTATAGGAGCGAGGGAGAGGCGCGCATGTCCAACATCTATGCCGTTCCGGCCGAATGGGCTGAAAAGGCGATCGTGACGGCGGAAGGCTATGCGGAGCGCTATGCCGCGTCGATCGCGGACCCCGAGAGCTTCTGGCGCAAGGAAGCGCAGCGGATCGACTGGATCGAGCCTTTCACCACGGTGAAGGAGACCAGCTTCGACGAAGAGACCTTCGGCATCAAATGGTTCGAGGGCGGCGTTCTGAACGTCTCGGCCAACTGCCTCGATCGTCACCTGCCGCAGCGTGCCGATGATGTCGCGATCATCTGGGAAGGCGACGATCCCTCGCAGCAGCGACGCATCACTTATGGCGAACTCCATGCCGAGGTCTGCCGCTTCGCCAATGTGCTGAAGTCGCTGGGCGCCCGGCGTGGCGACCGCGTGACGCTGTACATGCCGATGATCCCCGAAGCGGCGATGGCGATGCTTGCCTGCACGCGCATCGGCGCCATTCATTCGATCGTGTTCGGCGGCTTCTCGCCCGAAGCGCTGGCGGGCCGGATCCAGGATTGCGACTCGACCATCGTCGTCACCGCCGACGGCGGCATGCGCGGGGGCAAGACAGTCCCGCTCAAGGCCAATGTCGATGCTGCGCTCGCCCATTGCACCTCGGTCAAGCACGTGCTGGTCGTGCGGCATGTCGGCGATCCGGTGGCGATGTCGGAGGGACGCGACGTCTGGTACGATGAAACGCGCGACGCTGTGTCTGCCGACTGCCCGCCGGAACCGATGGGGGCGGAGGATCCGCTGTTCATCCTCTACACCTCCGGCTCGACGGGCAAGCCCAAGGGCGTGCTGCACACCACCGGCGGCTATCTCGTCTGGGCCAGCCTGACTCACGAGGTCGTGTTCGACTATCGCCCCGGCCAGATCTACTGGTGCGCGGCGGACATCGGCTGGGTCACCGGGCACAGCTATGTCGTCTACGGCCCGCTCGCCAACGGCGCGACGACGGTGATGTTCGAGGGCGTTCCCAACTATCCCGACCACAGCCGCTTCTGGCAGATCGTCGACCGGCAT
>CAZJCT010000113.1:0-8381 GCA_964544675.1 uncultured Sphingobium sp.
ATCGGCAAGTCGCTGTCGCGCGTCATGGCGGACATCGTCGACCGCGATCATCTGATGGCCGCCACCGCCTATCGCCGGCTGTGGGCCGCCTATGAGGAAAATCGCGACCTCATCCTGATGGGGGCCTATCGCCCCGGCAACGACCCGATCATCGACGAGGCGGTGGCACGGCGCGCGGAATTGCTCGCTTTCCTCAAGCAGGACGTGAAAAGCTGCCTGTCGATCGACGACAGCGTCGACACGCTGGTCGCCGCCTTTGGTGAGGAGATGGCGGCATGAGCCGGCTCGTCTCCCGCCGCCAGCGCCTCTTGCGCGTGCGCCATGTGCAGCACAGCCTCGCCGTCGCCGACGCCATGGCGGCGCGCGACGCCGCCGCGCAGATCGAGAACAATGCCCGTCGCCTCGCAAAGGTGCGCGAGGAGCTGTTCGGTACGAGCGGGGCGACCGACGGCGCGACGCTGGCCGCACAGCGCGAGCTGGCCGACCGGCTGGAGAAGGCGGGGCGGCAGCTCGACGGCGCGCTCTACGACGCGAAGCAGCGGATCGACCAGCGCGACGCGGCCCGGATCGTCGCCGACCGCGAACGCGAGATCGCCGAACGGCTGAAGGACAAGGCACGGCGCGCGGCCGATGAGCGCGCCGAGGCACGGATCGCGGCGCTGCCGCTCTATCGGCGTATCCAGAGGAAGGAAGACAGCGCGTCATGACTATGCTGGGATCGATCCTGACCGCAGGCGCAGCCAGGCCGGGCGGACTTCTCGCACCAATGGGCGAGGGTGGCGACAGTGCCGCCACCGGTCTGGGCGAAATGTTCGCGGCGGTGATCGCGGCGGCGTCCGCGCCCGCTGGCGAGCCCGGGGCGGAGAGCGGCGCTGCGGTCGCGGCCCCGACCGCTGCCGTGTCCCCGAGCGGCGACCCCGACGCTGCGCTGGTCACCGAACTGACGCAGGTGGTGCTGGGCAATGGCGGCGTCGCGCGCGGCGAGGCGCAATCGCTTCCGACGCCCGAACCGCTGCCCGAAAAGCGCGTGCTGGCGCAGGCTTCGGCAGGCGAGCCCCGGACTCCGCGCCCGGTTGTGACGCCTCAGGGCTTCGACCAGCCGGTACTGACCAAGGCGGTGGGCAGTGGCTCGGCTGGGCCGGTGATCGCCGCTGCGGTCGATCCGGCGGTGCTCCAGCCCGGCGATGACAGCGCAGCGGCAACGCCCGCAGCAGCAAAGCCGACGCGCCGTGGATTGAAGGCAGCGGACGCGGATTCGGCGGCGAGCCCCGTCGTCGATCCCGCCCAGCCAGCGACGGCAGCGATCGTGCTGGCCGCACCGTCCCCCGCCACCCCGGCGCAGACGCATGCCGCCGCTTCACCCGCGCCTGCCGACGCGGTGCAGCGCAAGTCGATCGATGCCTATCGCGCCGGAATCCCTGCAAAGGCGAAGGACACGGCTTCCGCTCCCCGGCCTGTGCGTTTCGGCTCGCCGGACGCGGCGCCGACCCGTCCTGCGGCGATGCAGGCAGGGGCCGCGCCCGTGACAGTCGCGCCGCCGGCCGAGCTGATCGCGCGTGCGGTCGCCGAGGCACTGGCACCCGCCGGGCGAGGGGCCGGCGCGCCAGCGGCGGCCAGGCACCATCCCGTTTCCACCAGCGCTTCGGACGCTCTGGCGCGCATCGCGGCACCCGCTGGCGAGGCCGCTGTCGCGACACCGCCGGCGACCGGAACCGCGACCCCGTTGGCGTTCGCCACGCCCTCTCCGCTCCATGCCTCGCGCCAGGCGGAAAGCGCGGCTGGAACCGTGCCACAACAGCCGCAGGTGGCGACGGCGGTAACGTCCTCGGTCATTGCGCCTGAAGCCGATGCAGACCTGTCCCGTTCCGAGCGCGCCGAGACGGCCGCACCGGGAGCAGCGCCCGGCGCGGCGGCCGCGAACCCGGCCACCGGCCCGGCACCGGTCGCGACCACCGCCGTCCAGGCACCCGCCATCGACGGAGCGCCGCGCATCGAGGCGAGCGCTCCGGCCGCGCCGCAGCTGGGTGCCGTCCTTTCCGACCAGGTCATCGACATGGGCATCGAGGGCCAGTGGATCGACCGGCTGGCGCGTGAGATCACCCAGGTCGCCGACGGCACCGGCCATGCCCGTTTCCAGCTCGCGCCTCCCAATCTCGGCCGAATCCAGGTCGATCTGTGGCAGGGAGAGGCGGGTGGACGCGTCCATCTGCTGACCGAGACCGATGAGGCCGCGATGCGCCTTCGCGAGGGTCAGTCGACGCTCCAGGCCGACGCACGGCTCGCCGCGCTGTCGCTGGGTCAGGTCGTGATCGAGCGCGCGGCTGGCGGCAATCTTGATGGGCAGGGTCAGCGCGACCAGAACGCCCAGTCGAACCCGCAGCCGCAGTCGCAACCGCGCGGGCAGGATTCAGGCCAGACGGCGCAGCAGAACGGGCAGCAGCAGGGGCAACCCCAGCCATGGGGCCAGAATGCCACAGGTTCGGGACCGTCGCAGGGCCAATCCGGCAATTCCGGGGGTCAACATGGTAAATCGGGCGACCCGCGTGCCGTTCTAGACGAAAGAGGACAGGATGCGGGCACGACGACGGGCGGCGAGAGCCGCGTTCGCTATGCCTGAACGGGGCAGGATTGCAGCGGTGGGACATGCCGGGTCGGGCATGATGGAGACCAGTCATGAGTGACGAAGCGGCAAAGCCCGCGAAAAAGGGCGGGGGCGCCAAGAAGCTGATCATCATCGGCGCGGCGGTGCTCGTGCTCGGTGGTGGCGGCGCGGCGGCCGGGTTCTTCGCGGCGGGATCGATGAGCCACGAAGCGGCCCCGGCGGAGGACCCCCACATGCCGCGCCTCGTCAAGAAGGGCGAAAAGCCGGAGGACGTGGCCGCCAAATATGCCCCCGCCGAAGGCGAGGCCCCGGCCGAGGATCATGACGTCGTCGATGAAGGCGGGGCCGAGCATCATGGCGTCGACCTGCCCAGGCCCAAGAACACCTCGGCCTATCATGCGACCTATTACCAGATCCCGCAGCCCTTCACGAGCAACATGTCGGACAGCGACGCCTTCGCCCAGATCAGCATCGCCGCATCGACCTATTATGATTCGCGAGTGGTCACGGCGCTCCAGACTCACGAGCTGGCGATCCGATCGGAAATTTTAATGATGCTCGCCCAGGAGCAGGAGCTGGACCTCGCAACCCCGCAGGGAAAGGAGAAACTGCAGGGAAAACTGGTCGAAATCATCAACAAGGTGCTGAAGGAGAAGACCGGCTACAGCGGGGTCGATAACGTTTATTTTACCAATTTCGTTATTCAATAGCGCTGTGTCCGACGGGGGTCGGACGGGGACAGCGTATGAACGAACCGCAACCGTACAAGTTCGGGCGGGCCGCGACACAGTCGCCGGTCCTGCTGAGCGCCATTGACCGCCTGGGCGACCGCTTCGGGCGGCGATTGCGCGCGATCATCGAACCCTTGAGCCGCGTTCGCCCGGTCGTCACCGCGCAACCGGTCGAGGAAACGATGTTCATGATGTGGGACGCCTGCGTCCCCGCCTTCACCTCGCTCAGCCTCTATCGCCTCCACCCGCTGAAAGGCACCGTCGCGCTGCGCATCGACGCGGGCCTGATCTCGGGCCTCGTCGACCGCTTCTACGGCGGGCTGGGCGGCGGATCGCGCGAGGAAGCGCGCGAATTCACCCCGACCGAGGCGCGCATCATCGAACGGCTGTCGAGCCAGATCATGGACGCCCTCGCCGCCTGCTGGGCGGATATCACCCCGGTGACGCCGATGCTGCTGGGCCGCGAGACCGGCGTGGGCCAGGCCGACATCGCCGCCAGCGACGCCGACATGATCGTCCAGGGCTTTGCCGTCGATATCGGCGACAAGGACGCACTGACCGTCGAGATCGTCTATCCGGCCGAGGCGCTGGCCAGTGTCGAGATGACCGGTTCCGCATCGTCGGCGGAGGATGTCCGCCCCCTCGATCCCGTGTGGCGCGCCCGGCTGGCGCAGCGGATGCAGGATGTGCGCCTGCCCGCGCGCACCGTGCTCGCCCGCCCCAATCTCAAGATGTCCGAGCTGATGGCGCTCAAGCCCGGCGACGTCATCAACATCAATATCGCGCGGCACCTGCCGCTGATCGTCGGCGACCGCGTGTTCGCGCACGGCACCATCGGCGAACAGGACGGCCGCGCGGCCTTCATGATCGAAAAACTGGCCTGAGGATCACCATCGATGACTGACATGAGCGACGCCCCCCAGCTTGCCGCAGCGGCCGAGGCGGCGACCTACAGCAACTTCCGGCTGCTCGCCGACATTCCCGTGCGCATGTCGGTCGAGGTCGGATCGACCTCGCTCCGTCTCGCCGAGATCATGGACCTGTCCGAAGGCAGCGTCGTCGAGCTTGACCGCCAGGCCGACGAGCTGCTCGACATCATGGTCAACGGCACATTGGTCGCCCGCGGCGAGGTGGTGACTGTCAACGGTCGCTACGGCATCCGCGTCGTCGAGATCGCCTCCACCGATACCCGGCTCGCCGGCATCGAACGCCGGAGCTGAGCGCGGCCATGTTCTGGTATTTCGTCAAGCTGGCCGTGATGCTGCCGATGGTGGCGGGGCTGGCGTTCGGCGCGCTGTGGCTGTGGCGCCGCTATCAGCCCGGGATGATGCAGGGCAACGCCAACCGCGCCGTCCGCGTCGTCGAGGCACTGCCCATGGGGACGTTCGGCAAGCTGGCGGTCGTGGAGTTCCATGGCAAGACGCTGCTGCTGTCGGTGACTCGCGGCCGCATCGAGCGGATCGCGGAGAGCGATCGGATCGGTGGCTGAGATGGCATTGCTGACCTCCCTCTTGTGCTCCTGCGAAGGCAGGAGCCCAGGGTCGCAGGGTGTGCCGGATAACCCTGGGCTCCTGCCTTCGCAGGAGCACGCTGCCTCCGGATCGAGGACTTTGCGGCTTGCCGCCATCGTCCTCACACTCCTCCTCGCGCTCCTCTTCACCCAGCCCGCGCTGGCGCAGATCGCCACCGGCCCCGTAGCGGAGGGCGCGCAACAGTCGTCG
Organism: uncultured Sphingobium sp.; assembly: GCA_964544675.1. Lineage (GTDB taxonomy): Bacteria > Pseudomonadota > Alphaproteobacteria > Sphingomonadales > Sphingomonadaceae > Sphingobium. The sequence continues at coordinate 5,055 of CAZJCT010000113.1, forward strand.
GGTGCGCTGACCCAGGCACTGAACGAAGTGTCGGGCGACGGCCGCCCCTTGTCGCTGTCGCTCCAGATCCTGCTGCTGATGAGCCTGTTGACGGTGCTGCCGTCGCTCGTGCTCATGATGACCAGCTTCACCCGCATCATCATCGTGCTGTCGATCCTGCGGCAGGCACTGGGCCTCGCGCAGACGCCGCCCAACCAGGTGCTTGTCGGCCTCGCGCTGTTCCTGTCGCTGTTTATCATGCGCCCCGCGGTCGACGAGATCACGCGCACCGCCTACACCCCCTATGGTCAGGGGCAGATCAGCATCGAGGAAGCCGTCGGCCGCTCGGCCGAGGTGCTCCACGGCTTCATGGCCAAGCAGACGCGGCAGACCGACCTCAAGCTGTTCGCCGGACTGGCGGGCGCACCGGCGTTCCAGACGGCGAAGGACATTCCCTTCTCGATCCTGCTCCCCGCGTTCGTGACCAGCGAGCTGAAGACCGCGTTCCAGATCGGCTTCATGATCTTCCTGCCGTTCCTGATCATCGACCTCGTCGTCGCGTCGACATTGATGGCGCTGGGCATGATGATGCTCTCTCCAACGATCATCTCGATGCCGTTCAAGCTTTTGCTGTTCGTTCTGGTCGACGGCTGGGCGCTGACGATGGGATCGCTGGCGGGGTCGTTCGCGACGTGATGTGCCCTACGCAACCCCCGTTCGTCCTGAGGAGCCACAGAGCGCAGCGACGTGGCGTCTCGAAGGACTTCTCGCGCACGACCCTTCGAGACGGGTCTTCGACTTCGCTCAGCCCCTCCTCAGGGTGAACGGTTGGAACTATGGAAAACGGTGAATTCTTCGTCGGCATCGCGCAGCAGGCGCTGTGGATCGCGGCGCTTGCCACCGCGCCGATCCTGATACCCGCGCTGATCGCGGGCATCCTCATCGGCATGTTCCAGGCCGCGACCTCGATCAACGAGGCGACGCTGAGCTTTGTCCCCAAGCTCATCATCGTCGGCGGCACGCTGGCGCTGTTTGGCGGGTCGATCATGCTGCTGGTCGCCGACTTCACGCGCGAGATGTTCGAGCGCATTCCCGACCTGCTCAACTGATGCGCAGCGATCGGCGGGCCGCCCGATGGACATGATCGCACCCGGCTTCGCGGGCGTCGAGACCCAGCTCTGGATTTGGCTTGTCGCGATGATCCGGCCGGGCGCGGCGTTCATCGCCGCACCGATCTTCGGCGCGCAGACCGTGCCCGTGCAGATCCGGCTGATCCTGTCGCTCGCCATCGGCATGGCGGCGCTCAACAGCGTCACGATCACGCTGCCCGACAGCGGCGTCGTCTCGTTTGCGGGCATCGGTCTGGTGATGGGCGAAGTGCTGGCGGGTCTTGCGCTCGGCTTCATGCTCCAGCTTGCCTATGGCGCGGCCTTCATCGCGGGCGAGACGATCGCCAACGCCATGGGCCTGGGCTTTGCCAACATGGTCGATCCGACCAGCGGTTCGCCGACCCCGGTGGTCGGCCAGTTCCTGTCGATCCTGGCGACCTTCCTGCTGCTCGCGATGGACGGCCATCTGATGCTGATCCAGTTCGTGATCGACAGCTATCGCGCGCTGCCGCCGGGGCAGGGGCTGATGCCCAACAGCGCGATCCACGATATCGCCTGGTTCGGCGGCACCATGTTCGGCGCGGGGGTGACGATTGCTCTGCCGATCGCCTTTGCGCTGATCCTCGTCCAGATCGTCATGGCGATGCTCGCCCGCTCTGCACCCGCGCTCAACCTGTTTGCGGTGGGCCTGCCCGCCACGCTGCTGGCGGGTCTCGTCCTGCTCGCGATCGGCGCGCCGGTGCTGGCGGAGGCCATCACCGCGACGCTGATGGAAGCGCTCGACGCCGTGCGCGTGCTGTCGGGGGGCTGAGCCATGGCGCAGGAAGCGCCGGGCGGCGGCGAAAAGACAGAAAAACCGACAGCCAAGCGCCTGGCCGACGCCACGCGCGAGGGCGATGTCCTCCAGTCGAAGGAGCTGTCGACCGCGATGGTGGTGATGGCGGGCATCGCGGCGATGGCGGTGACGGGGCCGGAGATCGTCAGTTCCATTCGCGAGATGCTGAGCGAGGCGCTCCGCTTCGGTCCCAATGACATCCAGGCCTTCACCCCCGAAAAGCGCGCGATCCACCTCCTGTCGCTGGTCGCCATGCCCGTCGGCGTCATCATCATGGCGACCTTTGTCGCCGCGATCGCCGCGCCCGCGATGCTCGGTTCGCTCGGCTTTCGCACCTCCGCCTGGAAGGTCAAGCCGGGCAAGATGAACCCGCTCAAGGGGCTGGCGCGAATCTTCGGCCCCAATGGCCTCATCGAGCTGATGAAGTCGGTCGCCAAGATCGGCCTGCTGGGATCGGTGGGCGTCTATCTGGTGTACGAGCGGCTGTCGGCGATCCGCGAAATGGGCAAGGCGGGGATCGTTCCGGCGCTCGAGGAAGTCGGACAGATCTTCATCATCGTCAGCCTGACGCTCGCGGCCATGCTGTTCGTGGTCGCCGCGATCGACGTGCCCTCGCAGATCTTCCGTCGCACCAAGCGGCTCAACATGAGCAAGCAGGAGATCAAGGAAGAGCACAAGATGCAGGAAGGCTCGCCCGAGTCCAAGGCGGCGGTCCGGCGGCGGCAGATGGAGGTGCTCAACAACTCGGTGCGCCAGGCGCTGAGCGAAAGCACCGTGGTGATCACCAACCCGACCCATTTCGCGGTCGCGCTTCGCTACATGCCCGGTCGCGACGGCGCGCCGGTGGTGACCGCGCGCGGATGCGACGAGATGGCGCGCGCGATCCGCGAATGCGCGGCCGAAGCGAACGTGCCGCTGATGCAATATCCGGAACTGACGCGCGCGGTCTATTACACCTCGCGCGTGGGCGAGGTCATCGACGAGCGGCTGTACCTCGCCGTCGCGACGGTGCTCGCCTTCGTCTATCGGGTCGAGAACAGCATGGCGACCGAGATGGACCGCCCGCATATCGACCTGCCGGCCGGCATGCGTTTCGATACCGAGGGCCGCCAGACGGGATAGGCCGGCACGTCCTCAGCGGGCCTCGGGGCCTGTCACTCCCACTCGATCGTGCCGGGCGGCTTGGAGGTATAGTCGTACACCACGCGGTTGACGCCCTTGACCTCGTTGATGATCCGCGTCGCCACGCGGCTGAGGAAGGCGGAGTCGAAGGGGTAGACGTCGGCGGTCATGCCATCGGTGGAGGTGACCGCACGCAGCGCAAGGACATTGTCGTACGTGCGCCCGTCGCCCATCACGCCGACGCTGCGCACGGGCAACAGCACCGCGAACGCCTGCCAGATC
>CAZJCT010000114.1:0-8076 GCA_964544675.1 uncultured Sphingobium sp.
CGAGCGCCTGCTTCAGCCCCTCGGTCTTCCACATGTCGGTGTGGAGCGGGCCGTGGTCGAAGGGATTGATGCCGCGCTCCTTCGCCTCCGGGTTGTGATAGACGAGCAGCTCCATGCCCGCGTCCTTCGCGGCCTTGTCGCGCAGCTCGTACATCGCCTTGAACTTCCAGGTCGTATCGACGTGGAGAAGCGGGAAGGGCGGGGGCGAGGGGTAGAAGGCCTTCTTCGCGAGGTGAAGCATCACCGCCGAATCCTTGCCGACGCTGTAGAGCATCACCGGCCGCTCGGCCTCGGCGACGACTTCGCGGAGGATATGGATGCTCTCCGCCTCGAGCCGCTGCAGGTGGGTAAGTCGCGCGCTGTCCATGATGTGCCTATCCGTCCTTCGGTGCCGCCCCCATGGCGAAATCGGGACGGGGTTGCGCCTCCCATATGGGAGGTATAGGGCCGGATGTCATGCGCACCCCGACACTCGGCGAGAGCGATCTGCTGCTTCCGCTCCATGAGGGCGTGTTCGAGCAGCCGATGTGGCGGACCTTTCTCGACCGGCTGCGGCGATCCGCCGGTGTCGATCACGTCGCGGTCCTCGTGCAGTCGTCGGGTGGCGGCGATGTCGGGACGTTCGTCGACAGCGCGACCCTGCCGGAGACGGTCCGGTCGCTGGCCGCCGGCCTGACCGGCTCGGCGATGCGCGAAGGGCGCGTGTACGCCATCGACGATCTGGGCGGAGCGGAGGGCGCGGTCGGCCACCTGCTCGCCCCGCTCGGCCTCGTCGATCTGCGCGCGATGCGCGTCAGGGAAAGCGGCGGTCTGGACGCGTGGCTCCTGCTGCTGGGCAGCAAGGCGATCGGCGCGTCCGCCGGGATGGCCCTGTCGATGCTGTCGCCGCATCTGGCGGCGGCGCTGCGCGTCTATTCGGCGTTGGAGGTCGAGCGGAGTCGGTCCCAGGTCAGTTCCGATGCCTTCCGCCGCATGAATTTCGGCTGGGTGCTTGTCGACGGCCAGTGCCGGATTGTTGACGCCGACGCGCAGGCGGAGCGGGTGCTCGAGCGCTCCGGGCTGTTGCGGCGGGCGGGGCATGGCCGGCTGATGCTGAGTTCACCGGGCGCCGACCGTGAACTGACACGGCTTGTCAGCGCCTTTGCCGCCGATCCCGACGCGCCGCCACGCGCGATCAACCTCAGCCATGATCCCTGGACCGACATCCTGGTCGCGCCGCACCGGATCGCGAGCCCGGTTGGAGCCGCCCAGCCTGTCGCCGCCGTCTATCTGAAAGGCGATCGCAGCTCGTCAGCCGACCGGCATGAGCAGCTCGCCGAACTCTTCCGGCTGAGCCCCAGCGAGGCGCGGCTCGCCTGGTCGATGGCGCAGGGAATGACCATCGCGGAGGCTGCGGTCGAGCATGGCCTGACGCTGGAGACGGCGCGCAACTATTCGAAGAAGATCTACGCCAAGACCGGTGCGCGGGGACAGGCGGACGTCGTGCGGCACATCCTCACCAGCGTGCTGGCGCTCGCCTGATCGCGGGTCAGCGGCGGGCGGACTGGGCGAGGGCGATGGCACCGAGCGGACCCGCCTCGGTCCCCAGTCCGGCGGGGCGGACGACCGTGTCGATGCTGTCCGCCGCGACGAAGGGGAGATAGCTCGCCAGCCGCTCCACCGTCATCCGGCGGACCATCGTCAGCAGGAATGCCCGGCGAAGGCTGACCGTGCCGCCGAACAGGATCGCGCGGGGGGCGGTCGCCAGCAGCAGCGTCGCGACAAGCTCGGACAGGTCGGCCGCGACATCGCTCCAGCGCGGATCGTCGTCGCCCACCTGCGCGACCGGCTCACCGAATCGCGCCGCGAGCGCGGGGCCGGACACCAGCCCCTCGACGCAGTCGCCGTGAAACGGGCAATGGCCCGCGAAGCCGTCGCCTGCCGCACGGCGGAGCCGCATATGGCCGATCTCCGGGTGAAGCGCACCGTGGAGCGGCCTGCCGTCGATGAGCAGCCCTCCGCCGACGCCCGTCCCGATGGTGATATACCAAAAGGCGTCGAGGCCGACCGCCGCGCCCCAGCGATGCTCCGCCATCGCTGCCGCATTGACGTCGGTGTCGAGCACCCAGGGGAGCGTCGGGCCTGCGGTCAGCGCGGCGGGGAGGTCAACGCCGTCCCATCCGGGCTTGGGCGTCGCGAGAGTCTGGCCGAAGCGAGGCGAGCCGGGGTCGAGCGCGACCGGGCCGAAGGCCGCTATGCCGAGCGCCCGAACCGGCTGCGCGGCGGCCCAGCGCGCCAGGATCGCGTTTGCCGCCGCCAGGGTACCGGCGGGGTCGCCTGTCGGGATCGACTCGCTGGCGACGATCCGGTTGCCGGCGCCGAGCGACACGATCGTCTTGGTCCCGCCAAGCTCGACGCCCGCGACCAGTTCGCTGTCGGTGCTCATGACCGATCAGTGGCACCGGGTCGCAGGGGCGGCAAGTGAAACGCGCGTCAGAAGAACTGTTTGCGCAGCTCGATCCGCACGGTGCGGCCGATCGGGTCGAGATAGCCGGGGCTGAAGGCCAGCGGCGTGGCACCGGTGGAATCGGTCACGCGCTGGCGAGTATCGAAGATATTGTCGACATCGACCGACACCCGCACGCCACGTAGCCAGGGATGCTTGAACAGCAACGCCGGCTGGCGTCCCAGGTCGGCGAAGGCGCGGACAGAGACCGTCGCGAGGTCGGAGAAGCGCAGCGCATTCGCGGTGCCGCCCTGATCGCTGAACACCCGCGTTGCCGACTGCCAGTCGCCCGAAAGCCTGAGGCCGAAGCCGTTCTGGAACACGCCCGCGCGAAGCTCGACCTCGTGGCGCGGCTGGCCGCTCGCCGAACCCAGCGTGCCGCCGTCGAGAAGGTCGATCGACGGCTGACCGTCGCGCAGGGTCGCGCGGTCGGTCAGATGCCAGCTGTGGTACAGCGAAGCGAACAGGCGGCCTCCGGCCCCGCCACCGGGTCCGCCCCGGCCACCGCCGAATCCGCCGAAGCCGCCCCGACCGCCGCCGCCCGGAGGTGCGCCGTGGGCGACGTTGGCGGCTGCATTGGAACCGGGTCCGCCGCCGGGCGGTCCGCCGGCCCCGCCGCCGAAGGTCCGGCGACGCAGCGCCTCCGGAATGCCGCCGGCGCGCTCAATCTGGGACCGGAATGCGTCGATGCGCGCCTGCGATGTTTTCAGCCGCTTGGTGAAGGTCACGCCCCAGCGAATCTCGCTGCTTTCGCGGCTGGCGATGTTCACCGGACGCGCATCGAAGCCGATGAGTTGGCCCGCCCCGTCGCGCCGGAAGCGCTCGGGGAATGCGGCCTGAACCGCCTCGGTCGCGCCGGGCAGGGCGATGATCGCATTGTCGATGCGGCTGCGGTTATAGTCGACCGTGAAGCGCAGGTCGGTCTCGCCGAAGGGCTTGAGCAAAAGGCCGACTCGCCAGTCCTGCTGATCCTGCGGCGACAGGCTGGCGTTGCCGCCGCTCACCTGGTCGACGAGCACCGTCGTGCCGCTGCTATAGTCGAACAGCCGGACATTGGGCGTCGTGAACACCGGATTGCCGAGCTGCTGGAGCGTGGGCGCGCCATCGCGCCCCTCATAGGAGATGTTGAGCGACAGCGCGTCCCTCGGCTCCCAGCGCGCGGACAGCACATGGCTGGTCAGCGTTCCGAAGTCGGAAAGTGACTGCGCCTCGAACGATCCGCTCAGCGCGAACTCGCCGAGGAAGGGGGAGGGGCTGTCGAAGATCGGCACATCGACGTTGACGGCCCCCAGCGCGACGTCGCGGGCGAGGTCCGCAGCTTGCGCCACGCCCTGACGAAGCGAGTCGGAGCGGAAGCGCGTGATCGACCCGCCGACGCGCGCGGTCAGCGACACGTCGCCAGCGGGCAGGCTGAACGGGCTGCCGTTGACGGTCAGGTCCGCCGTGCCGATGTCGCCGCTGCTCGTCGCCGAGTCGCCGGGCCTTCCGATCCGGAACGCCGCCCCCAGCGGGAGCGACGGATCGGCCGCCGGATCGCCTGCCGCCAGCGCGGCCTCATAGCTGGCGAGGTCGAGACCCCGGTCGCTCAGCGTCTTGCTGTCGCTGCGGTCATAGGTGGCGGTGAGGGTGCCGCTCCACACCTTGCCGCTGGCGTTGACCGTGGTGCCGATTTTGCCGGTGCGGTTGGAGCCCGACCGGATCAGCGCCTCCGCGCCGGGAAGCGTGGGGGTAAAGCGGTCGGTGCCGATCAGCGCGGCATAGGGGCTCGATCCCGCGACCGCGACGCTCGGTACCGGCGATCCGGTCAGCGCTTCGGTATCGTTGGTGGTGATCTCGCCATTGACGCTGACGTCGATCCAGTCGGCCAGCGGACGCGCCCAGGTCGCGCTGAGCTCGAGGTCGCTGCGGCTGGGAATCAGGGTGCGCAAGGCCGCTTCGTCGGATGGAATGCCCCTGTCGGATTCGCGCAGCTTGGCCTGCCGTTCGATATCCAGACCGATGCTCAGCCGCTGGCCCCTGTTGATCGCCAGCAAGTCCATCTCCAGCTCGGCCTCGTTGCCGCCGCCATCGGTCGCAAAGCGGTCGTTGACCTCCATCGTCAGCGCGTTGAAGCGCTCGCGAAGCACGATGTTCACGACTTTCTGATTGGGCGGAAAGCCGTAGCGGAGCGCGGTTTCCTCGGGCAGGATGTCGACGCGCGCAATCGCCTCCGACGGGATTCGCGCGATCTCGCGGAAACTGGAGACGCGGCGACCTTCAAGCAGCACCAGCGGGCTTCCGCCGCGCGTGCCGCTTGTCTGCGGGGCGATTTCGGCGAGCAGTTCCTGCACGCTGCCGACGCCCAGCGCGCGGACATCGCCGGGGTCCAGAACATCCTCGGGAGTCGCGGTGCCGAGGACGGCCCCGCGCGGGCGCGCGCCGGTCACGACGATGGTGTCGGCATCGTCGCCCATGATCCCGCCGGGAAGTGGCGCGGGCGGGGTGGGCGCGGTGGTCTGGGCCTGTGCACCACCGGTCCATGCCGCTGCCAGGGCGGTGCCGGCCATCAGGACGAGGAGTCTGCTGCGCTGTGTCATGACGCCGCTATAGGCAGGCACGTCGGGCGCGGAAATCCTGCGATACACTTTGTCACCAACTGAGAGGGATCGTTACGCACCTGCGGGAGGGAGGGTGCGGAAACGATCAGATATCCTCGACGAGCCGCCCGTAAAGCTGTGGGCGCCGGTCGCGGAAAAAGCCCATGCCCGCGCGGTGACGCCGCGCCGCCTCAAGGTCGAGAGTCGCCACAAGCGCGCCGGCCTGCCAGTCCTCGACTTCGGCGAGCAGGTCGCCCCACTGGTCGGAAATGAAGCTGTGGCCGTAGAAGGTCTGATCGCCGTTCGGTCCCGGTTCCTCGCCGATCCGGTTGGCGGCGATCACCGGCATGCAATTCGACACCGCATGGCCCTGCATCGCGCGCCGCCACATGCGGCTGGTGTCGAGGTCGGGATCATAGGGCTCGTTGCCGATGGCGGTCGGATAGAACAGCATCTCCGCACCCATCAGCGCCATCACGCGCGCGCATTCGGGATACCATTGGTCCCAGCAAATGCCGACGCCGATCGTGCCGTAGCGGGTCGGCCAGATCTTGAAGCCCGAATTGCCGGGCCGGAAATAATATTTCTCCTGATAGCCGGGGCCGTCAGGGATATGGCTCTTGCGATAGACGCCCATGATCTCGCCCTGATCGTCGATCATGGCGAGCGAGTTGTAGTAATGATGCCCGTCGCGCTCGAAGAAGCTGGTCGGGATGTAGATCTGCTCCGCCTTGGCGAGCGCCTGCATGCGCGTCACCGCTGGGTGCTCTGTCACCGGTCGTGCGCGCCCGAACAGGCCCTCGTCCTGCGACACGCAGAAATAGGGTCCTTCGAACAGTTCGGGGGGCAGCACGATCTTGGCGCCGCGCGCCGCCGCCATGCGCGCATGTTCCTCGACCCGGGCAATATTTTCTGCCTCATCGTCGGTGAAGGCGAGCTGGAGCGCGGCGACGGTGACTTTGGTCATGGACAGGCTTTACGGCTCCTGAGGGATCGAGGGCATCTGCATCGAGCAGCAGTGGAAGCTGCCGCCGCCCCGCAATATGGCGATGCTGGGCAGGCCGACAACCTCCCTGTCGGGGAAGAAACCGCGCAATATATCGACCGCCTCGTCGTCGGTGGGCAGATTATATTGCGGAACGACCACCGCCGCATTGCCGATGACGAAGTTCATGTAGCTGGCGGGCGCGATCTGCCCGTCGATCAGGAAGCGGCCGACCGACGGCAGCCGCACGACCCTGACGCCATGCGCGATCGCGCGCGCCGCCGCATCGGCATAGACGAGGCCGTTCGGGTCGTTCTGGTCGGTGGCCTGCGGGATCGCGAGCGTGCCCGGTGCAACGAAGCGCGCCAGATTGTCGACATGGCCGTCGGTATGATCGCCCGTCAGCCCGTCGCCAAGCCAGAGCATGGAGCGCATCCCCAGCGTCTCGGCAAGCGCGCGTTCGACGTCCTCGCGCGTGACGCCCTTGTTCCGGTTGGGGTTGAGTACACATTGCCCGGTGGTGACGAACAGGCCGGCGCCGTCGGTGTCGAGCGCGCCCCCTTCGAGGATGAAGGCGCGCCGCGCCGGCTCCAGGCCCTCGCGCTCGGCCAGACGCACGCCGATGTCCTCGTCGCCCGCCATGCGGAACTTGCCGCCCCAGCCGTTGAAATCGAAGACGGTAAGCTGGCGGGCGCCGTCGTCGATGGCGGTCATGGGGCCGGTGTCGCGAAGCCAGATATCGCCGAAGCGCTCGACCACCACCTCGACCCCCGGCGCAGCCAGCGTCCGCGCCTTGTCGGCATCGGATTCGCTCCTGACGACCAGTCGCACGGCCTCGCCCCGTCCGCCGGCATGGATCGCGTCGGCGAAGGCCGCGACCTGTGCCTGCGCCTTGGCAAGCTCGTTCGGCCATTCGCCGGGGTCCCCCGGGAAACCGATCCACATCCAGTCGTGAGGGGCCCATTCGGCGGGCATGAGGCGTGTCATGCCCGCGCTCTAGCGGATTTTCGCGCGATGTGGAGATGCGAATTACGCGACGGCGCGGGGTTTTTCAGCGGGAGGACGCGCGGTCCCGCTCCTGTTGCGCGCGGCGCCATGGCCAGGTTCCGCCGATCTCCACCTCGAGCGCGAAGCTCAGGAAGGTGCGGATCAGCACCACGCCGGCGAGCACTGCGAGGCTGTCGAGCGTCGGTTCGACAGCCACGGTATTGATGATGTCCGCCGCCACGAGGAACTCCAGCCCCAGCAGGATCGAGCGGCCAAGCTCACCGCGCAGCGTCTCGACCCGCGCGCTGTCGCTCTCCGCCCGCAGCCCGGCAGCGTAGCGGACCACCGCGCGAACGGTGCCGATGACCATGACTGTCACCCCGATCATCTCGATGATCCGGACGATGACGTGCACGGCATCGAGCAAGGCGGATTCGGTCATGATTACGCTCCCGTCCAGCTGCGCCTCGGCGCGTTGTACGGAGTCAGGAACGTGGCGGTGCGACGATGGTGCCGCGCGCTTCACCACTCGCTGGGGCAGCACTCCAACGAAAAAGGCGGCCCGTCGCCGGACCGCCTTCCATGATTCGTATCGGGGTGCCGATCAGCGCGAGTAGAACTCGACGACCAGATTCGGTTCCATCTTGACGGGATAGGGCACCTCGTCGAGCGTCGGAACGCGCACATAGGTAACCTTGGCCGCGCCGTCGGGGGCCAGATAGTCGGGAATGTCGCGCTCGGGCAGGCTCTGCGCTTCCATCACCAGCGCCATCTCCTGCGCCTTCTTGCCCAGCGTCACTTCGTCGCCCGGCTTCACCAGCCGGCTGGCGATGTTGCACTTCACGCCGTTGACGTAAATGTGGCCGTGGCTGACGAGCTGGCGCGAGGACCAGATGGTCGGCGCGAACTTGGCGCGATAGACGACCGCGTCGAGGCGGCGTTCGAGCAGGCCGATCAGGTTCTGGCTGGTGTCGCCCTTCATCCGCGACGCCTCGATATAGTTCTTCTTGAACTGCTTCTCGGTCACGTCGCCATAATAGCCC
>CAZJCT010000115.1:0-8013 GCA_964544675.1 uncultured Sphingobium sp.
CCCGGAATGAACCGGGTTGGAGGGCTGACATGAGCCGGCAGATCATCACTTTCCGCATTGGCGAGCAGTATCTGGGCGTCGATATCATGGCGATTCGGGAAATCCGCGCCTGGTCGCCGACCACGCGGCTGCCGCACGTGCCCGACTATGTGCGCGGCGTCGTCAACCTGCGCGGCTCCGTGCTGCCGGTGTTCGACCTTTCGGCCCGGCTGGGCTGGGGCCTGACCGATCCGACCGCCCGCCACGTCATCATCGTCGTCCAGCTCGGCAACCAGCTCCACGGGCTGATCGTCGATGCGGTCAACGACATCGTCACGCTGGCCGACGGCTCGCTTCAGCCGCCGCCGAACGTCGGCGACGATCAGGCGTCCGAATTCCTCGACGGCCTGGCGTCGGTCGACGACCGGATGGTCATGGTGCTGTCGCTCGGCAAGCTGACCGACGGCCACAACTATATCGACCAGCTCGCCGCCTGACCCTCCGGAGCGTGATCGACTGAGGTGGAAGCGCTCCGTGCTTCCGCCGGGATCGTCGATCAGGCGCGATTCAGATGATTGAGGCGGGATGCGAGCAGCCCTGCGAGGCTGAGCAGTCCTGCCGCACTCAGATACAGGCCCACTGCCCCTGTGCCATAGGCGGTGACGAGCGCCTGCGCCGCGATCGGCGCCATCGCGCCGCCGATGATCCCGCCCGCATTGAACGCGATCGACGCGCCGGTGTAGCGGACCTGCACCGGAAACCGGGCGGTGAGCCAGGCACCGAGCGGGCCGTAGGCGAGGCCCATCAGATAGAGCGCCGCGCTCAGGATCACGAACATCTGCACAAGCGAGCCTGAGCCGAGCATCGGGCCGAACACCAGCCCCAGCGGCACCGTCGCGGCGCATCCGGCGATCAGCACATGGCGCGTGCTGCTGCGGTCCGACCACCAGCCGGCATGGAGGATGCCGATCGCCAGGAACAGGATCGCGCCGAGCTGGACCCCCAGCACCGCCTCGCGATCGAGCCCCATGTTCTGGGTTGCGTGGCCCAGCGCGAAGGCGGTGGCGATGTAGAAGATCGCGAAGCAGGTGACGACCGCGAGCGTGCCGGACAGCGTGGCGCCGAGATGATGGCGCGCCATCTCGGCCAGCGGCACGCCTTTTGGTGCCCCTTCGGCCAGCGCCTCGGCAAACTCCGGGGTCTCGGTGAGTTTCAGGCGCACCCACAGTCCCAGCGCCACCAGCACCGCGCTGGCGATGAAGGGCAGCCTCCACCCCCAGGCGAGGAATTGCTCCTCCGTCAGCAGCGCGCCGAGGATGAGGAACAGCCCGTTGGCGGCGATGAAGCCGACCGGCGCGCCGAGCTGCGGCATCATGCCGAAGCGCGCGCGCCATCCCGGTGGCGCATTCTCCACCGCGAGCAGTGCCGCGCCGCCCCATTCGCCGCCAAGGCCGAGGCCCTGGCCGAATCGCAGAATGCACAGGAACAGCGGTGCCAGCCAGCCGATCTGCTGATAGGTGGGCAGGAAGCCGATGAGCAGCGTCGATCCGCCCATCAGCATCAGCGACGCGACCAGCGTCGACTTGCGCCCGACGCGGTCGCCGAAATGCCCGAACACGCTGGCGCCCAGCGGTCGTGCGATAAAGGCTAGCGCGAAGCTGGCATAGGAGGCGAGCAGCTGCGCCGCGCTCGAACTCGCCGGGAAGAAGAGGGGACCGAACACCAGCGACGCGGCGGTCGCGTAGATGTAGAAATCGTAGAATTCGACCGCTGTGCCCGTCAGGCTGGCGAGCAGCACGCGGCGGTTGGACCACATGACCGAGAGGCCTTCATTCTGGTTCATTCCGATCCCCCCAATCAACGCCCGTCATTCCCGCGAAAGCGGGAATCCAGAGCAGCAAAGCGCCACGCCGGTGGCCCCGGATCCCCGCTTTCGCGGGGATGACCTAACTGACCAAATCCGCCAATCGTCGCCGCTGGTTCACCACTTCATAGGCCATCACGGCGGCCGCGACCGAGGCGTTGAGGCTGTCGGCGCGGCCCAGCATCGGAATCTTGACGAGCACGTCACACGCGGCCGCATAATCGTCCGGCAGGCCGCGCGCCTCGTTGCCGATCAGGATGAAGGTCGGTGCGGTATAACGTGGCTGCTGATAGTCGAACTCGGTCTGGAGGCTGGTGCCCACCAGCATGCCCTCGCCGACGCGAAGCCAGTCGAGGAACGCCGCCCACTCGCTCGGCACGATCGCCTGGGTGAACAGCGCGCCCATGCTCGCGCGAACGCTTTCGACGGAGAAGGGGTCGACGCACTCGTCCACGAGAATCACGCCGCCCGCGCCGACCGCATCGCCGATTCGCAACAGCGTGCCGAGGTTGCCGGGGTCGCGCATCGCTTGCGCCACGAACCAGATCGCGGCGCTGGAACGATCGATCGATTCGAGCGCGCGCGGACGGTCGCGGTAGATTCCCAGCAGCGCCTGCGCATTGTCCTTGCCCGACATCTTGGACAAAATGTCGGGAGTCGTGCGGATCACGTCGGCTCCCGCCGCCTCGGCCTCGGCGATCACCTCTTCGGCGAGCGGATGGGGACGGGCGTCGGTCGAGAGGACCAGCATCTCCGGCAGCACGCCGGCGTCGCGCGCCTCGGCGATGATCCGCAGCCCCTCGGCCAGGAACAGGCCTTCGCGCTTGCGGTGCTTCTTGTCACGGAGCGACCGGATCCGCTTGACCAGCGGATTGGAAAAGCCGGTAATCTCGCGGATCAACGGCGTCAGTCCTCGCCGAAGCGGTTTTCGACCAGATCGATCAGTTCGGCGAGCGCCGCCTCAGCACCTTCGCCGCTGGCGCTGATCGTGATGCTGTCGCCCATCGCCGCGCCGAGCATCATCAGGCCCATGATCGACGTGCCGACCACCGCCGGGCCATCCTTGCGCACCTCGATCCGCGCGGGCATGCCGCTCGCCAGCGTGACGAACTTGGCGCTGGCGCGGGCGTGAAGGCCCCGGCGGTTGCAGATGGTGACGGTCCTCTCCAGCAATGTGTCATCGCTCATGACGCATCCCCCAGCAGTTCGGACGCAACACTGATATATTTCGTGCCGGCCTCGCGAGCGGCGACCACCGCCTCGCGGATGCCCATCGCTTTTCGGGCGCTTTCCAGGCGGATCAGCATGGGCAGGTTCACCCCCGCTATCACTTCGACATGGCCTGCATCGAGCAGAGAAATCGCCAGATTGGACGGGGTGCCGCCGAACAGGTCGGTCAGGAGGATGACGCCGCTGCCGTCATCGACCCGCGCGACCGCCTCCGCGATGTCGGCGCGGCGCGCCTCCATGTCATCGTCGGGGCCAATGCAAATCGCCTCGACCGCAGGCTGCGGCCCGACCACATGCTCCATCGCGACGCGAAATTCGGTCGCCAGACGGCCGTGGGTCACGAGTACCAAACCTATCATTACGGCTGCGTGTCCCGACCTTGTCCCTTGTTCTGCGCCTCGCGGCGCCGGTCCTCATAGGCGTCGAGGGGTTCGGATTCCAGATTGCGATGCGAAACCGTGGGAGAAAATCCGCTCTCGCGCAAGCGTCTTCCGACCTCTTCCGTCACGTGGACCGATCGGTGTCTTCCCCCGGTACAGCCGAAAGCGACCGTAACATAGGCCTTGCCTTCCGCATTATAGCGCGGGAGCACCGTCTCCAGCAGCGTGGTGATCTGCTCCAGCACCGGCGCATAGAGCGGGTCTTCGGCAATATAGGCGCCGACTTCGGCATCGAGGCCGGTGTGTGGGCGCAGCCGGTCGTCCCAGTGGGGATTGCGAAGGAAACGCATGTCGAAGACCAGATCGACATTACGCGGCACCCCGCGCGCATAGCCGAACGACAGGAGGGTGAGGGTCGTGCTCTTCTGCCCTCCGAACCGCGCCCTGATTTCGTGCTGAAGCGCGTTGACGCCGATGTCGCTGGTGTCGATCACATGGTCGGCGTGGCGGCGGAGCGGCTCCATCAGCTCCCGCTCGCGCGCAATTCCGTCGGACGCGGGGCGGTCGAGGGCGAGCGGGTGGCGTCGCCGGGTCTCTGCGAACCGACGTTCCAGTTCCGCGCCCGCGCAATCGAGGAACAGGATTTCGACCGGCTGCTGCTTCTGGGTCCGCAGCATCTGCACCTGCTCGACGATCCGGCTCGCGTCGAAACCGCGCGTGCGGCTGTCGATCCCGAGCGCCAGCGGGCGGTCATCCTCGGGATCGTGGCCTTCCGGCGCGGGGGAGGCGAGCAGGCGGCCCAGCAATCCCAGCGGGATGTTGTCGACGACTTCCCAGCCGATGTCCTCCAGCGTGCGAAGGCAGGTCGACTTGCCGGCGCCCGACAGGCCGGTGACGAGCATGATCGTCCGGGGCGGGCGCGGCGCGGTCACAGGCTGCCGCCGCCCGACGCACGCAGCAGCATCTCGACCTTGATCGGCGCCGACGGCTCGAACGCCGGCAGGGCGGCGACCGGAACCCGCACGCCGGCGATCATCATATGGGGGAGCGGATCGTCGGGCATGCGCGGCGCAGTATCGCCAAGCGCGATCGCGATCGCAACCGGAACATTTTGCAGGTGCGGCATGGAAAGGATGCCGATGCCGCGCACCTCGATCCGGCCGACGATGGTCGCGGGTGCCGTCGCGAACAGCAGGCCGTCGCACGGCGTGCAGCAGGTATAGTCGTCGCTGACGAGCAGCGCGCCCCGGTCGATCAGGCGGAGCGCGAGGTCGGACTTGCCCGATCCGCTCGGTCCCGTGAGCAGCACCGCGCGCCCCTCTATCGCAACGCTGGTCGCGTGGATCGTGGCGGTCGGCCCCGGGGCTTGGGCGGGGGAGGTCATTGCGCTTCGGGGTCGCCGGGGAGGGGCAGGCGCACCACGAAGCGGGCACCGGAGCGTCCGTCGGGCCGATCCTCGATGCTGATTGATCCGCCATGACCATCGAGCACCGAGCGCGCGATGGCGAGGCCGAGGCCGCTGTGCCGCCCGAACGCCTCCTCGGCGGGCCGCACCGAATGGAACCGGCGGAACACCGCCTCGCGGTCCTCCATCGGAACGCCCGGTCCTTCGTCCTCGACGCCCAGTATCGCCCAGTCGGCATCGCCGCCGAGCGACAGCCTGACCGTTCCGCCGGGAGGAGAGAAGGAAATCGCGTTCTCGACCAGATTGTCGACGACGCTGGTCAGTCGCTGCGGTTCGCCGAGGATCGTGAGCGCTGCCGTGGGATCATGATCGACGCGCAGCTTCGCGCCATTCTCGATGCCCCGCATCTCCCTTGCGCGCACCAGCCGGGTCACAAGCGCGTCGAGCCGGATCGGCTGGAAGGGCGTGCGCGACAGCAACGCGTCGATCCGCGACGCCTCGGATATGTCGGTCACCAGCCGGTCCAGCCGGTACACGTCGTCTCGCGCGACCGCCATCAGTCTTTCCCTCAGCGCCGGGTCCTGGATTCGCTCCAGCCCCTCCAGCGCTGAACGCAGCGACGCGATCGGGTTCTTGAGTTCGTGGCTGACATCGGCCGCGAAGCTGTCGGTGGCGTCGATTCGCTTGCGCAGCGCCTGGCTCATGTCCGACACGGCGCGTGCGAGCAGGCCGATCTCGTCGCGCCGGTCGGGCAGCCGGGGAACGATCACCTCGCGCGCGCGGCCAAGCCGCACCCGCACCGCCGCGCGCGCCAGCCGCCGCAGCGGCGCGACGATCGTGCGCGCGAGAAACAGCGAGAGCGAAATCGACAGGACGATCGCCACCGCGAGGACCATGCTGAGCCGCAGCCGTTCGGCGCGAACCGTCACCGTGATGTCGCGCGTATTGTCCATCGCGGTCAGCACCATGCCGTCGCTGCTCATCGGCACGGCCGCGCTCAGGATCGGCGTGCGGTCGGGAGCGAAGCGGTAGTAGGTCGCGCCTTGGCCCTGCGCGCGCGCCTGCCGCACCTCGGGCCACGACTCGGCCCGATCGACGGCGGGATCGACGAAACGGGGCGGGATGCGCGCGAAGACGATGGTGTCCACGAAGCGGTCGAGGAGGCGCGCGGCCTGCAGGTCGATGGTCTCGCTCGCGGGATCGACCAGCCGGTCCGCGGGAACGCCCAGACGCACGCTGTCGGCGATCCGCGCGCCGTCGGGGGCGTAGAGCCGGACGCGATATCCTGTCAGCCGCGCGAATCGCGCGATCATCGCATCGCGCCGTGCCTGCTGCGAAGCACCGAGCGTCGCCGCCATCAGGATGGTTTCGCGGGTGATTCGGTTCAGCCGCTCGTCGATGATGCGGGTGCGATAGCTGTCGAGGTAGAAGAAGCCGCCCGCAAGGAACAGCAGCGCGAAGATGTTGACCGCAAGGATGCGGCGCGTGAGCGACAGGCGGGCGGGCCAGGCAAATCCCGGTGTGCGGCGCGTATCACTCATCCGTGAAGCGGTATCCCGCTCCGTAAAGCGTATCGATCGCGTTGAACTGGGGATCGACCTCGCGGAACTTGCGACGCAGCCGCTTGATATGGCTGTCGATCGTGCGGTCGTCGACATAGATGTCGTCCTGATAGGCGGCATCCATCAGCTGATTGCGGCTCTTCACGACGCCGGGCCGGCTGGCCAGCGCCTCCAGGATCAGGAACTCGGTCACGGTGAGGCTCACGGGCTGCCCCTGCCAGCGGACGGTGTGGCGGGCATTGTCCATGGACAGCGCGCCGCGCACCATGGGTTCGGGTTCGTCGCTGCCCGGCTGCGTGTCGCGGCGCATCATCTCCGCGCGGCGCAGGATGGCGCGGATACGCGCGATCAGCAGCGCCTGCGAAAAGGGCTTGGCGATATAGTCGTCCGCGCCGATCTCCAGCCCCAGCGCCTCGTCGGCTTCGTCGGTTTTCGAGGTAAGGAAGATGATCGGCAGCGCCGAGCTTTCGCGAAGCCGCCTGACCAGTTCGATGCCGTCCATGCGCGGCATCTTGATATCGCACACCGCCAGGTCAGGGGGGTTTTCGGTCAGCGCCTTGAGCGCGCTTTCGCCGTCGCTATACAGCCGCGTGGCGAAGCCTTCGGCCTGCAGCGCGATGCTGAGCGAGGCGAGGATGTTGCGATCGTCGTCGACCAGGGCGATCGTCGGGGTCATCGCCTTCGGCTCCGTGGCAGGCTGGCACATGGCGGGGACGCGATGACTAGACGATAGCGGCACCAGCGGCAAGCGGCGCGGGCGGGCGACGGCACAGGATTCGCGGCGCCGCACATGGATCATGGTTGACGGGCTTTATCCAGCGCCGAAATGATGGCAACGCGGTTTGACGCCTGCTTATCCACAGCCTATGCGCCACTTGAACATGGGTTGACCCCACCACCGTCTCGACCGCTCTGGCGCTGGTCGAGGTGCAACTGACCAGGAGTAGAACGTGCGGCCGCATTCCTCTGTCACCCTTGCCGATCAAG
Source organism: uncultured Sphingobium sp. (assembly GCA_964544675.1). Taxonomy (GTDB): domain Bacteria; phylum Pseudomonadota; class Alphaproteobacteria; order Sphingomonadales; family Sphingomonadaceae; genus Sphingobium. The sequence continues at coordinate 7,408 of CAZJCT010000115.1, forward strand.
GCATCACCACTCAGGCTGACATCAAGTGGAACCTGTTGACCGGCTCGCTGGTCGAAGAGGCTATCCGCAACGGCGAAGGCATGCTTGCCAAGGACGGCCCGCTGGTCGTCGCGACGGGCAAGCACACCGGCCGGTCCGCCTCGGACAAGTTCATCGTCAAGGATGCGGAGACGGAAAGCACCGTCTGGTGGGGCAAGACCAACGTGCCGATGACGCCGGAGCACTTCGCGGCGCTCAAGGCCGACTTCCTGGCCGCGCTCGCTGCCAAGGACGAGCTGTATGTCGCTGACCTGTTCGGCGGCTCGCAGGCCGAATATCGCGTCAACGTGCGCGTCATCAACGAATTCGCCTGGCACAACCTCTTCATCCGCACGCTTCTGGTCCGCCCGGACGCGTCGGAGCTGGCGGACTTCGCCCCCGAATATACCATCATCGATCTGCCCAGCTTCCGCGCCGATCCGGCGCGTCATGGCTGCCGCAGCGAGACCGTGGTCGCGGTCAACTTCTCCGAGAAGCTGATCCTGATCGGCGGCACGGCCTATGCCGGCGAAATGAAGAAGTCGGTGTTCGGCATCCTCAACTATCTGCTGCCCGTCAAGGGCGTGA
>CAZJCT010000116.1:0-7897 GCA_964544675.1 uncultured Sphingobium sp.
GATGCCGGTGTTGCCCGACGTCGGCTCGATGATGGTGCCGCCGGGCTTCAGATCGCCGCGCGTTTCGGCGTCGCGCACCATCGCGAGCGCGATTCGGTCCTTGATCGATCCGCCGGGGTTGGACCGCTCCGACTTGATCCAGACCTCGGCATCGCCGAACAGCCGGCTGACGCGGATATGGGGCGTCTGTCCGATGGTCTCCAATATGTTGGACGCCTTCATGCTGCATCTCCTTTGGGGGCTTGATGGCCGGACCCTAGATCGGGTGGATCGAAGGTTCGCGCAAGCCTGAGTTCGGGATAGAGACGTGCCCAGGCCAGCGTGATCAGGATAGACCCCACTCCGCCCGCGATGACGGCGGCGACCGGCCCCACCAGCGCGGCGAGAAAGCCGGACTCGGCGTCGCCCAGCTCGTTGGAGGCGGAGATGGTGAGCTGGGACACGCTGCCGACCCGGCCGCGCATCGCGTCGGGGGTGTAGACCTGGATCAGCGTCTGTCGAATGAACACCGACACCATGTCCGCCGCGCCCCAGCACGCCATGGCGGCAAGCGCCACCGGCATCTGCACGGCGCGCGGCAGGAAGGCAGTCGCGCCGAAGCAGATGGTCGCGAGCCCGAACACCATCACGGCGGCCAGCATCTTGACCCCCACGTTGCGGCTGATCGGGCGGAAGGAGAAGAGGAGCGCCATCGCCGCCGCACCCATTCCCGGCGCTGCGGCCAGATGTCCCAGCCCCGCCGCTCCGACGTGCAATATGTCACGGGCGTAGATCGGGAGGAGGGCGGTCGTCCCCGCGAGCAGAACCGCGAACAGGTCGAGCGTGATCGTCGCCTGCACCAGCCGGTTGCGGCGAACGAAATGGAGCCCGTCGAGAATCTGGCCGATCGGCCGGCGGGTGCGGTCGGCCGGCGCCTGCGGCACATGTCCGACCAGCGCGAGCGCAGCCATCGACAGCAGGAACAGCGTGCCGCTGGCGGCATAGGCCAGGAAATTGTCCGCCGCATAGGCATAGCCGCCGAGCGCGGGGCCGATGATGGTGCCCGCCTGCCACACCATGCTGCTGAACGCGATGGCGCGGGGCAGCAGCGCGGGGGGCACGATATTGGGCGCCATGGCTCCCATCGCCGGGCCCGAAAAGGCACGCGCAAGCCCCAGCAGCGCGGCGATGCCGAAGATCAGCGGCAGTCCGATCCAGCCCTGCATGGTCGCGAGCATGAGGGTGATGGCGCATCCCGCCTGCACCACGAGCATGGCCATCGCCAGCCCGCGGCGGTTCAGCCTGTCGGCGGCGAGGCCGCTGAAGGGTGTCAGCAGGAACAGGACGACGAACTGGATCAGCCCGATGATGCCCAGTTGCGCGGCGGCGCCGGATGCCGACATGGTCTCGCGTGCGATGTTGTAGGCCTGCCAGCCGATGATCAGCGTCATGGCATTTTGCGCCAGCACGCTGCCGAACCGGACCGCCAGAAACGCACGAAATGCGCCGATCGACAGCGGATGGCGCGGGGTATCGGCAGCGGACACGGAGAAAAAGGGCATGACAAGCGTACTGGCTGGAGCGGGGACCGCACGCAATCGAAAGCTTCGTGTGGCGCGGCTCCGGGAATGGACAGGGGCTGCCGATCGTTCCAGAACGCCCGGTGCGCAACGCAAAAAGGGATTTCGCATGACCAGTCAAGCACGCCGCTTCGCCCTGACCGCATCCGCAGCCGCCATGCTGATGGGGCTCGCGGGTTGCGCTACATCGGACATGCGTGCGGCCGCGACGGCATCGGCGCCCCCCTCTCGCGAAGCGGAAGCGCCGTCGGCGGGTTGGGCCAGCTTCCGCGATGGCTTTGTGGAGGGGCTTTTCCGGCACGATCCCTATTTCGCCATTTATCAGGGGCGGCATGAATTCGACGGTCGGCTGCCCGACTGGAGCGACGCAGGGCTGACGGCGCAGGCCGCTTTCCTGAAGGACAGCATCGCGCGGGCGCAGGCGTTCGACCCGGCCGCTCTCGGACAGGAGGAGCGGTTCGAGCGTGATTATCTGATTGCGGTGGCGCGCGGCCGGCTCTTCTGGCTCACCGACGCCGACCAGCCGCACCGCAACCCCGCCTTCTACATCAATGGCGGTCTCGACCCGAACGTCTATGTGGCGCGGCCCTATGCCGATGCCGAAACGCGGATGAAGGCGTTCATCGCCTTTGCCCGCAACGTGCCCGCTGCCGCCGCGAACATCCGCGCCAATCTCAGGATGCCGCTGCCGATCAGCTTCATCGACTATGGTAAGGCGGGGTTTCAGGGGCTCGCCGACTATTATGTCGGTGACGCCAAGGCGGCGTTCGCGGAAGTGAAGAATCCCGGGCTTCAGGCGGAGTTCGACGTGGCGGCGGGCGCGGCGTCGCGCGCCATGGCCGAAGTTGCCGCCCATCTCGAAAGCGGGCGTGCCACCGCGACGACCGATTTCGCTCTCGGTGGCGAGCGTTTCGCGCGCATGCTGGCGGCGACAGAGATGGTCGATGTGCCGCTCGCCGAACTGGAAGCGATCGGCCGCGCCGACCTCGCGCGCAACCAGGCGGCGTTGAAGGCTGCATGCGGGCAATTCGCACCGGGCGCCTCGATCCCCGACTGCATGGCGAAGATGAACGCGACAAAGCCCGAGGGCGGTGTCGTTGCCGGTGCGCGGCGCCAGCTCGGCACCATTCGCGCCTTCGTCGAATCCGCTGACCTCGTGTCGATCCCGGGCACCGAACAGGCGGAGGTCGCCGAATCGCCGCCGTACAACCGTCAGAATTCGGCCTATATCGACATTCCGGGGCCTTATGAGCGCGGACTGCCGTCGGTCTACTACATCTCGCCCCCCGATCCGGCATGGACCAAGGAGGTGCAGGACGCCTACATTCCCGGCGAAAAGGACCTTCTGTTCACCTCGATCCACGAGGTGTGGCCGGGTCACTTCCTGAACTTCCTCCACGCCAACCGCTCGCCCTTCCTCTTCGGCAAGGTGTTCGTCGGCTATGCCTTCGCGGAGGGCTGGGCGCATTATACCGAGGAGCTGATGTGGGAAGCGGGCTTCAACCGCGGCGATCCCGAAACGCATATCGGCCAGATCTCCAACGCACTGCTTCGCGACTGCCGCTTCCTGTCGGCGATCGGCATGCATGCGCGCGGCATGACCCAGGAGCAGTCGCGGCAGATGTTCGTCGAGCAATGCTATCAGGACGAGGGCAATGCCCGGCAGCAGGCGGCGCGGGGCACCTATGATCCCGCCTATCTGAACTACACGCTGGGCAAGCTGATGATCCGCAAGCTGCGCGAGGACTGGACCGCGACGCGCGGCGGCCGGACGGCGTGGAAGGCGTTCCACGACGAATTCCTGCGCTATGGCGGCCCACCGATCCCGCTCGTGCGCCAGCAGATGATGGGCGGTGACGCGCGGGCGGTGTTTTAGGACGGGGCGGGGGTTGCCCGCACTCCTGTTCCCCCGCGCAGGCGGGGGTCCAGTTCACGAAAGACATGCGCGGCAGCGCGTTCGTCGCTCCGCGCCGAGTCTGGACCCCCGCCTGCGCGGGGGAACCAGTCGCGTCCCGACGTGTCGGGTTCGGGAGGATCGTTCTGAAAGCGTTTCAAGAATGTCTAGAGGCCAGCGGCACCGTCAGCGTAGCGACCAGTCCGTTTGCTTCGGCGCGGTTGGCGAGCCTGACCTCGCCGCCTTCGAGCCGCATGATCGCGCGGACCAGCGCCAGCCCCAGACCGCTGCCGCCGGTCTGCCGATTGCGCGAGCTGTCGAGCCGGGTGAACGGCTCCATCATCTCGTCGAGCCGCGCGGGATCGATTCCCGGCCCCTCGTCGACGATCCGGACCATCGCCCGGCCGTCGCTCGCGCTGACCGAGACTCGCGCGGTCGTGCCGTACTTCACCGCATTGTCGATCAGGTTGCGGACCGCGCGGCGCATGGCCAGCGGGTGAACCGACACCACGGCACGCGCGCTGTCCTCGAGCGACACGGCGGCGCCCATCGCGACGAAATCCTCGACCACCGCATCGACCAGTTCCGCCAGATCGACCCGTTGCGGGTCCTCGCGCGAGCGTCCGAGCCGGGCCAGCGACAAGATGTCGTCGAGCATCTGACTCATTTCCTCGATCGTCGCGACCATGCTCGCGCGCTCCGCATCGTCGTCGACAGACTCGACGCGAACCCTCAGCGACGCGAGCGGCGTGCGCAGGTCATGGCCGATCGCCCCCAGCATCTGGTCCTTTTCCGACAGCATGGCGGCGATCCGCGCCTGCATGTCGTTGAACGCCCGCGTCAGGTCGCGGATGTCCTCCGCGCCTTCCAGTGGCAGGGGCGCGGGCATGCCGCCGTCGGAGAAGCTGCGGACCGCGCCCGTCAGCGTCGTCAGCGGCCGCGACAGCCGTCGGCCGATCCAGAGCAGCGGCACGAGAGCGACCGCAAAGATCAGCACGGTCTGGACAATCAGCCGCAAGGCAAAGGGCTGGCCCGAACGCCGCATACGCGAGGTCGCGACATACCAGCGATCGGGGGCGGTCTGGACCGCGAGGCGAAGCTGGTGCGAATCGCGAAAGCGGGGCCGGGTCTCTCCCATCAGCCGCTCGGCGCGATCGGGGTGGTGCGGCCGGATCACCACATCGGCCCGGACGGCGAGCACGCCGATGCCCGCGTCGGAGAGCATCTCCGCCGCACGAGACTGGATTTCGGGCTGCGGATCGTCGGAGGGAACGGGCGGCGTGCGGCTGACGGCGACGCGCTCCATGAACCGCCGGACGCCGGCGCGCGGCATGTCGCCCGCCTCGATCGTATCGATGATCCGCAGCACGGCGGGCGCGGTCGCCATGGTGATCCACTGGCTCCGGCTCTGAAGATACAGCAGGGTGAAGCTGATTGTCTGCGCAAGCAGCAGGACGAGCGCCGCCAGCAGGATCAGCCGCGTCGACAGCGCGCGCGGGCGGAGCAGGGCGATGACCCGCCTCACAGTCGCTCGACGTCGGCGGAGAACATGTAGCCGCCGCCCCATACCGTCTTGATGAGCGTCGGGTTCTTGGGGTCCGCCTCGATCTTGCGGCGAAGGCGGCTGATCTGGTTGTCGATCGCGCGGTCGAACGGATTGGCCTCGCGGCCCTGGGTAAGGTCGAGGAGCTGGTCGCGGGTCAGCACCTGGCGCGGGCGCTCGACGAAAGTGCTGAGCAGCCGATAGTCGGCGGTGCTGAGCGAAAGTGCCACGCCATCGCTTCCCGTCAGGGTCCAGTCATTGCCGTTGAGCGTCCAGTCGCCGAAGCGATAGCGGCCCGCGTGCGCCAGCGTCTCGGGCCGCGGCGTGCTGGCCGCCCGGCGCAGGATCGTCTTGATTCGGGCGACCAGCTCGCGCGGGGAAAAGGGCTTTACGACATAGTCATCCGCGCCCATTTCCAGCCCCACGACGCGATCGGTCTCCTCGCTCCGCGCGGTGAGCAGGATGATGGGCAATTCGCCCGCCTCGCGCAAATGGCGGCACAGGCTCAGCCCGTCCTCGCCCGGCATCATGATGTCGATGATGGCCAGGTCGATCGCTGCGCTGCCCAGCACCGAGCGCGCGGTCGCGGCGTCGGCGGCGCTGCTGACGCGATAGCCGTTCTTCTGGAGATAGCTGGCGAGCGGATCGCGGATCGAGCGTTCGTCGTCGACCAGAAGGATGTGCGGTTTCATGGCGGCGCGATCAGACCATTTCGGTGGCGTTCCGGCAATGCGCTTGTGCCCTGCCGGAACGCCGATCTTGTCAGGAGAGGCGGTCAGCCCGCGTTACGCTTGTCCTTGCGGGACTCCCAGCGCTTGTGCATCGCGTCCTTCGCCGCTTCGCGTTCGGCGGCGGTGATCTGTCCATCCTTATTGGTGTCGATGCGGTCGAACATCGCCATCGGGCGTGCAAGGAATTGTTCGCGGGTCATGTCGCCCTTCATCCCATGGCCCATCTTGCCGCCCATTTTGCCGCGCATGCCGTCGCGCTTCGCCTCGCGGGCGGCCATCAGCTCCTGCTGGCTGAGCTGGCCGTTCTTGTCGGTGTCCATCTTCGCGAACCGTTCCTGCATCATGCGGTTGCGCATCGCCTCGCGTTCGGCCTGGGTGATCGTACCGTTCTTATCGGTGTCGATCGTCGCGAAATGCTGGGTCAGGGCGGTGTTGGCCTCGGCACGGGTGATCGTGCCATCCTTGTTGCCGTCGAGCATCTCCATCATCGGGCCGCCGCCGCGCGGACCGTGATCGTGCCCGCCACCGGGCTGCGCATGCGCCGCGCCGCCGACGAGGATCGAGGCGGCCAGTGCCGCGGAAAGTAGCGTCTTCATGTCATGTCCTTTCAAAGGGGCGGAGGCGACGGAACAGGGGGGAGGGAGGGACCGCCGCCTCCTGGACATGGAGATAGGTGCCAAATGTAACCCGCGCTTGTCGCGCAGCCACAAGCTTGTCGCAAAGTGTAAGGGCAAGGGAGGCCGCGACAGGACGTCGAGCGGCGGCTGGAGCGGGTAGCGGGGATCGAACCCGCATCACAAGCTTGGAAGGCTAGTGCTCTACCATTGAGCTATACCCGCACGCCCAGCGAGCGCGGTTCAATGCCATCGCCGTCCCGCTCCGTCAAGGCGAACAGCGTTGTTGCGGAGCGATAATGAGAGCCTTATTGCAAGGCGATGGACCGCCCGACCCTCCGCCAGCTCGAGATTTTCATAGAAGTCGCGCGGGTGGGCACGTTCCGGGGCGCGGCGCGCAATCTGGGGCTGTCGCAGGTCGCGATCAGCGATCACATTCGCCAGCTCGAGGCGCGGCTGGGCGCGCCGCTGTTCGAACGCGTGACCGGCGGCAAGCCGCGGTTGGCACCCGCCGGCGCCCAGGTCATCGACCATGCCCGCAACGTGCTGTTCGCCTGCGACGCGCTCGTGGATGCCGCGCGTGCCGTGGGTGACGACACCGAAACGCCTGCCGGCGACAAGCCCGAACCCGTCGCGGCGCGGCCCGCCCGCGTGCGGAAAGCCAAACGCGAACAGGTGCCCGTCGCCGATGCGGACGTGTCGGAGGTTTCGCCGGCAGCGCCCGACTTCGCGGCCGTGCTGGCGGAGAAGATCGGCGAGACTCCGGTAGCGGCCGCCACGACTGCGGGCATGGACGACGCGGAAAGCCCGGCCATTGCGATGGTAAAGGAAAACCCGATCACCGTCGCCACTCACCCGGCGATCCTCAGCCGGCTGCAGGATCGTCTGGGTGCGGCGGAAGAAGCTTTTCCCGAACGCCCCATTGCCGTCGACTATCGCTGCTTCACGCTGGCGGACACGCTTTCAGGCTTGCGGTCGGGACGCGCGGACATCTTCGTCTTCTACGCTCTGTCCGATCCGCGCGATCCGGCGTCGCGCTATCTCTGGAGCGAGCCCTGGTCGCTGTTCGTTCGGGCCGATCACCCGCTTGCGCGGCGCGATATGCTCAGCCGCGCGGATTGCATCGACATGCCTGTCATCATGCTCGACCCCGCCAACCCGCTTCGTCCGCTCTACGAGGAGGCGCTGGGTCAGGCGGGCCTGTGGCCTGCGCCGACGGTGCTGGAGACCGACGACCTCTCCCGAGTGGCGCAGGAGCTGGATTTCGGCGAGGCGATGTTCGCCGCGTTCGGGGTCACCGCAGCGCAGCTCGCCACGCGGCAGGGGTTGCGCCGGCTGGCGCTCGCCGAGCCGCTTTCGCCCGTGCAGATCCGCCTGGCGGCATCGGCGTCCTCGGAGGAGGACCCGACCATCGGCGCGCTGGTGATGCTGCTGGCGCTCGGCAGCGGCGCGGGTGCAACGAATTGAAACCGGGGGAGGGCTGGTCTATGGTGCGCGTTCCAGCCCCGGTGTCCGCTGATCGGTCCTGCGATTCGCGCCGCCGGGGTTCCTTTTTC
>CAZJCT010000117.1:0-7821 GCA_964544675.1 uncultured Sphingobium sp.
CGATCGGCGCGCCTTCCAGATTGGCGGTGATCCGCCCCTGCCCGATCCCTTCGGCCACCGACGACCCTTCGGCCTTCAGCTCTCCGCAGGCGTAGTAATTGTAAAGCGCCGCACCGTGCGGATCGCTCAGCGCGATGGTGACCCGCTCGTCCTTCGCCTTGAGGCCCAGGCCGACGCCCGCGATCGTGCCGCCCGTCCCCGCCGCGCAGGTGAAGCCGTCGATGCGCCCGTCCATCTGCGCCCAGATCTCCTCGGCGGTGCCGGTGATATGCGCGCGGCGATTGGCGATATTGTCGAACTGGTTGGCCCAGATCGCGCCTTCGGTCTCCTCCGCGATGCGGCGCGACGTGTGAACGAAGTGGCCGGGGTTGGAATAGGGCGCCGCCGGAACCGTGACAAGCTCGGCCCCAAGCGCACGGAGCGTGTCCATCTTCTCGCGGCTCTGGGTCTCCGGCATCACGATGATCGTGCGATAGCCCTTGGCATTGGCGACCAGCGCCAGGCCGATGCCGGTATTGCCGGCCGTCCCCTCGACGATGATGCCGCCGGGCGAAAGCTGTCCCCGCTCCTCGGCATCCTCGATGATGGAGAGCGCGGCGCGATCCTTGACCGACGCGCCGGGATTGGCGAACTCGCACTTGCCGAAGATATCGCACCCCGCTTCGGCCGACGGTCCCTCCAGCCGGACAAGCGGCGTGTTGCCGATCAGGGCGAGGGCGTTCGATACGGGTGGCGCGACAAGGATCGTCATGGTCTCGCTTTACCCGCTTCGTCGCCTCGGGAGCAAGCAGCGGAAACTTGGGACGCGCAAAGCTGCGCTGCGTCGCAGCCTCGCCCGAGCGGCGGCCATTTCGGTAAGCAATTGCTGATAGCGTGCGGGCCATGGCCTTGCCCGCACCGAACCGACGCCGTGTCGCGCCCGCATGGCTTGCCATCGCCAGCGTCGCGTTGCTTGTCGCCCTGGCGCATATGGTCGCGCCGGCCGGGCCGCTCGCGCTCGACAAGATGGCGCGCGCCGGACAGGCCGGTGGTGCTGCGTCGAACCCCGCGCAAGCCGTTGCGACGCTGGGCACGCCCGGCGACAGCTTCACCGGCTCCGCCTATTTCTTTGCGGAGGACGCCTTCGTCGTCGCGCCGCCCGTCACCGAGGACCCCTTCGCGGGCAATGCGCATATCCTGCCGCTCGAACGCGGGCCGGCGGCCGGGCCGGTCGACTCCGCCCGGCTGTCCGCGCCCGATCGCATCCGCGCGCTGCAATGCCTGACCAACGCCATCTATTACGAGGCGGGCAACGAGCCGGAGGAAGGCCAGCGCGCGGTGGCGCAGGTGGTGCTGAACCGCGTCGCCTCGCCGCTCTGGCCGAACAGCGTCTGCGGCGTCGTCTACCAGGGGGGCGAGCGGTCGGACATGCGCTGCCAGTTCACCTTCAGCTGCGACGGATCGATGGCGCGGGTGCCCGTCAGCGACAAATGGGCACGCGCCTGGCGGGTCGCGCAGCGCGCGCTGGACGGCGACGTGTTCCCGCCGGTGGGCCTTGCCACCTTCTACCACACGCTGGCCGTGCGGCCGGGCTGGTCGGAAAGCGTCCGCCCGGTGGCGGTGGTCGGCGCGCATATCTTCTATCGCCTGCCCGGCCAGGGCGGCGCCGCCGCCGCTTTCAGACAGGCGCTGTCGGGTATCGAGACGGCCCGGCCGGGTCCCTATGCCTATGTCAGGCCGGCCCGCCCCCTGCCCCCGCTTCCTGTCGGCCCGGCCCCCGAATGGCTGGCCGTCGGCGCGGCTCCGGCATGGCCGGGAACGCAGACGCAGGCGCTCGCCACCTCTCCCGCATCCATGGGGCCGACACCGCAGCCGGTCTATGGGACGCCATCCCCGGCGACCGCCTCATCGCGGCTGCCGACATCCCGCATCAGGCCCGAATATCTGAACTCCGGGCGCCCGCTCGACCGCACCGGTGATCGCTGAATCGCGCACCCGTGATTTTTTTTGGAAATGCCGGGAACTCCATAACCGGGTCGGGGTTCTTGTCTTCGGATAGCAAATCTTTGCCCCCCCGCTCTTGCTATCCACTCTTACGGCCCGGAACGCTATCCCCCCCACCCGACCAGCGTTCCGGGCCAACTTCTTTCCTGCATATCAGCAATTTGGAACGACGGCTCAGACCGCGCGGAGAGCCATCTCCGCGCCGGAACCTTCTCCGGCGTCGCCGGTTGAAGATGCTGCTTGCCGCCGTTCGGCACCCGATCCGATAAAGAGGTACTCAGATGAAGACGTCACTCCTGACCGCCGCGTTCGCTTCCGCCATGCTGCTTCTGGCGGCGTGCAACACCGTCGAGGGTGCTGGCGAGGATCTCCAGAGCGCCGGTTCGGCTGTGGAAGGCGCGGCCAACTAAACACGCCGCGCCGCCTGACGCGTAGTCCAGACATTTTCGGCGGCCCGGTCTACGGGTCGTCAATCAGGCCGGGGCAACCCGGCCTGATTTTCGTCGGCGTCCCCGGTATCGTCCTTGGCGCGCCGACGCTCGGTCAGCCACATGGCGATGAGGCTGAGCTCGTAGAGCAGGATGAGCGGGATCGCCAACATCATCTGCGACACCACATCGGGCGGCGTCACGACCGCCGCCACTGCCACCGCCGCCACGATCATGTAGCGCCGCGCAGCGATAAGCTGCGCGCGGGTGACGATCCCCGCCTGGTTGAGAAGCATCAGCAGCACCGGCAGCAGGAAGCTGATCCCGAACGCCAGCATGAACTGCATGACGAGGCCGAGATAGGCGTCGGTACTTGGCAGCGCCTCAATCTGCAGGCCGCCCGCGTCGCCCTGGAACGTCAGGAAGAAGTGAAAGGCGGTGGGCATGACGATGTAATAGGCCAGCGCCGCGCCGGACATGAACAGAACCGGCGTCGCGATCAGGAACGGCAGCAGCGCGCGCTTCTCGCGCGAATAGAGCCCCGGCGCGACGAACGCCCAGAGCTGGTTGGCGATGACCGGAAAGGACACGAAGAAGGCGCCAAAGATCGCGACCTTCAGCTGCACGAAAAAGGCCTCGTACAGCTTGGTGTACACCAGTCGCCCGCCACCCTCGCCAAAGGCGTCGCGCAGCGGCTGGACCAGGAACGCGAAGATGCGGTCGGAAAAATAATAGCAGACCACACCCGCCACAAGCAGCGCCCAGACGCAGCGCAGGAGGCGGGATCGCAGCTCGACCAGATGATCGAGAAGCGGGGCCTTGCTGTCGTCGATGTCCCTCACGCCCGCTCGTGTCCTCCCGAAGGCTGCACGGGTGCCTCGGCCGGACCGGGTTCCGTCGCGCTCAGCGCGGCATCGGACGGCTGCGCCTCGGTCGATGCCATGGCCTCGTCAGCGGGCGGTGACGGCGGATGCTGCGCCATGATCCGCGCGTTCTCCGCGGCCCATTTCTTTTCCAGCTCCTCGAGCTCCGCCTGGCGGACCATCTCGTCGATGCCGGAGCGGAAATGGCGCGTCATCGCCCGCGCCTTGCCGAGATAGCGGCCCACCATGTGCAATGCGCGCGGCAAATCCTTGGGCCCGATGACCAGGATCGCCACGACGACGATGACGAGCAGCTCCGACGAGCCGATATCCAGCATGGCAACGGCGCCTGTCTATCGAGGCCCGATCAGCCCTGCTTGTGGTCGGCGGTCGTGTTCGCGGCGGGCTGGCTGACGCGATCTGCCGAACCTTCGATCTGCGAAGGCGCCGCCTTGCGCGCGGCAACCTGATCGTCATCATCGTCCGAGAGCCCCTTCTTGAAGCTCTTGATGCCCTTTGCGACGTCGCCCATCAGCGACGAGATGCGTCCGCCGCCGAACAGCAATACGATGACGAGGACGAGGACAATCCAGTGTAGGGGTGATCCGAAACCCATGGTTCAATCTCCTGACGTGGCCTCTATCTAGTCGATTGCATCGGTGATCGGAACCCCTGCCCCGTCCTCTTCCCCATCCTTTTCTTCACCCTCCTCGTCTTCCTCGCGATCGGAGGCGGCCAGCGCGGCCTCGAAGGCGCTGTCGACAGGCTCCAGAAGGCCCGCGGCGCGCAAATCCTCCAGCCCCGGCAGGTCGCGGCGGCTCGCGAGGCCGAAATGGCTCAGGAAGTCGGCAGTGGTCGCATAGGTCAGCGGCCGCCCCGGCGTCTCGCGGCGGCCCGCAGGCCTGATCCACCCCGCCTCCATCAGCACGTCGAGAGTCCCGCGCGCGACCTGCGCGCCGCGAATCGACTCGATCTCGGCGCGGCTGACCGGCTCGTGATAGGCGATGATCGCCAGCGTCTCGACTGCGGCGCGCGACAGCCGGCGCGGCACCTCGCGCTCGCGGCGCAGAATATGGGCCAGATCGGCGGCGGTCTGGAAATGCCAGCGCCCGCCGCGCTCGACCAGTTCGATCCCGCGCCCGGCATAATGGTCCGCCAGCGCGGCGAGGTGCGGCCGGACATCCGCCTCTATGCCCGCATGATCGGCGATCTCACCGGGCGTCAGCGGCTTGTCTGATGCGAACAGCAGCCCCTCCACCAGCCGGGTCAGCACCTCGTCGCCGCCCGTCATGCGACCACTGCCTTGAGGTACAGCGGCGCGAACGGCGCCTGCTGGCGAAGATCGCAGCGCCGCTGCCGCGCCAGTTCGAGCGCCGCGACGAAGCTGCTCGCCCGCGCCGAGCGTTGTGCGGCGGGATCGGTTTCTGGCGGGAGGAAGCCTTCGAGCGCCATCCAGTCGATCGCCATGCCCAGCATCGCGCCCACCCGCGTGATCGCCTGGTCGAGCGTCATCACCTCGCGCCGCGCGACGACATGCATCACTGGCCGGTTGCGCGCGCGAATCTGCGCATAAGCGGTAATGACGTCATACAGCGTGTCGGTCCACAGGGGCGCGCGGGGCCGGTGCAGGCCCTCGGGCGTGGCGCGCAGGAAGATGTCGCGTCCGACGAGATCGCGCGCCATCAGCCGCGCCCCCGCCTCGCGCATCGCGTCGAGCCGCTGAAGCCGCAATTGCAGCCGCAACGCCAGTTCCTCAGGCGACGGGTCGGGCTGCTCTGCCTTGGGCAAAAGGAGCCCCGACTTGAGATAGGCGAGCCATGCCGCCATCACGAGATAATCGGCCGCAACCTCCAGCTTCAGCGAACGGGCATTGTCGATGAAGACGAGATATTGCTCGACCAGCGCGAGGATCGATATCTCGCGCAAATCGACCTTTTGGGCGCGCGCAAGGTTGAGGAGGAGGTCGAGCGGCCCCTCCCAGCTGTCGAAGCTCAGGGTCAGCCGGTCGCCGTCACCGGGCGGCGTGAAGACCGGACTGTCCCAGGCTTCCGGCGCAGGATCCGCATCCGCTTCGTCGGTCATGCCAGCGCCAGCAACTGGTCGCGGGCCGCCACCAGCGCCTCCACCTGCGCCCCGTCGGGACCGGCCGCGACGGTCGCCATCGCGCGGTCGAGACGCGTCCGCGAAACGTCGCTTATGGCGGGCAGTGCCCCGGCGATGGCCACCATGTCGTCCATCCGCCCCCAGCAGTTGAGCGCGATATCGCATCCCGCCGCGACCACGCCCGCCGCGCGGGCGGCCATGTCGCCGTCGAGCGCCTTCATGTCGAGATCGTCGGACATCAGCAGCCCATCGAAGCCGATGCGCGTGCGGATGATGTCGCCAATGACCGTGGGGGAGAGGCTCGCGGGGCGATCCGCGTCCCAGGCGGTGTAGACGATATGCGCCGTCATCCCCATCGGCGCGGAGGCGAGGCTGCGGAACGGGGCGATGTCGGCCTCCAGCTCCTCGGCGGTCGCGGTCACGGTGGGAAGCGCCTCATGGCTGTCGACGATCGCCCGGCCATGCCCCGGCATATGCTTGACGATGCCGACAACGCCGCCGGCGCGAAGCCCCTCGATCACCGCCCGGCCGAGCGCGGCCACCTGCATCGGATCGGCGCCCAGTGCGCGGTCACCGATGATGTCGCTCTGCCCTTCGATCCGGAGGTCGAGGAGCGGCAGCGCGTCGACGGTGATTCCCGCCGCATGGAGCGCCGCCGCGATCGCGCGGGCATTGGCCCTGGCGGCCGCGATCGCGCTCGACGGCGCCTGGCGGTACAGCCGGTCGAAGGGCTCGGCCGAGGGAAAGGCGGGCCATTCGGGCGGCTGCATCCGCGCGACCCGCCCGCCCTCCTGGTCGATCATGACGAGAAGGTCGTCGCGTCCTGAAAGCGACCGCAGATCGTCGGTCAGCGCGCGAAGCTGATCCGCCGCCAGGCAATTGCGCTTGAACACTATGTAACCCGCCGGATCGGCGTCGCGGAAGAAGGCGCGTTCGTCGGGGCTAAGGGCGGGGCCGGACAGGCCGAAGATGACGGGCAGCATCGGCCCACCCTAGAGCCTGATCGGTTGAGGCGGAAGCGCTTTGCGCTTCCGCCGAAATCGTGAATCAGGCTCTTTCTAAATGCTTGAGACCTTGACCCGCGATCAGCGCAAGCAGCGCGGGGATGCGCTCAGCGTACCACCAGGCAGTTCTCGCCCGCGACCTTCAGCCGCCCGCACAGGTTCGCCGCTTCCGCCGCACCCGCCACATTGGCACGCAGGCGATAGACGGTGCGACCGTTCACCTCCGCCTTTTCGATCGTGTGCGAGAGCGCCGCGACATAGTCGAACCGCTTGGACAGCTTGTCCCAGCCCGCCTGTGCCGTCTCGCGAGTCGCATAGGCGCCAAGCTGGATCATCGGCGCGCCCGTGGACGCCGACTTGGCGGTGCCCGACGAGCCGGCCGCGCCCGCCGCGGTCGAATCCTTCACGGCGGCGCTGACCTTGGTGGCGGGCTTGGCGGCGGGCTTGTCGTCGGCGGACATCGTGCCGCGCGTCGCACCGGCCAGCGGCGCTTCGGGTGCGCGGCTGATATCGACATTGCCCTCGCGCGCGACCCCCTCGCTCGTCGCGTAGCTGGTGTCGCCCTCACCCTTGAAGGCCTTGCCGTCGCCATCGGTCCCGGCGGCTTCATTGGCGGGAATCTTGTAGTCGCCGCCCTGGGCGGGAATGAAAACAGCCTCGCCGCCGCCCGCCGACTGCCGGTTGCGAAGCCAGTAGCCCCCACCGACGATCAGGCCGAGAAGCGCCAGTCCCACCACGACGAACCCCAGAATCCGCAGCGGCGACACGCCCTCGGGCTCGTCCATCTCCGCGGGTTCGAGCCAGGGCAGGCGATCCGCGTCCTCGAAGTTCAGATCGTTCCTGTCCCCGTTACTCATCAGGTCATCTCCGTAAGCGCCGCCACCCCCATCAGGCCCAGGCCGTTGCGAATGATCTGCCCGATCGCGCCGCTGAGATAGAGGCGTGCCGCACTGACCCCCGCGTCCTCAGCCACGATCACCCTCTTGTCGGGATGGTCGTTGCCAAGATTCCACCAGGCATGAAAGGCGGCCGCCAGATCGTAGAGGTAGAATGCGACTCGGTGCGGCTCGCGATTCTTCGCCGCAGCTTCGACGATTCGCGGGAAATTCGCAGCCGCTTTTACGAGCGCGATCTCATCCGTCCCGAGAAGGGACAGGTTTGCGGCGGGCAGTTCGGCAAACGCTTCGCCCGCGCGCCGCCCCAGCGACGATATCCGCGCATGCGCATACTGGACGTAGAAGACCGGATTGTCCTTCGACGCCTCCAGCACCTTGGCGAAGTCGAAGTCCATCTGGGCGTCGGGCTTGCGGGTCAGCATGGTGAAGCGGACCACATCCTTGCCCACCTCCTGCACGACCTCGGCAAGCGTGACGAAATTGCCCGCCCGCTTGGACATCTTGACCGGCTCGCCGTCGCGCAGCAGCCGGACCATCTGGATCA
>CAZJCT010000118.1:0-7346 GCA_964544675.1 uncultured Sphingobium sp.
AGGACGACCGCCTGAAGCTGCTGTCGTTCACCGGCTCGCCCGGCGTCGGCTGGGACCTGAAGGCCAAGTCGGGCAAGAAGAAGGTCGTGCTGGAACTGGGCGGCAACGCGGCGGTGATCGTCGATCATGACGCCGATCTCGACGACGCGCTTGAGCGGATCATCTTCGGCGCCTTCTATCAGTCGGGGCAGAGCTGCATCGGCGTGCAGCGGATCATCATCCACGAATCGGTCTATGACCGCTTCAAGGCGATGCTGGTCGAGCGCACGGCAAAGCTGGTGGCGGGTGACCCGAAGGACCGCAATACCTTCATCGGCCCGATGATCTCCGAAAGCGAGGCGCGGCGCCTCGACACCTGGATTCAGCAGGCAGTCGCCAGCGGTGCCACGCTGCTGTGCGGCGGCAAGCGCGAGGGCGCGATGCTGGAGGCGACGCTGCTGGAGAATGTCGGGCACGATACCGACGCCTATCGCGAGGAAGCGTTCGGGCCGCTGGCGATGCTGTCCAGCTTCAGCGACTTCGATGCCGCGCTGGAGGAAGTGAACGACAGCAAGTTCGGGCTTCAGGCCGGCATCTTCACGCGCGACCTGTTCAAGACGCTCGACGCCTGGGACCGGCTCGACGTGGGCGGAGTCGTCATCAACGACGTGCCCAGCTATCGCGTCGACAACATGCCCTATGGCGGGGTCAAGGATTCGGGGCTGGGCCGCGAAGGCATCAAGTTCGCGATGGAGGACATGACCGAAATCCGCAATCTGGTGATCCGGCGACGCTGACGCGGTCCGACAGGTTGACGCGCTTGCAAGGGGCACGTGCGTCGGCTTAAGGAACGCAAAAGAACAAAGGGTCGCAGACACCGAACCGACCGCCCGGGGGATGGGCGGAGAAGAACTGGACGGGGAAGCGCTGCATGCGTTGGTGGGGGCAAACAATTACTGGCGTCCGTGTCATGGCGTTGTCCGCCCTGACGGCGGCGTTTGGCGTGACCATGTTGTTGGCACCCGTCGGCGGGCAGCCAGCCGATGCGGCTGCGGGCGGCACCGGCGGGCATACCGGCGTCGCGTCCTGCGCCGGCTCGACCTGCCACGGCCGGCTTGAAGGCGACGGCAAGGTCGTTCGCCAGGACGAGCTGATGCGCTGGCAGGAGCCGTCCACCCCCGGCGGCGCGCATAGCCGCGCCTTCGCGGTTCTCGGCAACGAACGTGGCAGCCAGATCGCCGCGACACTGGGCATCGGCGATCCACAGCAGGCGGAAATGTGCCTCGGCTGTCACGCGACACCGACCAGCGGCAGCAAGGGCGAGCGTTTCCACACCGCCGACGGGGTCGGGTGCGAGGCGTGCCATGGCGGCGCGCAGGGCTGGATCGCATCGCATTACGCGGTCGGCGCCAGCCATGCGGCCAATGTCTCGCGCGGCCTCATCCCGCTCGACCAGCCGATGGCGCGCGCGTCGGTGTGCCTCGACTGCCATTTCGGCGGCACAGGCCCCGGCCAGTTCGTCACGCACCGGATCATGGCGGCTGGCCACCCGCGAATCGCCTTCGAGCTCGACCTGTTCTCCACGCTGACCCAGCACTGGAACGAGGACGCCGACTATGCCGAACGCAAGCGGCTGACCGACGGCGTGCGCATGTGGGCGGTGGGCCAGGCGATGGCGGTCAACCGCTCGCTCAGCCTCTATCGCCAGCCGGGCTTCGGCACCGAAGGCGTGTTCCCGGAGCTGTATTTCTACGACTGCCATAGCTGCCACCGTCGAATCTACGACCAGAAGGACCGCGTGAAGACGTGGGAGGCGAACCCCGGTCGCCCGATTCCCGCCGGCATGCCGCCCTATCAGGACGAGAACATGATCATGCTGTCGGTCGCGGCGCGCGCGATCGTGCCGAGTGCGGCCGACCGCTATGATGCCGATGTCCGTGCGTTCCACGGCGCGCTGGCGAAGGACCGCACGTCGGCGGTGGCGGCGGCGGGACGCCTCGCCGACTCGAGCCTCGCGCTTGCCCGCGCGATCGACGGAGCGTCGATGCCGGGCGGCATGGCCTTTGCCGTGGTCGACCGGATCGCCGCCAATGTCACCGCGCAGCGCTTCACCGACTATGCCGGATCGGCGCAGGCAGTGATGGCGCTCGACACGATGCTCAACGCACTCGTCCGCTCGCGCCAGGTGACCGTGGGCGCGGCGGCGGGCATTCGCCAGCAGATCAACCGGGCCTATGCGGCGGTGAACGATCCCAACGCCTACAAGCCCGCCGCTTTCCGCAGCGCCGTCGCCGAAGCGGCGCGCAGCATCCAGGCGCTGAAATGATCCGGGAAAGCCGCGCGACTGCGACGGTTGCGGCCCTCTCCTTCCTCCTCGCCTCCTGCGGCGGCGGTGATTCGGGCGGATCGTCCAACCCCAACCCGACGCCCGCGCCGACCAACGGGCGCGTCTATTCGGACCCGGCCACCAACGTCTTCCTGACCGAGGCCAATGTCCGCACGATCATCGGCCAGGCGGTCGCCGAGGCGCAGTCGCGCGGGCAGAAGGCGACGATCGCGGTGGTCGATCGCGTCGGCAACGTGCTGGCCGTGTACGCGATGGCCGGTGCATCGGCGACGGTCCACATCCCCGAAGCGCCCGACGGCAGCAAGCAGGACGCGCAGGGTCTCGACGTACCGGCGGGGGCCGCCGCCATCGCCAAGGCGATCACCGGTGCCTATCTGTCGAGCAGCGGCAACGCCTTTTCGACGCGCACGGCGAGCATGATCGTGCAGCCGCATTTCCCGCCGTCGCCATCGGCATCGAACCTGCCCAGCGGCCCGCTGTTCGGCGTGCAGTTCAGCCAGCTCCCCTGTTCGGACCTCAATGTCCGTCTCGCGGCATCGGCCACCGTCGGCCCCAAGCGCTCGCCGCTGGGTCTGGCGGCCGATCCGGGCGGTTTCCCGCTTTACGGCAGCGCCGGACAGGGCAGCGTCGTGATCGGCGGCGTCGGGGTCATTGCGGATGGGGTGTACGGCTTCGATCCGGACGCGCAGAACATCGACAGTGACGATGACGAAGCCATCGCACTCGCCGCAACGCGCAGTTTCGAGGCGCCCGAGGGCATCCGTGCCAGCCGCATCGATGTCGGCGTATCGCTTCGCTATTCGGACGCCGATTATGCGCAGATCCCGTCGCGCACCCCCGTCGCGAACCTGACCGACCCGTCGGTCGGCGCGTTCGTGGCCGTTGGCGGCTATTATTCGGGCGGCAATGCACTGGCGGGCACACCCTATGGCGTCAACGCATCGGGCTACCGTCCGGCGGGGTCCGATTTCAACGATGCCGACGCCTATGTCCTGACCAATGCCGGCGGCACCAACCGTTTCCCCATCAAGGCCGCGTCTGACGGCACCGGCGCGATGAGCCAGGCCGAGGTCACCGCGATTCTCGAGGAGGCCTTCAAGGTCCTCAAGCGCGAGCGCGCAGCGATCCGCGAGCCGAACGGCAGCCGGTCACAAGTGACGATCAGCGTCGTCGACCGGCAGGGCAACGTCCTCGGCATCGTCCGGTCGCCCGACGCGCCGGTCTTCGGCACCGATGTCAGCTTGCAGAAGGCGCGCACCGCCGCCTTCTTCTCCAGCGCCGACGCCGCCGCCCAGATCGACGCGCAACCCGCACTCAAGACCTATATGGACGCCGCGCGCGCCTTCTTCGCGCGGCAGGACGCCTTCGCCGGCTGGGGTTTCGCGTTTGGCGACCGCTCGATCGGGTCGATCGCCCGCCCGCTGTTCCCCGACGGCCAGCCGGGGACGATCAACGGGCCGTTCAGCGTGCCGATCGCCAAGTTCAACCCCTTCGCCACGGGCCTGCAATCGTCGCTCATCATCGGCAATCTCGCTACCGAGCTGACCAATCCCGCCGCGCAAGGGGCGACCTGCACCTTCACGCCGCGCCTCGGCAACGGCATCCAGATCTTCCCCGGATCGGTGCCGATCTACCGGAACGGCACATTGATCGGCGGTATCGGCGTATCGGGTGACGGCGTCGATCAGGACGACATGGTGGGCTATCTCGGCCTGCATAACGCCAGCCTCCGCCTCAACAACGGCGTCGGCAATGCGCCCGTCGGCATCCGCTCGAACACGCTGTCGCCGCCTGCGGCCGGGGGCGCATTCCTGTTCTACGCCCGCTGCCCGAACGCGCCGTTCGTCGATTCGAGCGAACAGAACCCTTGCCCGGAACTGCCGCAATGACCGTCGCCACCGCCCTCGTCCCGGTCCTTGCCGGACTGTCAGCCAATGCGGCGATTCCACAAGCGGCGGTACTCGTCGCCACTCCCCCCTTCCGTCATCCCCGCGAAGGCGGGGATCCAGAGTTGCACGCGCTGTCCCCGGCTGCCCTGGACTCCCGCTTTCGCGGGAGTGACGGTTCGGAGGGTCAAACCGTCACCGCCCTCGCCGCCGACGGTCCCGCCTATCCCGAGCCCGGCTCGATGGTGATGACCACCCCGGCTGCAGACCCCGCGCCTGCCTCCCCCGCCGCGACCGAACCGCAAGCCGAACCGCTGCCGCCCACCGTACCCGACGACTGGGAATCGCTGATCGGCATGGACCAGCCCGAAGTGCTGATCGACGGCCGCCGCCGCCCCGGATACAACGCCCCCCTGCCCGACGCGGTGACCCAGGATAATCCAGGCGCGATCCGTCCGCCTGCGCCCGAAGCCTATCCGACCGACCAGATTCCGGTGCCCGACCGCTGGCGGATCCTGACCAGCCTGTGCCCGGCCAAGGACGGAGACCAGTCGCTCTACACCGTCTTCGGCGGCCTGCGCACGGTCTGCCACGGCAAGGCCGACCCCTATCACCAGAATGTGCTGAAGGGCGACCGCGCGCTGTCGAAGCGCCCCGGCTTCCTCAAGGGCGACGACTGGTTCTTCGTGCTGAGCGGGATCAGCGACACGCTGTTCGAGCCGCGCAGCTTCCCCATCCCCAATGCCGGCCCGGTCAGCGAACGGCCCGACGTCAACATCTTCGGCGGCGATTACAGCATCGTCGCGGCGCAGACTTTCATTCTCGGCCTCGACCTGTTCAAGGGATCGACCGCCTTCAAGCCGCCAGACATCGAGTACAAGGTGGCGCTCGCGTTCAACGTCAATTATGTCAACGTGCCGGAACGTCAGGTCCTGCGCGTCGATTCGACGCATGCCAGCCAACGCACCGACCATTTCCTGGGCGTCCAGGAACTGTTTATCGACAAGCATCTGCGCAACACGTCGGACCGGTTCGACTTCGACTCGATCCGTATCGGCATCCAGCCGTTCCAGTTCGATTTCCGCGGCTTCCTGTTCCAGGATAACCAGCTGGGCATCCGCCTGTTCGGCAACCGCGACAACAACCGCGTGCAATATAATCTCGCGGCGATCTGGCGGCTGGAGAAGGACACCAATTCGGGTCTGAACACGGTCGTGGAACGGCCGCGCAACGACTTCACCTTCATGGCGAACATCTACCGCCAGGATTTCCTGATCCCGGCGCTGACCAGCCAGATCACCGTCGCCTATAACCGCAACCGCGAGAGCGGCCGGGTCAAGTTCGACGACAATGGCTTTCCTGTCCGCCCCGCGCTGATCGGCAACTTCCTGCCGCGCGACTACGACGTCTGGTATCTCGGCTACAATGCCGACGGGCGCATTCACCGCGTCAACGTGACCGCGTCGGTCTATGGCGCGCTGGGCCGCGACAGCAACAATCTCTTCACCGGCAAGCGCGCCGACATCCGCGCCTTCTTCGCTGCGGCGGAGGCAAGCTACGACATCGACTGGGCGCGCGTCCGCCTGTCGGGCCTCTATGCCAGCGGCGACGGCGACCCGTATGACGACACCGAAAACGGGTTCGACGCGATCTTCGAAAACCCGATCTTCGCGGGCGCCGACACCAGCTACTGGATCCGCCAGTCGATCCCGTTCATCGGCGGCACGGTGGGGCCGGTCACGCTCAGCAATCGCAATGGCATATTGAACTCGCTGCGCCCGTCGAAGGAGCAGGGCCAGTCGAACTTCAACAATCCGGGAACCGTGCTGGTCGGCGCGGGCGCCGATTTCGACCTGACGCCCGAGTTTCGCCTGTCAGCCAACGCCAATCACCTGTGGTTCGACAATCCGGCGGTGCTCAACGCGCTCCGCAACGAGAGCCGGATCACCCGCGACATCGGCTGGGACCTGTCGGGTGCCGCGATCTGGCGGCCCAAGGCGACGCAGAACATCGTGTTTCGACTCTCGGCGGCGGCCCTGCTGCCGGGTGACGGCTTCCGCACGCTCTTCACCAACCGCGACCGCAACCGGAATTATTATTCGGTGCTGGCCAATATCATCGTGAGCTACTGATGCAGCGCCTCATTGCCATCGTTGTCATGCTGCTGGCTCTGGCCGCCATCCCGGCCGCGATGCTCAAGGCGTCGAGCGGCGAAAAGCCCGTCGAGCGCAGCTATGCCGTGACCCCGGCCGCCCCACGCACCCAGACGGTGGAGATGGTCAAGGCCAAGTCGGACGGCTGCTACAGCTGCCACACCCAGACCGACCAGCCGTCGATGCATGCCACGCCCGCGGTCATGCTGGGCTGCGCCGACTGCCATGGCGGCGACGCGACGGTGCGCGGCAATCCGGAGCTGGGCTTCGATCATCCCGAATATGTCGCCGCGCGCGACAAGGCGCACGTCCTGCCGCGCTATCCCGAAAGCTGGCATTTCCCCTCTTCGGCGAACCCCAAGCGCACCTACACGCTGCTGAACAAGGAAGCGCCCGAGTTCGTCCGCTTCGTCAACCCGTCCGACTATCGCGTCGCGCGCGAATCCTGCGGCGCATGCCATATGGAGGTGATCGAGGCGGCGGAACGGTCGCTGATGGCCACCGGCGCGATGCTGTGGGGCGGTGCGGCCTATAATAACGGTATCGTTCCCTTCAAGAACTACATGTTCGGCGAGGCCTATACCCGCGACGGCGAGCCCGCCAAGATCGTGTCCCCCGGATCTCCGGGAATGGAGCCGGGCAAGCTGTCCGACGCCGCCAAGGCACGCGGCGCGCTGGAGGCGATGTATCCCCTCCCCCGCTGGCATGTGATCCCGCCGGGTGACGTCTTCCGCGTGTTCGAGCGCGGCGGGCGCAACATCAACACCATCTTCGCCGAAGTCGGCCTGCCCAACTCGCTCGGCAGCATCCAGCGGCTCGAGGAGCCGGGGCGCCCCGACCTGAAGCAGTCGAACCGTGGTCCCGCCACCGGCCTGCGCGTCGCGATCCCGGTGCTGAACATCCACAAGACCCGGCTCAACGACCCCTTCACCTGGTTCATGGGCACCAACGACCAGCCGGGCGACTATCGCCATTCGGGCT
>CAZJCT010000119.1:0-7202 GCA_964544675.1 uncultured Sphingobium sp.
GCCGCCTTGGTGAAGATGCCGCCGCCGAGGCGCGCGAAGATGGAGATGAGCGAGGCGCCGAACGCCAGAGCGACCAGCGCGTCGACGACGGTACGGTCCTCGCCGCCCAGCTCATAGCCGCCGGGACCGATGAGATACCAGAAGAACACCGCGATCGCGAGCAGCGCGAGGCCCGCGACCAGCATGCCGGTGATCGCACCCGCGCGGAACGCGAGCGTCAGGCCGGCCTGCAACCCGGTCTGCGCCGCCGCTGCGGTACGCACGTTGGAACGGACGGAAATGTTCATGCCGATGAAGCCGGCAACGCCCGACAGGATCGCGCCCAGCACGAAACCCGCCGCCGATATGCCGCCCAGGAAGACGCCAACCAGGACCGCGACGACCACGCCAACGATGGCGATCGTCGTATATTGCCGCTTCAGATAAGCCTGCGCGCCTTCCTGGATGGCGGCGGCGATGTCCTGCATCTTTGCGTTGCCTGCCGGTGCGCCGAGCACCTGGCGGCTGGTAAACAGGCCATAGAGTATGGCGAGCACGCCGCACCCTATGGCGATCCACACCAGATCCATATCCGTTCCTCTCCCCATGATGTTTTTTGTTTGCGCGCGGGCATGGGAAACCCGCGAACTTGCCGGAGACTATCGGTCGTTCATCTCGCGTCAAGCTTTATGACAAAGCGATGTGAGAGCTCGCGGACGGGCGCTCAGCCGTGGAGCCAGCCCAATCGGTTCGGAACCGCAACGGGTTCCCCCTGGAAGGTGAGCACCAGCCCCGAGCCCTCGGCACAGGCGCCGACGACGGTCAGGCGAACGCCTTCGGCCGCAGCGGCGGCCGCAGCCTTGAGGGTGTCCAGCCGGTCGGGCGCCACCGCCATCAGGAGTTGATAGTCGTCGCCGCCAGTGGTTGCCGCCAGCCGCGCGTCCAGCCCCTGCCCCCGCGCCTCGGCATAAGCGACGGACAGCGGCACCGCGTCGAGCGCGATCCGCGCCGCGCATCCGCTCGCGGCAGCCATCCGCCCGGCGTCGATCAACAGGCCGTCGGACAGGTCCATCATGGCATGAACCTTCGCCGCCACCGCCACGCCGAACGCGACCGGCGGCAGCGGCCGCAGAAAGGCGTCAACCGCAGCCGCGTCGCCCTGCTCGTCGCCCTTGCGGATCGCGAGGCCCAGCGCGGCGTCGCCGATTGTTCCCGTGACACACAGCAGGTCGCCCGGTTTCGCGCCGCCACGCGACGGCGCTCCACCCGCAGGGGCGCGTCCCATGGCGGTCAATCCCATGACGCGCGGCGCATCAGCGGGCAGCGCGATCGTATCGCCCCCGAGCAGCGGGACCCGGAACGCCGCCAGCGCCTCCCCCAATCCGGCGACAAACGCCCTGTCCCAGTCCGAATCGTGGCCGAGGCTGTAGCCGAGCAGCACCCCCAGCGGCTCCGCGCCCTTGGCGCCCAGATCGGACAGGTTCACCGCCACCAGCCGCCAGGCGACGCTTTCCGGCGGATCGTCGGGCAGATAGTGCACACCCTCCGCCATCATGTCGTGGGTGACGACGACGGGTCCGCGCGGATCGAAGACGGCGGCATCGTCGAGTAGACCGCGCGCCGCCGGATCGACCGCCAGCGCCCGCAGCGCGGCGATGAAGTCAGCCTCGCGGCTCTGTCTCACCTGTCATTCCCGCGAAGGCGGGAAACGTCGGTTCGGCGAAGCCAATCCAGAGCCGAGAGCGCGGCGCCCTGCCACCCTGGATTCCCGCTTTCGCGGGAATGACTCCAAAAAAAAATCACCCCCGCGCCGCCTTGGCGATCGCGTCGAGCAGACCGTTGACGAACCCCGCTTCGCGCTTGTCGTAGAACGCATGCGCGACGTCGACATATTCGCTGATGACACTGCCCGTCGGCACGTCGGCGCGCGCGATCAGTTCATAGGTGCCGGCGCGCAGGATCTGCCGCATCGGCTTGTCGAGCCGTTCCAGCGTCCAGCCGCTCGCCAGCTTGTCGGCGATCAGCGAATCGATCTCCGCGCGCCGGGCATCAACGCCCCGCACCACATCGTCGAAGAACGGCTCCTCGGCGGGGGCATAGGTCACGTCGTCGATGGTCGCGCCCAGCCGGTGCTGATGGAACTCGTGGAGAAGCGGCGCCACCGCCATTCCCTCCATCTCCATCTGGTAAAGCGCCTGCACGGCGGCGAGCCGCGCGGCGGACCGTGTCTTCGACCGTTCGTTCATGGTGCCGGAACCGTTCGCATCGCGCCCAGATAGTCGATCTTGCCGATCTTGAGCCCCTTGTTGCGCAAGATGCCGTAGGCGGTCGTCGCGTGGAAATAGAAATTGGGTTGCGAGAAGGACAGCAGGAAGTCCACTGCGGTGAAATGCCTCTCGAACTTGGCGCGCGGGATCGAAAACACGACCGGCTTGCCCGCAAAGCCCTCCATCTCCTCCACCGAGACCTGTTCGAGCCGCGCGATGGCGTCCTGCACCACCGCCCGCTGCTCGGCAAAGCTCTGCGGCGGCGGTGTCATGTTGGGCGAGAAGCTGCCCGCGCGGACCCCGTCGATCGCGCCGATCGAATGAGTCCAGGTCGACAGGATCTGATATGCGAAAGGCAGCATGTCGTCGGCCAGGCACGCTCCGGAAAGCGTGGCAGGCTCATGCCCATGCTCGGCGCAGAACTGCTCCGCCTTGTCGACCAGACCGCTGACCGCCGCCAGGATCTGAAGGTACGACGGGATGGTGGCATCATAGAGGGAGATGGGCATGGGTCAGGCTCCTTTCCGGGATGGTGTTTCCTTCAGCCTTACGGCGACGCTCTCGGCATGCGCCGGCAGCCCCTCGGCGCGCGCGAGCGCGACAGCCGCCGGGCCGATCTGTGCCATCGCTGCGCGATCGAGCGACAGGAAGCTGGTCCGCTTCATGAAGTCGAGAACCGACAGGCCCGATGCGAAACGCGCGCGTCGTCCGGTCGGCAGGACATGGTTCGGCCCCGCGACATAGTCGCCCACCGCCTCCGGCGTCATCCGGCCGAGGAACACCGACCCGGCGTGCCGCACCCGCGCGAACAGCGCGTCGGGATCGTCGGTCGCGATCTCCAGATGCTCGGGCGCGAGCCGGTCCGAGAGCGCGACGGCCTCCTCCAGCGTCTCCATCAGGATGATCGCGCCATGTCGGTCCCAGCTCTGCCGCGCACGCTCGCCCGTCGCCAGTTGCCCGAGCTGCCGCTCGACCGCCGCCGCGACGGCATCGGCGAAGGCGGCATCGTCGGTCAGCAGGATCGACTGGCTCGTCGGGTCATGCTCCGCCTGGCTCAGCAGGTCGGCGGCGATCCAGTCGGGGTCGTTGGCCCCGTCGGCGATCACCAGTATCTCCGACGGCCCGGCGACCATGTCGATGCCGACCACGCCGTAAAGCTGGCGCTTGGCCTCCGCGACCCACGCGTTGCCGGGACCGACGATCACATCGACCGGCCGGATTCGCGCGGTACCATAGGCCAGCGCGGCGATCGCCTGCGCGCCGCCGATCCGCCAGATCTCGTCCACGCCCGCGATACGCGCGGCGGCGAGGACCAGCGGATTGATCAGCCCATCGGGTGTGGGCGTGACCATCACCAGCCGCTCGACCCCCGCGACCTTGGCGGGCAGCGCGTTCATCAGCACGCTCGACGGATAGGCCGCATTGCCGCCGGGCACATAGAGGCCGGCGGCGTCCACCGCGCGCCAGCGCGCACCGAGCCGCACGCCCGCGCTGTCTACGCCGTCGCTGTCCGCCGGGCGTTGCTTTTCATGATAGGCGGTGATCCGTTCGGCGGCCAGCTCAAGCGCCTGAAGGAGGTCGCGGTCGATCCCCGCGCATGCGGCGTCCATCTCCGCACCGCTGATGTGCCAGCCCGTCAGATCGAGGTCATGGCGGTCATAGGTGCGGGTCAGTTCGGCGACAGCGGCGTCGCCCTCGACCCGGACGCGCGCAATGATGTCGCGGACCCGGTCCGACACGTCGCTGTCCGCCTCCCGGCGCGCGTTGACGAGCGCATCGAAAGCCGCAGCAAACCCCGGATCGCGGGTGTCGAGCCTAAGCGGCATTGCTGGCCCCGCCCGTTGCCGCGGCCACCGCCGCGCGGAATCGTTCGACAAGCGGGACGATCTCCCCCGCGCGCATCTTCATCGCCGCGCGATTGACGATCAGCCGCGCCGAAATGTCCATGATCCGCGCCGTCTCGACAAGGCCGTTGGCCTTGAGCGTAGCGCCCGACGACACCAGATCGACGATCCGCCGCGCCAGCCCCAGCGACGGCGCAAGCTCCATCGCACCGTTCAGCTTGACACATTCCGCCTGGATGCCCTGCGCCTCGTAGTGGCTGCGTGTCAGATGCGGATATTTGGTTGCGACGCGGACATGGCTGAGCGCCGCGACATCCTCATCCGTGGCGGCCACCGGCTCGGCGACCGACAGCCGGCAATGGCCGATGTCTAGGTCGACGGGAGCGTAAAGCTCGGAATAATCGAACTCGGCGATCACATCGGACCCCACGATGCCGATCTGCGCGGCCCCGTGCGCCACGAACGTCGCCACGTCGAACGCGCGCACGCGGATGATCGACAGCCCGTCGATATTGGTCGCGAAGCGGAGCGCGCGGCTGCTTTTGGCGTGGAACTCCGCCTCCGGCTCGATGCCGGCGCGCGCCAGCAGCGGCAGCGCCTCGTCGAGGATGCGGCCCTTGGGAATGGCGAAGATCAGCGGCTGGGTCATGATCGCCGCCATTTAGGCGCTGCCCCGGCAAAGGGCAATGCGGCGATGTCAGGCCAGGCGTGCCGGTTTTTGATCCAGATCAACAACCGGACCTTAAGGACACGGCATCCATGCAGGTCTTGAGAGGTCCGCATGATTCCGACTCGTCACGACTATTACCGCCGCCGTGCCCGCGAGCACCGTCTGCTTGCCGCTCGCGCCGTCGATGGCGAACGCAGGCAGATGCACGAGCGGCTGGTGGATGTGTACACGCAGATGGCGCGCGACAGCCGTTTGCGCCAGAACATCTCGCTCCGTCCCGGGATCGCGCTGGCCGCCGAATAGCGTTTCGCCGCTGTCAGCTGGTCGCCAGCACCATGTTGCGGACCTGCGGGTAGATCTGCGTGTCCCACTTCCGCCCGGCGAAGATGCCGTAATGGCCGACCCCGGCCTGCAGATAGTGCCGCTTGAGATGGGGCGGAAGCCGGCTGCACAGCGTGTGCGCCGCCGCCGTCTGCCCGACCGCGCAAATGTCGTCCCGTTCCCCCTCGACGGTCAGAAGCGCGGTCCGGCGGATCGCCTCCGGGCGGACCGGTCGGCCCCGGTGGGTCAGTTCCCCCTGCGGCAGCAGCGCGCGCTGGAACACCTTGTCGATCGTCTCGAGGTAGAATTCGGCGGTCAGGTCGAGCACCGCGAGATACTCGTCGTAAAACTCGCGGATCGACGTCGCCTCGTCGACCGCGCCATCCGCCAGATGGGCATAATAGCGCCGATATTGTTCGCCATGCCGTTCCAGGTTCATCGACATGAAGGCGCTGACTTGCAGGAAGCCGGGATAGACCCTTCGCCCGCGCCCGGCATAGCGCATGGGTACGGTGTGGATCATCATCCGCTCGAACCAGTCATAGGACTTTTCGGTCGCGAGCCTGTTGACCACCGTCGGCGCGATGCGCGTATCGACGGGGCCGCCCATCAGCGTCATCGACCGGGGCGTGCAGGGATCGCGCGCCTCCGACATCACCGACACCGCGACAAGCGCCGGAACGCACGGCTGGCACACCGCCATCAGATGCGCGCCCGGCCCGAGATGGCGGAGCCAGTCGATCAGATGGTCGGTATAATCCTCCAGCCCGAAGCGCCCGGCGCTGAGAGGAATGTCGCGCGCGTTCTTCCAGTCGGTGACATAGACGTCATGGTCGCGCAGCAGCGTCTCGACCGTCTGGCGCAGCAGCGTCGCGAAATGCCCCGACAGCGGGGCGGCGAGCAGCACGCGCGGCTGCGGCGCCTTCACCCCGTCCTTGGCGAAGTGGAGCAGGTCGCCAAAGGGCGTCGAATGCACCACCTCCTCGCGCACCGCGACGTCGCGGTTCCCGCAGCGCACGCGATGAATCTCATAGGGCGGGCGGGCATGGGTGAGGCGCGCGCTGTCGATGACCTGCGCCAGGGCATAGCCCCGCCGCATCATGGGCGTTTCGGCGATCGGCAGAAAGGGTCGCATCCGCAGCGCCGCGCGCGCCGACAGGCGCATCGGCTCCATCGAATCGCTGAATGCCTGATACGCCCCGTAAAGCATCGCCTGCTACGCCCACCTGCACAATTTTTCTTTACCGAAACGATGCTGCACTGCATCATGGTTCAGAGCAAGCACGAAATGACCCGGCCACGCGACGATCGTGCCGGATCGGGAGCGAGAGACATGGCCAAGGCGGAACTGACGCTGTCGAGCAAGACCTATTCCTCATGGTCGCTTCGCGGCTGGCTGCTGTGCCGTCTCGCGGGGCTGGCGTTCGACGAGAGGATCGTCGGCATCGACGATCCGGGCAATCGCGCCGAGCTCCTTCTCCTCTCCCCCTCGGTGCTGGTGCCCCGCCTCACGCATGAGGGCGCGAGCGTGTGGGACACGCTGGCGATCGCCGAATATCTGCACGAGGTCTTCCCCGATGCCGGCCTCTACCCGGCTGACCGAATCACGCGCGCGCACTGCCGCGCGATTTCGGGGGAGATCCATTCGGGCTTTGCCAACCTGCGGTCCGCGCTGCCGATGAACCTCAAGGTCCGGCACGAGAAATTCCCGATCTTCACCGGCGCGCTCCCCGACATCGAGCGGATCGAGGCGATCTGGGCCGATTGCCTCCAGCGCTATGGCGGTCCGTTCCTGTTCGGCGACGCACCCACCGTCGCCGACGCCATGTATGCGCCCGTCGCAACGCGCTTCATCACCTATGCGGTGACGGTGGACGAACCGTCACGCGCCTATTGCGGCACCATCACGGACTGGGCGCCGATGCGCGAATGGTACGCCGCCGCGCAGGACGAACCCGAGGAAATCGCCGAGCTGGAAGTGGAGTTCTGACAAAGGCGTCACCCCAGCGGAGGCTGGGGTCGCTTGAGGCGAAAGCATCACGTCACCTCCGAAGATGCCAGCATTCAGCCTCCGGCTGAAGTCTATCCTGAGCGCCTGCTGCAAGCAGGCAGTCGAAGGGC
>CAZJCT010000120.1:0-7182 GCA_964544675.1 uncultured Sphingobium sp.
CGATCAACGGCCAGGCCGGTCAGTACGGGCAGGTGAACTACGCCGCCGCCAAGTCGGGAATCCACGGCTTCACCAAGGCGCTGGCGCAGGAGGGGGCCAAGAGCGGCGTGACCGTGAACGCCATCGCGCCAGGCTATATCGACACGGAAATGGTGGCGGCGGTGCCCGCCCCCGTGCTGGAGAAGATCGTCGCCAAGATCCCCGTCGGCCGCCTGGGCCATGCCGAGGAAATCGCGCGCGCCGTCGCGTTCCTGGTGAGCGAGGACGCCGGTTTCATCACCGGATCGACCATGTCGGTCAACGGCGGCCAGCATATGTACTGATGCCGGCGGGGCGGCGATGAGCGGCGACAGGACCGATCTGTTCGCGGGACCGGTCAAGCGCAGCATCACCATCGCCGGCCATGAAACGTCGATCAGCCTCGAGCCGCCCTTTTGGAGCGCGCTCGAATCAGCCGCGCGGATTCGCGACCTGCCCCTCAGCGCCCTCGTCGCCCGCATCGACGCCGACCGCGTCGAGGCCGGCGCCACCGCCAACCTCGCCAGCGTCCTGAGATGCTGGCTGCTGGCGGACGCGTCGGCCCAGGATTAGAGATTTCTTGTAGCCTTGCCGCTAAACAGCGGCGCGATGCAGGTGCAGGGCCAGACATCGCTGAATGACCCGGTCGCGACGGGCGACGTCGATGCGTCGCATTCGGCGTTCGGCGCGCGCGTGCGCAGCGCGGTGTTCTGGCGGTCGGGCGGGCAGATCGTCACGCAGATGCTCAGCTGGGTCTCGACGCTGATGGTCGTGCGCATCCTCGATCCCGCCGACTATGGCCTGTTCGCGATGACGCAGGCGGTGATCGCCTTCATGCAGTTCCTGAACGGATACGGCCTCGTCAGTGCGTTGGTTCAGGCGGACAGCATCGACACCCGGCGGCTGCGGCAGGCGTTCGGGCTGATGCTGGTGCTGAACGGCGGGCTGGCGGCGGCACAACTCGCGCTCGCGCCGCTGGCGGCGGACTATTACCACCAGCCGATGGTCGCCGACCTGCTCAGGGTCCAGGCGCTGATCTATCTGTCGACGCCGTTCGTGGCGCTGCCCGAGGTGCTGATGGGCCGCAGCCTCGAGTTCCGCAGGCCCGCTTATGTCGGCCTGATCGCCGGGGTGACGGCGGCGCTCGTCGCGATCGGCGGCGCGCTGGCCGGCTGGGGCGTCTGGACGCTCGTCTGGGCGCCGATCGCGGGCTTTTACGTACGCGCCATCGGCTATGTGATCGTCACGCGCTTCTTCATCTGGCCGAGCTTCGACTTTCGCGGCGCGGGATCGACCGTGATCTTCGCCTTCTCGCTGCTCGGCGGGCAGCTGTTCTTCCTGATCCAGAGCCAGTCGGACGTGTTCATCGGCGGTCGCGTACTCGAACCGCACCGTCTGGGCCTCTATGCCGAGGCGCTGTTCCTGACGCAGATCTTCGTCAGCCGCTTCGTGCCGCCGCTGAACGACGTCGCCTTCCCGATCTATGCGCGGATGCAGGCCGACCGCGAGCGGGTGGCGGCGGCCTTGTGCAAGGCGATCAAGCTGGTGCTGCTGGTCGCCTGCCCGCTCTATCTCGGCATGGCGATCACGGCGGAGCCGCTGGTGCTGACGCTGTTCGGCGAGAAATGGCGCGACATGGCACCGCTTGTCCGGCTGCTCGCGCTGGCCATGCCCTTCCTGACGCTGCAGGTGATGTTCCCGCCGATGTGCAACGCCATGGGCCGACCCGGATTGGGCGCATGGATCGCGGCGGTCGGCGCGCTGATCATGCCGGCGGCGTTCCTGATCGGCATCACGCATGGCGCCGAGGGACTGGCCTGGGCGTGGCTCGCCGGCTACCCGCTGTTCGCCATCGCGACCGTTCGCATCGCCGGCCGGCTCGTCGATCTCAGGTCATCGGCGCTGCTGGCGGCGATCATGCCGGGGGCGAGCGCGGCGATGCTGATGGCGGGCGTCGTGCTGGGCATCGACCTTCTCCTCCCCGTCATCGCCGCGCCGCTGCGGCTGGCGCTGCTCGCGGCGGCGGGAGCGGCGGTCTATTCGGCGTTCCTCCTCCTCCTCTCGCGCGACACGGTGCGCGAACTGATCGCGCTGCTGCGCGGACGCGGCGCCGGTTTCGGCGATGCGATCGACGCGACGGAGCGCTGAGCCATGACGCCGACGAAAGCGCCGCGCCGGCGCCTGACCGAACTCGACGCGCTGCGCGGCCTCGGCGCGCTGCTCGTCATCAATTTCCACTTCAGCACCCGTTTTCACGAGCTGTTCCCCGATGCGGGCCATGTCCCCTTCACCATCGGCGGCGGCGGCTATCGCGTCCTGTTGTTCTTCGCCATTTCGGGCTTCGCGATCTTCTTCACCACGCAGCGGATGGAGAGCGCGGCGGATTTCGTCGTCAGCCGCTTTGCCCGGCTGTTCCCCGCCTATTGGATGGCGATCGCGCTGACTCTCGGCATCGAGCATGCGGGGCACGTCACCCAGCTTTACGTCCCCACCTATGCCGCGCTGGTCAACACGACGATGCTGCAGGGCTTTTTCTTCGTCCCGCCGGTGGACGGCGCCTATTGGACGCTGACGGTGGAGCTGGCCTTCTACGCCTGTGTCCTGGCGCTGTGGATGACCACCCGGCTGGTCCGCGTGGAGCGGGCGATCACGGCCTGGCTGCTGCTGAAGCTGGCCTTCACCCTGTGGCTCCCCGACCTGCCGGAACGGCTCGTGATGCTGCTGGTGCTTCGCTATGTGTGCTGGTTCGCGATCGGCATGGTCGCCTGGCAGGTCTGGTCGGGACGGCGGAGCTGGCGCGACCAGGCGCCGCTGCTCGCGCTCATCCTGCTGACGGTGACGATCAGCGAGACGTGGGACGTGATCCTGTTCACCGCGCTGCTGATGCTCACCTTCTGGGCGATGATCGAGGGACGGCTGCGCTGGATCTGCGTGCCGCCGCTGATCTGGGTGGGGCAGATCAGCTACTCGCTCTATCTCGTCCACCAGCATATCGGCTTCACGATCATGCTGCGCGCCGATGCCGCGGGCTGGCATCCGGTCATCGGCTATGCGCTGGCGATCGCCGCCGCGATCGGCCTGGGCTTCGCGGTCAACCGCTATGTCGAGCGGCCATGCGCGCGCTATCTGACCGCGCTCTGGGACCGCCGCAAAAGCCGCCGCGCCGCGCGCCGCGCCCCGCTGGAACAGGGTTAATGCTGAGAGCTTGTTCATCACCGCGTGATAAAGGCCGGCCGCGATGACCCGGACCACGACATTTTCCGCAGGAGCCGCGCGCCCGATGTCGCTTCGCGGGCGGCTGTGCCTTGCGCTGTGCCGCCCCGCGCTCCGGCGGTCAGCGCCCGAGGCCGTGCCCAGCGCCGACGATTATGCCGGCTGGCGCGACGCCTCGCTCAGCGCGAGCTGGGCGCGCTTTTCCGACGCGCATGTCAATGGCCGCGACGTCATCGACTTCGGCTGCGGCGCGGGGCCTTTGTCGCTGTTCCTCGCGGCGACGCGAAGCCCGCGCAGCATCACCGGCGTCGACCTCTATGCCCGCGATATCGAGCGCGCGGGCGAAGCGCTGGCGCGGATGACCCCCGCGCCCGCGATGCCGGTGCGCTTCCTGCTCGGCGACCCGGCGCGCATCCCCGCCGACGACGCCAGCGCGGACACGCTGCTCGCCTTCGACTGCCTGGAGCATGTCATGGAGCCAGCAGCGATCCTCGCCGAATGGCATCGCGTGCTGCGGCCCGGCGGACGCGTGCTGATCGAGTGGTTCCCCTATGCCGGTCCCTACGGCCCACACATGAATTCGCTTATCCCGATCCCCTGGGCGCAGTATCTGTTCGGCCAGCGCGCGATGTTCGAGGCGGCCGAGGCGCTCTACGATAGCCCCGACTATCAGCCGCGCCATTGGGATCTGGACGCGGACGGGACGAAGCTGCCCAACAAATGGCGGCAATGGCGCAGCTTTGCCGAGCAGGCCTATATCAATGAACTGTCGGAGCGCGATTTCCGGCGCATGGCGCGCGACGCGGGATTCCGCTTCACCCGCTTCGAGCGACACGGCGTGCTGAGCAACAACCCCGTCGCCGCGCCATTCAGCCGCATCGCGGCGCACCTGCCCGGCGTCGGCCCGTTCATCACCAGCCATGTCCTTGTGGAGATGCAGAAAGCGCCGTGATGGCGCAGCAGCCGGCTAACCGCGCGCGGGGTCTGCCAGAAAGGCGCTCGTCAGGCGAACGAACGGGCTGATCGCCTGATCATCGGGCAGGCAGGACGCGAACAGATCGACATCCTTGCTGAGCAACTTGGCAGCGTGCGGCGGCAAGCCTGCGGAGCCGAGCTGCGCGATAACGGAGAAGCCGAAACTGCGCCCGCTGCTGGCATTCACGATCTCGACCATGGCATCGCGGTCGATACCAAATTGCTCGACAGCCGCGAGCGCCGCACTGCCGAGCGCCATATCGGCCGACAGGAGCGTGTTGTTGACCAGCTTGGCGCACTGGCCGGCGCCCACCGGACCCAGCCGCCTGATCAGCGACCCATAGCAGGCGAACACAGGTTCGCTCCGGGTGAACGCTTCCGGCGATGCGCCCACCATGATCGTCAGCGTTCCCGCGACAGCGGCCGCCCTGCCCCCCGAGACCGGTCCATCGACGAACAGGAGGCCAAGGGCATCGGCGTCTTGCGCGATTGTCCGGCAGGTATCGGGATGGACCGTCGAATGCACGACGATCGATGCGCCCCTGCGCATCTGCGGCATGATGTCCCGGCAGACCTCGAAGACCCCGGCGTCATCGAAAACGCAGATTCCGATCCAGTCGCAACTCTGCGCCAGGGTCTTGAGGTCCGGCGCGACTGTGGCCGGGCTGTTCTGGAAAGGGGTCAGCGATTGCGGTCGCCGCGCCCAGAGCATGACCGGGTGACCGGCGTCGAGCAGGCGATGGACAATCGGCGCGCCTTGATCGCCCAGTCCGACAAATCCCAGTTGCATCGTCTTCTCCTCGATCCGCGTCACGCGAAAGCATAGCCCGCCCGGCCCGCCATGTCCTGCGGCCCGTCGGCCGCTCACCCGTCGCTTCGGCGGGAGATGCAACGGGCGCGAATTGCATCCATATAGCGACGCGATGCTCCACTTCGTCCACCACCCCGCTTATGGCAATGTGCCGAGCGCCGGCGCGACCTTCGGCTTCAACAAATATGCGCTGGTGATGATGGCGGTGGAGGAGAGCGGCGCGCCCGTCACCGTCCACCACCCCGATCCCATCGACCGCCATTGGATCGATGCGGTGCACGACCCCGCCTATGTCGACGAGGTGCTGACCACCAGCGTCCCGGCGGAGAAGCAACGGCGGATCGGCTTTCCCGTCACGCAGGCGGTCAGCGCGCGCGCGCAGCTCACCCCCGGCGGCACCTGGCTCGCCGCACGGCTGGCGCTTCGCCACGGCTTTGCCGCGAACGGTGCCGGGGGCAGCCATCATG
Organism: uncultured Sphingobium sp.; assembly: GCA_964544675.1. Taxonomy (GTDB): domain Bacteria; phylum Pseudomonadota; class Alphaproteobacteria; order Sphingomonadales; family Sphingomonadaceae; genus Sphingobium. The sequence goes on from CAZJCT010000120.1 coordinate 5,485, forward strand.
CACTTCACGACACGGGTGCCGGCTATTGCGTGTTCAACGACCTCGCCATCGCCGCTCATCGGCTGATCGAGGAAGGCGACGCCGCCCACGTCCTGATCCTCGACCTCGACGTGCATCAGGGCGACGGGACCGCCGCGCTCACCGCGGGCCGGCCCGAAATCTTCACCCTGTCGATCCATGCGGAACGCAATTTCCCCGCGCGCAAGGCGCGCTCGACACTCGACATCGCGCTGCCCGATGGTGTGGGCGACGAGGCCTATCTGGAACGGCTGGCCGACGTACTGCCGCGCGTGCTCGACGACTTCACGCCTGACATCATCCTCTATCAGGCGGGGGTCGACCCGCATGTCGACGACCGGCTGGGACGGCTGGCGCTGACCGATGCGGGGCTGATCGCGCGCGAGCGGCTGGTGATCGGCGAGGCGCGGGCGCGCGGCATCCCGCTCGCGAGCACGCTGGGCGGCGGCTATGGCGACGACCGCATGGCGGTCGCGCGGCGGCATGTCCGCTCGATCCTCGCTCTGGCGGGAGTGACGGCGGGCGGCTGACACGCACATTGAGGCTATCGCCCACGACCTTTTGCCATGTTGGCGGCGATGCGCACCCGGTGCTAGACCTTGCCGCAACGACAAGGAGAGTCCCGAATGTCAGAAGGCAGCGTCTACCCCGTACCGCAGGACCTCGCGCAGGGCGCGATCATCACCGCAGACCGCTATCGGGACATGTATGCCGCCTCCGTCGCCGATCCCGAAGGCTTCTGGCGCGAGCAGGCGAAGCGGGTCGACTGGATCGAGCCCTTCACCCGGGTCAAGAACACCAGCTTCGACGAGGCGACGTTCGGAATCAAATGGTTCGAGGACGGCGTGCTCAACGTCTCGGCCAACTGCATCGACCGGCATCTGAAGGACCGGGCAGACGCCACCGCGATCATCTGGGAAGGCGACGAACCGGGCGAGACGCGCCGGATCAGCTATCGCGAGCTTCATGAGGAGGTCTGCCGCTTCGCCAACGCGATGAAGAGCCTCGGCGTCGGCAAGGGCGACCGCGTCACGCTGTACATGCCCAACATGCCCGAAGCCGCCTTCGCGATGCTGGCCTGCACCCGCATCGGCGCGATCCACTCGGTGGTGTTCGGCGGTTTTTCGCCCGACAGCCTCGCGGGGCGAATCCACGATTGCGATTCCCGGCTGGTCGTCACCGCCAACGAGGGCGTGCGTGGCGGCAGGAAAATCCCGCTCAAGGCCAATGTCGATGAGGCGGTGGAGAACTGCCCCTCGGTCGAGGCGGTGATCGTCGTCGCCAGGACTGCCGCCGACGTACCGATGAAGGCCGGCCGCGATCACGCCTATGCCGAGCTTCGCGCCTCGGCCTCCACCGACTGCCCGCCCGAGCCGATGGGGGCGGAAGATCCGCTGTTCATCCTCTATACCTCGGGTTCGACGGGCAAGCCGAAGGGCGTCTTGCATACCACCGGCGGCTATCTGCTGTGGGTCGCGACGACCTTCGAATGCTATTTCGACTATCGGCCGGGCGAGGTGTTCTGGTGCACCGCCGACATCGGCTGGATCACCGGGCACAGCTATCTCGTCTACGGCCCGCTCGCCAATGGCGGCACAACCGTGATGTTCGACGGCGTCCCCAATTATCCCGATCATGGCCGCTTCTGGGAGACGTGCGACCGGCTGGGCGTCAACATCT
>CAZJCT010000121.1:0-7113 GCA_964544675.1 uncultured Sphingobium sp.
ATGTGGCGATGGCGCGCGCCTATCCCGGCACGGTGATGCTGGAGGGCACGACGCTGTCCGAAGGGCGGGGCACCACGCGCCCCCTCGAGCTCTTCGGCGCGCCCGATATCGACGCGCGCCAGGTAGCGGCCGAGATGGAGCGGCTGGCGCCGCAATGGCTGGCGGGATGCGCGCTTCGCGATTGCTGGTTCGAGCCGACCTTCCACAAGCATGTCGGCCAGCTATGCTCGGGGCTTCACATCCATGCTGAAGGGCGCTTCTACGATCATGCCGCGTTCCGGCCCTGGCGCCTGCAGGCGCTGGCGTTCAAGGCGATCCGGAGTCTCTATCCGCATTACCCGCTGTGGCGCGATTTTCCGTATGAATATGCGTTCGGCAAGCTGCCGATCGACGTGATCAACGGCGGCCCTGCCTTGCGCGAATGGGTCGATGATAGGGGTGCCGAGGCGGGCGACCTCGACGCGCTTGCCATGGCAGATGAGCAGGCGTGGGTTGAGGAACGCGACGGCTGCCTGATCTACCGCTGACGGTCAGGCGGTGCCGCCGAGCATCCGTTCGAGCGTGCGCTGCATATGCGCCAGTTCGATCCGCATTGCCTGAATCTGCCTTACCGCCTGGTCAGGCGTGACGCGGTCTGGACGCGACCTTCGGGTTAACAGCCCACGCAGCCAATCCGCCACGTGCATCAAGCCCTGCCGGCGGACCGCCAGCGATCGATTGCGCGGCAGAGGTGCGGTGTCGGTTGCGGCATCCGGCTCGGCCAGCGTGGATGGCACCGTGCGTTGCTGCGTGGGGGTGGCGTTGCGACGCAGCTCCTTCGCCTGGGCGCGCTGTTCCTGCCTGCGGGCCTGGCGGGACAGGGCGAGCGGTGCCGCCGCTTCGACCAGAGGTTCGGAAAGGTCGGGCAGGGGAATGGCTCGTGCCGCTTCGGGGTCGGATTTCGGGCTGCCACGGCGCTGCGGGGCAGGTGGTCGCTGGGACGGCAGGGTAGTGACGGCCGATACGCGACCGTGGGAGGGATGACGACGCGAGCGACCGTTCTTCATGGGAACCCCCTTTGCCGATGCAGTGCCTTTACTGAAGTACGCGAATTCTCCCTTAATCTCAGGTCGTTCATGCCATGCCCGCAGCGCGCGGGATATCGCGCCCGTAACGAGTTTGCGGCAGGCTGTTGCAGATGGGGGATGAGCCGTGTTGCCGCGCTGTTCAGAGCTTGCGGCTGAGCTCGCGCGTCGCGCGGTCGACCCCGTCGAGGGTGAGCGGGTACATGCGCCCGTTGATCAGCTCGCGGATCATCCGGTTCGACTGGCTGTAGTCCCAGCTCCGCTCCGGCTCCGGGTTGATCCAGGCCGCTGCCGGATAGGTATTGATCAGCCGCTGCAGCCAGAGTGCGCCCGGCTCCTCGTTGAAATGCTCGACCGACCCGCCGGGATGCGAGATCTCGTAGGGGCTCATCGCCGCGTCGCCCACCACGATCAGCTTGTAGTCGTGGCCGTAGGTGTGGAGCACGTCCCAGGTCGGCGTCCGCTCGGCGAAGCGGCGGCGGTTGTCCTTCCACAGCCCCTCATAGGGGCAGTTGTGAAAGTAGAAGAACTCCAGATTCTTGAACTCGGTGCGTGCGGCGGAGAACAGCTCCTCGCACAGGCGGACATGCGGGTCCATCGACCCGCCGACGTCGAACAGCAGCAGCAGCTTGACCGCATTGTGCCGTTCGGCCCGCATTCGGATATCGAGCCAGCCTTGCCGTGCGGTGCCCGCGATGGTCGCGTCGAGGTCCAGCTCTTCGGCCGCGCCCTCGCGCGCGAAACGGCGCAGGCGCTTCAGCGCGACCTTGATGTTGCGGGTGCCGAGCTCCCGCGTGGAGTCGAGATTGGCGAATTCACGCTTCTCCCACACCTTGATCGCGCGCTTGTGACGGGATTCACCGCCGATCCGTACCCCTTCGGGATTGTAGCCTGAATTCCCGAAGGGCGATGTGCCGCCCGTGCCGATCCATTTGTTACCGCCCTGATGCCGGCTCTTCTGCTCCTCCAGCCGCTTGCGCAGCGTGTCCATGATCTCGTCCCAGTCGCCGAGCGACTTGATCTTCTCCATCTCTTCGGGGCTGAGATATTTCTCGGCGACGGCCTTCAGCCACTCCTCGGGCAGGTCGACGCCCTCCTGGCCATAGCTTGTCTCGAGGCCCCGAAAGACCCTGGCGAACACCTGGTCGAACCGGTCGTAAAGCGACTCGTCCTTCACATAGATGGCGCGCGACAGATAGTAGAACTGCTCCGGCTCGCGGGGGATCGCATCGGCGTCCAGCGCCTCCAGCAGGAGAAGATGTTCCTTCACGCTGGCGGGAATGCCTGCCGCGCGCAGCTCGTCGAGGAGGTTAAGAAACATGGCGTGCCCTCGCCCGGACGATCAGGAACCCGGCCCGCGCGGATGCCGGGGGAGGCGCGGGTCGAGCGGTGCCCAGGACGGCGCGCTGTCCGCCCAGATGATCGCGGTGGGCGGCGCGATCTCCGGATCGTTGAGCGTGCCGGCCCGTACCCGCATCGGCAGCCCGGTGGGCTCGACCGTGCGGCTGTACAATTGCGAGCCGCAGGCGGGGCAGAAGCCGCGCTCGACCCTGTTGCCGCTGTCGGCGATCATCTCGAAGGTCGTGACCTCGCCCTCGTAGCGCACGGCCTCCTCGGGGAAGAGGACATTGACCGTCGCCGATCCGCTCGCGATCCGCTGGCAGTCGCGGCACCAGCACATGCGCGCGCCCAGCGGCTCGGTGTCGATGGTGAAGCGCGCCTGACCGCAAAGACATTGGCCGGTGTGTGTCATGTCGCTTTCCTGCTCAGGACGGTTGCACGGGCGGCGCGGGTGGCTGGCCCGGGCAATGCTCCAGCGCCGGATCGATGACCGCCCAATCAGGCGCGTCGTCGGTCCAGATGGCCATTGCAGGCCTCAGGCCATGTGGCTCGTCAATCGCGCCGAGGCGAACCGTCTTGAGATGGAGACGCGCCGAGCTTTGCGCGTAGATCTGCGTCCCGCAGCCAGAGCAGAACCAGGCCGTCAGGCTGTTGCCGCTGGCGGCGGTCCACGCGAACGACGCGATTGGACCTTCGATGGCAACGTCTTCCGCTGCGAAAATGGCGTTGTGGGTTGCACCGCCAGCCGCGATCTGCTGGCACTGGCGGCACCAGCATTGCCGGGTCCCTGTCGGCTCGCTGCTGATCTCGAGCGTTACGGCTCCGCACCCGCAGCGCCCCGTATAGGGAGCGGGCATCGGTCAGCCGCCCCGCCGGGACATGAAGGCGAGCCGCTCGAACAGCATGACATCCTGCTCGTTCTTGAGCAGCGCGCCGTGGAGGGGCGGGATCGCCTTGGCCGGGTCGCGAGACTGGAGGACGTCGAGCGGCATGTCCTCGGCCAGCAGCAGCTTGAGCCAGTCGAGCAGCTCCGAGGTCGAGGGCTTCTTCTTCAGCCCCGGAACCTCGCGGACCTGATAGAAGATTTCCATTGCCTTGCTCACCAGCATCTTCTGGATGCCGGGGAAATGGACGTCGATGATCGCACGCATCGTGTCGTGGTCGGGGAACTTGATATAGTGGAAGAAGCACCGCCGCAGGAAGGCGTCGGGCAGGTCCTTCTCGTTGTTCGAGGTGATGATCACGATCGGCCGCTCGCGCGCCGCGACCGTCTCCCCCGTCTCGTAGACGTGGAAGCTCATGCGGTCGAGTTCCTGGAGCAGGTCGTTAGGGAACTCGATATCGGCCTTGTCGATCTCGTCGATCAGCAGCACCGGCAGGCGCTCCGAGGTGAACGCCTCCCACAGCTTGCCCTTGCGGATATAGTTGCCGATGTCGTGGACGCGTGCGTCGCCGAGCTGTCCGTCGCGAAGCCGCGCGACCGCGTCATATTCGTACAGGCCCTGCTGCGCCTTGGTCGTGGACTTGATGTTCCACTCGATCAGCGGCGCGTCGAGAGCGGCGGAGATTTCCTGTGCCAGCACGGTCTTGCCGGTGCCGGGCTCGCCCTTGATCAGCAGCGGGCGGCGCAGGAGCACTGCCGCATTCACCGCGACCTTCAGATCATCGGTCGCCACATAGTTGCTGGTGCCTTCGAAACGCATGCGCCTGTCACCTCTTCCGCTATCCTGCCTCGATGGTGCAGTGCGGCGCGAAGGTCAAGCCGCCGTGCGGCGACCTCAATGCTGGTCGGCGCTCCGGCGAAGCGAGGCGCGCGCTTCCAGAAGATCCCAGATGGTGCGGTGCTGGACGAGAAGCTGGGTCGCGCCGAACTGCGCGGCGCGCGACACCGGGAATTCCGCTTCGACAGCGGCAAGGGTGGCGATCGTGTCCGCGGCGCTGGGCATAGAGCATCCCGGGATGTCGATTCCGAGCCTGGCCGCGCCGCTGTCGATGATCGTCCGCACCGGCTCCCAATCGAGCACCAGCGCCATCGACGAACCCAGAGCGCTGCCGCGCCGGTCGGACTGGGCCAGCATTTCCAGAGCGCGGCGCTGCTGGCTGATGATGGTGGTCATGTTCTGCTGGCCGCTGGTGCTGGGCAGGGGGCCGACCGCGACGACCAGCCGCGCGAGATAGCCGCGTTCCTCGGCGAAGCCGGCGACCGCGCTCAGCAGCCAGCCGCGCGCCGCATTGTCGATGATATGGCGGGCGGCATGGTCGATGATGCCCGGCATCTGCCCGTGCAGCAGGCTGAGATAGTGGACCGCGTCGGCGAAATCCCCGCTGTTGCGCACGAAACTCTCCTGCGTCCGCTCCAGCGCGGCGCGGCAGTAGGGATGCGTCAGCGTACCTTCGCTGGCGACCAGCCGCGTGAACACCGGTGCGATGGAATCGGAGTGCGGCCGGGGCGACTGTACGGTCATGTGTAAACCTCTCTGAGCGTCCCCTCCTGGCCGAGGTAGATGCCGTCCCCGCGACGCTTGTATGCGCAGCTAGGTAAAGGGCGCGTTTAGGGCGAAGGTGAACGATTGATGACGGTCCAATCACGCCGCGCCCATGATGGTTCCTCGGAGGGGTGCGATCGGATAAGGGCCGTTGTGCCCGAGGGACGACAGCCTGACCCGTGCGCGTTGCACGGCGAGCGATGAGGATCGCAATGAAGAAGATCGCCGTGTTCATTCCCTCGCTCGAAGGTGGCGGTGCCGAGCGGGTCGCGCTGTTCCTGGTGGAGGCGCTGGGTGAACGGGGTTATTATGCTGATCTGGTCGTGGCGCGGCCAACCGGCGCGCTGTTGAACGAGCCGCTGGCACGACGCTTCATGCACAGCCTCGATGCGTCAAACGAGATGCTGTGCTTGCCGCGGCTCATCGGCTATTTGCGGAGCGCCAAACCCGATCTTCTGTTCGCGCTGGTGCACAGCGCCATGATCATGGCCGGCCTGGCGAAGCTGGCGGTGCCCGAGACGCGGCTGGCGATCAGCGTGCATAATGCCTTGGAGATTCCGCGCAGTCGGCGGTTCTGGCCGCGCGCGCTGTTGGGGCATGCTCCCGAGCGGTGGTTGTATCGCGACGTTGTGGGCGCGCACGCCGTCAGCCACGCGCTCGCCGCGCAGGTCGAGCGACAGTTCCATATCCCGGCGGACAGGCTGGCGACGATCTACAATCCGGTGCCGGCACGCCCACCGGCGGGGGCGATCCCTCCAGAGCATGAAGGCTGGTTCGACCGCCCCGTCCTGATCACGGCGGGTCGGCTGGTCCGGCAAAAGGATCATGCCACGATGGTTGCGGCTTTCGCCCGGTCGGGGCTGGCGACCTCGGCGCGTCTGCTGATCCTGGGGGAGGGGGAGCTTAGGAACGAGATCGAGCGGCAGGTGGCCTCGCTCGGTCTTGCGGACTCCGTCCTTCTTCCGGGCTTTTTGCCCGATGTACCCGCTTATCTCCGGCGCTCCGCCGGCTTCCTGCTCTCGTCACGCTATGAGGGTTTCGGCATCGTGCTGATCGAGGCGCTGGCCGCCGGAGTGCCGGTCGCTTCGTTCGCGTGCCCGACCGGCCCCGAAGAGATACTGGATCAGAGGGGGAGGCTGCTCCCCCCCGGCGACATCGACGGCCTCGCACAGGCGATGCGCGATATGGTGAGCGGCGCATTGCCACCGGCCGATCCCGCCTCTGTCGCGCGGCTGATGGCCTTGATCGACCCCGAGCGGATCGCGGATGCCTATGTCGACTTCTTCGAAGGCTGCCTTGCCCGCGCGCGGTGATCAGGACCCCGACGCGCTGTCCCAGGAACGTGCGCGCAATACCGTGTCCTTCATCCCTCGCGCCGCCAGTCGAGGGCCGAGATAGCGGTAGAAGAACCAGTCCTTCGCCGCGAAGGGCGTGACATGGTAGAGGATGCGCTCCCAAAGCGTCCAGCGTACCCCGCCCCGATCGGTCCGCCGGTCGCTTGTCGCAACCCACAGGTCGGGGTCGTGAAGGGTCCGTCCCTGCTTCGCGACGCGATAGGCAAGCTCATGGTCCTTCAGCACATAAGGCCACAACGCCGAGGAATAGCCGCCCGCTGCCCTGAGGCTCGCGGTTCGGAACAGATGACCATAGCCGCCCGCATAGGTCTGACCGCGCATCCACCCCACGAGCAGCGCGCCACGTGCGCGACGCGCCAGCCGCTCGCGGCGCGAACCGGGTGCGGCCCCCGCATCATGCGCGTAAAGCGCGGCGGCATCCGCACCTGAGCGACCAAAGGCCGCATCCGCGCGAACAAGATAATCCGGGGGATAGAGTGTGTCGGCATCGCCAATCGCAACGAAATCGGATGTTACGGCGGCAATTCCGGCGGCAAGGGCGTGGACCTGCCCCGGCGTCGTCTCCCGCAGGCACTCCACCTCGACCCCATGGGGAAGGTCCGCCCAGTCGGTCACGATTCGCGTGCTGTCGTCAGTCGAGCCGTTGTCGACCAGGATCGCGCGAAGCGGCCTCAGCGTCTGGGCGGCGATGCTGGCCAGCGTCGCGGGCAGATAGGCCGCTTCATTGTAGAACGCGATCACGATCGTCCAGCGCGGGGGCGCAGGCTGATCGTGATGCGCTGTGTCGCTCATGGCGGGCAGGCCAGCGGAGCGCCGCGATCGGCGCTCCGCCCCACGGCTTCGCTCAGTTCTTTTCCTTGTCCACCA
>CAZJCT010000122.1:0-7063 GCA_964544675.1 uncultured Sphingobium sp.
CCGAGGCGGGCGGGCTGATCGGCGGGACGGTCAAGAGCGCGATCGGCATCGGCAATCTGCTCTGGGCCGGGATCGGCGACACCATCCGCGTCTCGCTCTCCGCCGAGCCCGAGGAGGAAGTGCGCGTCGGATACGAGATCCTCAAATCGCTCGGCCTCAGGACGCGCGGCGTGCGTGTCGTCTCCTGCCCCTCCTGCGCGCGCCAGGGTTTCGACGTGATCCGCACGGTCGAGGCGCTGGAGACACGGCTGCAGCACATCCGCACGCCGCTCTCGCTTTCGGTCCTCGGCTGCGTCGTCAACGGGCCGGGCGAGGCGCGCGAGACCGATATCGGCATCACCGGCGGCGGCAACGGCAAGCACATGGTCTATCTGTCGGGCGTCACCGACCACCATGTGTCGAGCGAGGCGATGCTCGACCATATCGTCGCGCTGGTCGAGGCCAAGGCGTCGGAGATCGAGGCGGCGACCACCGACGCGGGCCAGGCCGATGCGGCGGAGTGAAGCCATCATGGCGGCGCTCGACGCGGTGGCGCCGCTCGTGAAGGTCACCCGCCCGACCGCCGTTCCCGCCGCCGCCATGGGTGCCGGATCGGTCGGCGCGATCGCTATCGGCGCTTTCGCGCTGGGGGCGCTGTCGGTCGGAGCCATCGCCATCGGCGCGCTCGCCATCGGACGCCTGCGAATCAAGGAGGCGCGGATCGACCGGCTGCGCATCGGGCGGATCGAGGTGGAAGAGAGCGAGGCCACGGCCATGCCGGCATCGGGTTTTCGAGCTGGATTCCCGCCTTCGCGAGAATGACGGGGGAACAACCAGATTGTCATTCCCGCGAAAGCGGGAATCCAGCTCCGGAGCCCAAAGCACAGCGCAGCCGCCGGAGGTTGCAGGCCGAACTGCGCCCCTAGCCTAGCTCGCCCTCATCGCCCTCGGGCACGTCACCGCAACAGCCGCCCTTTGCCCGCTTCCGCAGATCGGGCGCATGGCAGGCCTTGCCGCAGCAGCCATGATCGGGCGCCGGCTCGCCATCGCCCAGCGGGATGTGGGCCACGCCGCCGCCGCACAGCTCGACCGTCAGCACGCGCCCCTCGGACGCCGTCGCCATCGGCGCGGGAAGGCAGAAGGCGAAGCCGCCCAGCGTCAGCAGCAGCGAGCGCGCCGTCATCGCCGATCGCCTTCATCGTCGATCAGAATTCGCATCGCCGCGCCATCGGGGTCGTCGAACTGGCCGTCCTTCAGCGCCCAGAAGAACGCCACCAGCCCGATAAGGCCGAGCAGCAGCGCGATGGGGATGAGGAAGACAAGGCCGGTCATGTCGCGCACCCCCTGAGCCGCAGCGCATTGCCGATCACGATGATCGAGCTTGCCGACATGGCGGCGGCGGCGATGAGCGGCGTCACCTGCCCCGCGATCGCCAAGGGCACCGCCAGCACATTATAGCCGATCGCCAGCGCGAAATTCTGGCGCACGATCCGCATCGTCGCGCGCGCGGCCCGCACCGATTTCGCCACCGGCATCAGGCTGTCGCCCAGGAACACGATGTCCGCCGCCTGCTGGCCGATGTCGCTTGCGGAAGCGGGCGCGATCGAGACATGCGCCGCCGCCAGCGCCGGACCGTCGTTGAGCCCGTCGCCGATCATCAGCGGCCGCTCGCCCGCGGCCTTGCGCCGGTCGAGCAGCGCGAGCTTGTCCTGCGGGCGAAGTCCCGGCAGCGCGGTCAGCCCGACGGCGCGCGCTACATCGGCAACGCTGTCGCCCTGATCGCCGCTCGCGATCAGCCCCGGCAGGCCCAGCGCCCCGAGCGCGCGCACCGCATCGGCCGCATCGGGCCGCAGCGCGTCGGCGAAGCGCAGTACCACCGGCGCGGCATCGCCCATCGTCAGCGCGACCCCGCTCGACCCGTCGACCGGGCGCCCCAGCCGAACGGGCACGCCGTTCCACTGGCCGCTCAGCCCCTCGCCCGGCGTCTCGCTGATATCCGCAACCTCGGCGGGCCGCGTTCCCATCGCCTCCAGCGCGCGCGCCAGCGCGGCCGAGAGCGGATGGCGGCTGCTGCGCGCCAGTGCGAGCGCCACCGCCCGCTGGTCGCCGTCGAGCGCGGCGGCATTCACCGGCTCGGGCCGGCCGAGCGTCAGCGTGCCGGTCTTGTCGAACACGACGCCGTCCGCCTCCGCCAGCCGTTCGAGCGCGCTGCCATGCTTGACGAGCACGCCCGCGCGCATCAGCGCGCCGGTCGCGACGACTTGCGCCACGGGCACGGCAAGGCCGAGCGCGCAGGGGCAGGTGATGATGAGCACAGCGACCGCGACCAGCAGCGATTCGTGCCAGCCCGCGCCCGCGATCATCCATCCGGCAAAGCTGAGCGCGGCAAGCGCGTGGACCGCCGGGGCATAGGCCCGGGCGGCGCGGTCGGCGATCCGGACGTAGCGCGACTTGGCCTGTCCCGCGCTTTCCATCAGCCGCGCGATCTCGGCAATCGTGCGGTCCTCGCCCACCGCCGTCACGCGGATGGTGAGCGGCGCGTCGATGTTGAGCGTCCCCGCGCGCGCGGTGTCGCCGGGCGCCAGCCGGACGGGTGCGCTTTCGCCGGTCAGCAGCGAGAGGTCGAAGCTGCTCGTCCCCTCGACGATCACGCCGTCGGCCGCCAGCCGCTCGCCAGCCGCGACCAGCATCATGTCGCCCACCGCGAGCATTTCGGCCGATGTCCAGCGTGTCGATCCGTCGGGCAAGGCCAGCAGCGCGCCGGGCGCGGTGCGCTTGACCAGCGCCTCCGCCCCGCTCGCCGCGCGCCCGCGCATCGCCTCGTCAAGGACTCGGCCGGTCAGAAGGAAGGCGAGCAGCATCAACGCGCCGTCGAACCACGCATGCTCGCCGCCGGTCGCGGTTTCGTACAGGCTCATGCCCGTCGCCAGCAGCACGCCGATGCTGATCGGCACGTCCATGTTGGTGCGCCCTGCCTTCAGCGCGCCCGCCGCGCTGCGGAAGAAGGGCTGGCCGGCATAAGCGACGGCGGGCAGCGCGATCAGCGCCGAAATCCAGTGGAACATAGCCTTCGACGCGCCGCTCGCCCCCGACCAGATCGAGACCGACAGCAGCATGACGTTCATCGCGGCGAAGCCCGCAACCGCGAGCGCGCGCAGCAGGCCGCGCGCGGCGTCGGAACCCTGCGCGCCCGCTTCGGCCAGGGGTTCGGCGTCGAACCCGGTCGCGGCGAACGCGGCCTTCAGCTCGGGCGGGGTCAGCGCCGGGTCATGATCGACCAGTACCTGGCGCGCCGAGACATTGGCGCGCACCGCGAAGATTCCGGGCTGGCGCGGCAGTCCCTGTTCCAGCTTGGCGATGCAACTCGCGCAGCGCATGCCGGGTACCGCGAACCGGCTGCGGGTCGCGGGGGCGGCGGCCTGCGGATGGGCGGAGAGCGCGGTCATTGGAGCGGCACGATGCGGTCGACCGCCTCGCCCGAATGGCGCGCGGCGACATGAAGCTGCCAGCGCCCGTCGGCGAGCGTATCGTCGCTGACATAGCGTCCCGGCGCGACCTCGTGGAAGTCCAGCGGCGTTTCGGGCATCCGGCCGAGCGGATGCCGCGCCACCACGTCGAGCCCCGCGCCGGTCAGCGCGCCTTGCGGCCCCTCGAGCACCAGCGCCACGCGTCCGTCAGCCAGTCGCTCGGGTGCCATCGTCCAGCCCAGCGCCGCCTGCGCGCGACCCTTCTCTATCCAGCCGTTGAACTTCTGGCTGGCGACATAGCTGTTGTCGACGACCGTCCCGCCGAAGGTGGAACTGGCGAACACCGCCATGGTCACGTTGACGCCGATCACCAGCCCGAAAAAGCCGATCAGGATGGCGGCCATGTGCCGCCCGGTGAACTCGCGTCTCATTGTGCCTCTCCCGGCCGCTCGAAGGTCTCGCGGTCACTGTCGGACCCGCCGCGCGAATCGAGCGCCCGGACGGTGAAGGAGAATTCCTCGCGTTGCTCGCCAGCCGCCGGAGCAACGAGATACAGCCGCTCCTTCAGCACCTGGTCGGCGGGGACGGTGACCGCGATCGTCCGTCCCGCGCTTTCGCGGTCTTGCCCTTCCGCCCAGATGCGACCCTGAGGGATGCCGATAAGCCCGATTTCCATGCGGCGCGGCTGGCTTTCCATGTTGCGCAGCTTGACCGTGTAGCTGTTGCGGATCGACCCGTCTGACAACCGCACGTAAAGCGGGTTGCGATCGGGGTTGGCCGAGATGTCGAGCCGCGTGCGAACGCCCAGGGCGAACAGCATGGCGAGGCCGATCGACGACCAGATGCCGAGATAGACGAGCGTGCGCGGACGGAAGAGCGTCTTGATCACCGGCGTCGGCGTTTCCCCGCGCCGTTCGGCCACGCAATCCTCCTCGGTCGCATAGTCGATCAGGCCGCGGGGCTTGCCGACCTGCGCCATCACCTTGTCGCAGGCGTCGATGCACAGCGCACAGGTGATGCAGCCGATCTGCGGCCCTTCGCGGATGTCGATACCGGTCGGGCACACCTGCACGCACTGGGTGCAGTCGATGCAATCGCCGAACGCGCGGGTTTCGCCTTCGCGGCGCTTGGTGCCATGACCGCGCGGTTCGCCGCGCCAGTCCTTGTACGTGACGATCAGCGACTTCTCGTCGAGCATCGCGGTCTGGATGCGGGGCCAGGGGCACATGTAGATGCACACCTGCTCGCGCATGAAGCCGCCCAGGACGAAGGTCGTCGCGGTCAGGACGCCCGTGGTGGCATAGGCGACGAAGGGCGCGGTCCCGGTCCAGAACTCCCGCTGCAACGTCGGCGCGTCGGCGAAGTAGAAGATCCACGCACCGCCGGTCAGGAAGGAGATGACGAGCCAGACGCTCCACTTGAGCAGGCGGCGGCCGAGCTTGGCCGCGCTCCACGGTGCCTTGTCGAGCTTGATCTGCTGATTGCGGTCGCCGTCGATGAAGCGCTCGACATGCTGGAACAGGTCGGTCCAGACCGTCTGAGGACAGGCATAGCCGCACCAGGCGCGCCCCACGGCGGAGGTGACGAGGAACAGCCCGATGCCCGCCATGATCAGTAGGCCGGCGACATAATAGAATTCGTGCGGCCAGATCTCGATGCCGAACATGTAGAAACGGCGATTGGCGAGATCGACCAGCACCGCCTGCGTCGGCGCATGCGGGCCGCGATCCCAGCGGATCCACGGCGTGCCCCAGTAGATCGCCAGGGTGACGACCATGATCGCCCATTTCAGGCGACGGAAGAAGCCGTCGACCTGGCGCGGATAGACCGCCTTGCGCTTGGCGTACAGGTCGTGGCGGAGCGGGTCAGGGGCGAGCATGCTGAGCCTTTCTCTTGCCGTTCGCCCTGAGGAAGGGCTGAGCTTGCCGAAGCCCTGTCTCGAAGGGCCTTCGAGATGCCATTTCGACTTCGCTCAATGGCTCCTCAGGCCGAACGGCGACATGATCACCGCCCCACATCACCCTGCACCTCCGCCGTCTGCACCGCCGGAGCCGGGGCCGGGGCCGCCTCGCCGCCGCCCAGCGAGTGGACATAGGCGGCCAGCATGCGGATCGTCGGCGCGTCGAGGCGGTTGTTCCAGCGCGGCATCACGCCCTGGCGGCTGTTGGCGATGGTCGCCGCAATGCTCTCCGCATCGCCGCCGTACAGCCAGATCGGGTCGGTGAGGTTCGGCGCGCCCAGCGACCGGTTCCCCTTGGCGTCGGCACCGTGGCAGACCGCGCAATTGTCGGCGAACAGCTTCGCGCCCTCGCGTCCGGCGGCGTTCATCGGCTGCTGCCCGCTGACGGCGCGGACATAGCTGGTCAGCGCGGTGATCTGCGCAGACTGGAGGATGCCGTCGCGGCCAAAGGCCGGCATTTGCGAGATGCGAGTCTCGCCATGGTCGGGGTTACGGATGCCGTGCGTGATCGTGTACTCGATCGTCGCCAGGTCGCCGCCCCACAGCCAGTCGTCGTCGTTGAGGTTGGGATAGCCCTTCGACCCCGCCGCGCCAGAACCGTGACACTGGACGCAGTGCACCTTGAACGCGGCGCGCCCGCCCTCGACCGCCGCCTTGAGCAGTTGCGGCTGCCCCGCCAGCTTGGCCGGATCGGCCACCGCCAGCGCCGCGAGGACCGGCTTCATCTGCGTTTCGCGGCTCGCCAGTTCGGTTTCGAGCGTACCCCGGCTCGACCAGCCGAGGGTACCGCCCGTCGCGCGGTCAACCAGCGGCCATGCCGGATAAAGCACGCAATAGACGACCGCGAAGATGATCGTGGCGTAGAAGGTCCACAGCCACCAGCGCGGCAACGGCGTGTTCAGTTCCTCGATGCCGTCCCATTCATGGCCGACCGTTTCAGTGCCGGTCGGATGGTCGATGCGCTTTGTGTCAGCCATCGTTCCTGTCCTTCTCGAAGATCATGTTGGAGGCCTGCTCATGATGGCGGTGCGAGCCGGGGCGCAGAGCCCAGCCGGCAAGGCACAGGTAGAGCAGGCCCATGGCGGCGAGGCCGTAGCTGTCGGCGAAGTGGCGCAGCGCGTCGTAGCTCATCGCGGCTGCTCCTGACCCGCAGCCGCCTCGAAATCGACGAGTGTGCCGAGCATCTGCATATAGGCGATCAGCGCGTCCATCTCGGTCAGCTTGTCGGGCTGGCCATCGAAATCGCGCGCCTGCGCCTTGGGATAGCGGGCCAGCAGCGCGCTCGCGTCCGCTTCCGGATCGGCCTGCGCCTTCAGGTCGTCATTGGCGAGCTTGATCGCTTCGGGCGTGTAGGGAACCCCCACCCGGCTCAACGCGGTCAGATGCGCGCTCATGTCGCCGGCGTTCAGCTCGTTCTCGGCGAGGAAGGCATAAGGCGGCATGATCGATTCAGGCACGACGCTGCGCGGGTCAACGAGGTGCTGGCGATGCCACTCGTCCGAATAGCGGCCGCCGACGCGGGCCAGGTCCGGCCCGGTGCGCTTCGATCCCCATTGGAACGGATGGTCGTACATGCTCTCCGCCGCCAGGCTGTAGTGGCCATAGCGTTCCACCTCGTCGCGGAACGGGCGCACCATCTGGCTGTGGCAGTTGTAGC
>CAZJCT010000123.1:0-7006 GCA_964544675.1 uncultured Sphingobium sp.
GACGGGCACGCGCTGGACGCGGTGGACGCCGCTTTCGAACTTCAGCTTGGCGAAGACGCCGCTGCCGGTGACGGAGGCGATGACTTCCTTGAACCCGCCCGCTTCGGACGCGCTGGCGGAGATCATCTCGACCCGCCAGCCCTGGCTTTCGGCATAGCGCTGATACATGCGGAACAGGTCGCCCGCGAACAGCGCCGCCTCGTCTCCACCGGTGCCCGCGCGGATTTCGAGCATCGCCGGCCGCGCGTCGGCGGCGTCGCGGGGCAACAGCGCGAGCGCGAGCGCGCGTTCGGCATCGGGCAATCGCGCGCGGACGGCGCGAAGCTCCTCCTCCGCCATCGCCTTCATTTCCGGGTCGGCGAGCATGTCCTGCAGCTCGCGCTGTTCCTCGCGCAGGCTTTCCACCTCGTCGGCGGCGCGGGCGACGGGTTCGAGTTCGGCATAATCCTTGGACAGGCGGACGAACTCGGCGGGTTCGAGGTCGGGCCGCGCCATCCCCGCCTGAATCTCGTCACGGCGCGCGCGAATCTGCGCGATGCGATCGGGGGAGATGCTGGTCATGCGGCGCTATATAGTGGTTCGCGCAGAGGCGCAGAGGACGCAAAGGGGATGTGTTCACGCGGAGACGCGGAGACGCGGAGAGAGGATCCCGCGCCGCAGGCGCTTGTCATGATCGATGCCGCCGTCTCGCCGGCAAGCGTCGCGGGATACGTGCGGCTTCGCCGCAAGCGCTTGCCCTCCGCGTCTCCGCGTCTCCGCGCGAACCCCGATTGTCCCCCCTCCCCTTCAGGGGAGGGGTCGGGGGTGGGGAACCGCCGGCGGATGTCACGCGCACGCGCAAGCCCCACCCCAACCCCTCCCCTGAAGGGGAGGGGAAGACAGTTTAGCCAATCCCCGGAAATGCCAGTCACGCGGCCCCCGACAAAAGTGAGACTTCACCGCTGGACCGCAGGGCCTGCTGCCACAGTTCTCCACTTACCCCGAACAAATTCTTCAAAGCTGACTGAGGTGACTTGCTAAGCGCGCCGAGCGCCTTGCCAGGAGTTGGGCTGAGTTGCTTTACCGAAAGGCGCGCAACCTCGCCCGCTGCTTCGGGATTTTTCAAGACGAGTACGATGGACGGTGAGGTCTTCAACGCCTTTTCATATCGTTTCCGCACAGCTCCCGAATCGTAGATCAAAGCTGCTCCATCGCTCCTTCTGATGGCATTCGTCAGCAGCATCGCGATGTTGGAGACTCGCGGTTCGCTGCTCTCCACGACTACGGCGCAGACATCTTGCGTGATTGGCGGCATATCCACCAACATCGCCAGCCGCTCGATCCCCGCAGCCCACCCCACGGCAGGCGTCGCGGGTCCGCCCAGATTCTCGATCAGGCCGTCATAACGCCCGCCGCCCAGCACCGTGCCCTGCGCGCCGAGCCGGTCGGTAACGAACTCGAACGCGGTGTGGCGGTAATAATCGAGGCCGCGCACCAGCCGGGCGTTGCGTTCCCACGCCACGCCCGCAGCTTTCAGCCCGTCGGTCACCTTCTCGAAAAAGGCGCGCGCCTCGTCGGTGAGGTAGGCGTCTATGTCCGGCGCTGTCTCCACCACCGCCTTGTCGCGCGGATCCTTGCTGTCGAGGATTCGCAGCGGGTTGCGCTCCAGCCGGTCGATGCTGTCCTCGGACAGCTGCGCGCGGTGGCCGTCGAAATGCGCGACCAGCGCGGCGCGCCAGGCGTCGCGGCTCGCGGCGTCGCCCAGCGTGTTGAGTGTCAGCGTCACGCCCTCGGCGATGCCCAGTTCCTTGAGGAGCTGGTCGGCGAAGATGAGGAGTTCGGCGTCGGCCAGCGGCTCGGCCGCGCCGATGATCTCGGCGTCGAGCTGGTGGAACTGGCGATAGCGACCCTTTTGCGGGCGCTCGTAGCGGAACAATGCGCCGTGAGTCGCGACCTTCAGCGGCGCATATTGCTGCCAGCCCTCGGTGATATAGGCGCGCGCGATGCCGGCGGTGAACTCGGGGCGAAGCGTGATCGAATCGCCGCCGCGATCCTCGAAGCTGTACATCTCCTTCGAGACGACATCGGTGGTTTCGCCCAGCGACCGGGCGAACACCGCGGTCGGCTCGAACATCGGCAC
The DNA here is from genome assembly GCA_964544675.1 of uncultured Sphingobium sp. GTDB lineage: Bacteria > Pseudomonadota > Alphaproteobacteria > Sphingomonadales > Sphingomonadaceae > Sphingobium. The sequence continues at coordinate 2,120 of CAZJCT010000123.1, forward strand.
CTCGATGCGCCGGAAGCCGTAGAGCCTGCGGACCCGGTCGAAGGTTTCGACGACATGATGAAAGCGCCCGGCGAGATTGTCGCCATGGCCTTCCAGCATGTCCTGCGTGCCACGGACCGGGCGGGGGGTTTCGATTTTCGCCATGGGCGCGCGTCTAGCGGCAATCATCGCCTGAGGAAACAGGGTTCCGCTGCGGCGTTGTTCGGGTTATGTTCCACATGGAACCATCAGGAGGCCATCATGAGCGAGCAGGCGGGAGGATGTCATTGCGGGGCGGTGCGGTATGACGTGCGGGGCGAGCCGCGCCATGTGGCGCTGTGCCATTGCAGCGATTGCCGCCGCGCATCGGGCGCGCCGATGATGGCGTGGGCGGCGTTCGACTCGGCTGCGGTGACGGTGACCAAGGGGGAACCGCGCACGCGCAATTCGTCGGGTGCATCGATGCGCAGCTTTTGCCCCGACTGCGGAACGGGGCTGCTGTTCGTGAACGAGGAGGCGCTTCCGGGGCTGATCGACATCCAGCTCGCGACCTTCGACGATCCCGACGCGTTCGCGCCGCAGGCGCATATCCAGGTGGCGGAGCGGATCGGATGGATGGCCGAGGCGCACCGCCTGCCGGCCTTCGATCGCTTTCCGGGCGAGTGAGGCCGGGAGAATGAGGCCGGCCGAATGAGGGGCGGGTGGACGCGAGCGTCGGGGTTCGTCATGATCGGCCGATGATGTCGATGACCCCGCGCGCGCTGCTGGTTACCGCGTCGATCCTGTGCCTCGCCTCGTCTCCTGCCCTGGCCTGGGAGCAGCCGCCCGGCAACAGCCGGCCCGTCGCGGCCGAGGTGGCGGAGGGCGTTCCGCTGCCGCGCGATGTGGCGTGGCCGGGTGGCACGATTCGGCTGGAGGTCGATGCGACCGACACCGAACGGCGGATCGTTCGCGTCAGGCAGACGATCCCGCTCGGCACCGCCCGGCGGCCGGAAGGCACGGCGGCGGCACCCTTCACCCTGCTGCTGCCCGAATGGCTGCCGGGCAATCATGCGCCGCGCGGGGAGATCGCCAAGCTGGCGGGCTTGCGTTTCACGGCCGACGGCAAGACGGTGGGCTGGCGGCGCGATGCTTATAATGTCTATGCCTTCCACCTCGACCTGCCGGAGGGCGCCGGAACGCTGGTGGCGGAGTTCCAGTATCTCGCCTCGGTCGAGACCGACGAGGGGCGGGTCAAGATCACCGACGCGATCATGAACCTGCAGTGGGAGAATCTCGCTCTCTATCCCGCAGGCTATTATGTCCGCCGCCTGCCGGTGGAGGCGAGCGTCACCTATCCCGCCGGCTGGACCGCGCATACCGCGCTTCGCGGCACGCGGCAGGGTGACACGGTGCGCTATGCCGCCACCGATTTCGAGACGCTGATCGATTCGCCGGTCTTCGCGGGCGCGCATGTGAAGAGCCACGATCTCGGCCGGTCGGTCATGCTGAACGTCTTTGCCGACGACCCGGCGGAGCTGGCGGCGACGCCGGAGCAGATCGCGGCGCACCGCAAGCTGGTCGACGAGGCGGTGGCGCTGTTCGGCGCGCGGCAGTTCGACCATTATGATTTCCTGCTGGCGTTGAGCGACACATTCGGCCGGATCGGTCTGGAGCATCACCGGTCGAGCGAGAATGCGCTGCCGCCCGGCTATTTCCGCAAGTGGAACGATGGGCCGGGCGGGCGCAACCTGTTGCCGCATGAACTGGTGCACAGCTGGAACGGCAAGTTCCGGCGGCCTGCGGGGTTGTGGACCCCCGATTATGCCACGCCCATGCGCGACGATCTCCTCTGGGTCTATGAAGGCCAGACGCAGTTCTGGGGCTATGTGCTGGGCGCGCGGTCGGGCATTTATACCAAGGCGCAGACACTCGACGCGCTCGCCTCGATCGCGGCGGGACTCGATACGGTGCGGGGCCGCGAGTGGCGGCCGGTGTTCGATACCACCCGCGATCCCATCGTTGCGGCGCGGCGGCCCAAGGCCTGGCCCGACTGGCAGCGCAGCGAGGACTATTATAACGAGGGGATGCTCGTCTGGCTGGAGGCCGATGCGGTCATCCGGCGCGGCACCTCCGGGCGGCGCGGGCTCGACGATTTCGCGCGCGGCTTTTTCGGGGGTGCGGACGGCGACTGGGGCATTCGCACCTATGATCGCGCCGATGTGGTCGCCGCCCTGAACGCCGTCATGCCGCATGACTGGGACGGCTTTCTGGCGCAGCGAATCGAGGGGCTGTCGAGCGAAGTGACCAAGGCCGGCTTCACGCTCGGCGGCTATCGGCTCGCGTTCGGCGACACGCCCGGTCCGATGATCCGCACGCGCGAGACCGAGCGCAAATATGTCGACCAGAGCTATGGCATCGGCCTGGTGATCAAGGATGACGGCGAGATCGCATCGGTGATCTGGGACAGTCCCGGCTTCAAGGCGGGACTGACGAGCGGCGACCGCGTGCTGGCGATCGGCGATATGGCCTATAGCCGCGAGCGATTCCTGGCCGCACTCCGCGACACGGCCAAGCCGGTGCGGCTTCTCGTCAGACGGGGTGAGCGATTTACCACGATTGCACTCGATTATTTCGGCGGCATTCGGTATCCGCGCCTCGACAAAACAGGAGAGGGTGAGGGAAGCCTCGACAGGCTGCTCGCACCGCGGACCCGCTGAACGGGGCTGTCGACGAGTATCGGGATCAACCGGGTGGTTGGAAGCGGCGTTCGCCGTCGTCCTCGCGCCCTTCGAATCAGGCGGAACATCAATGCGTATCGACATGATCACGGTGGGCGAGAACCCGCCCGAGAACCTCAACGTCATCATCGAGGTGCCGACCGGCGGCGAGCCCGTGAAATATGAATTCGACAAGGGGTCGGGCGCCCTGTTCGTCGACCGCATCCTGCACACGCCGATGCGTTACCCCGCCAATTACGGCTTCGTGCCGCACACGCTGTCGCCCGACGGCGATCCGCTCGACGCGCTGGTGGTGGCGCGCTCGCCCTTCATCCCCGGTTGCGTGGTGCGCTGCCGGCCGATCGCGGTCCTGAACCTCGAGGACGAGCATGGCGGCGACGAAAAGCTCGTCTGCGTGCCCGATGCCAAGACCTTCCCTTATTATAACGACGTGCGCGAGAAGGAGGACCTGCCCGACATCGTGTTCGCGCAGATCGAGCATTTCTTCACCCACTACAAGGATCTCGAGAAGGAGAAGTGGGTCCGCGTCGGCACCTGGGGCAATGCCGCAGAGGCGCGCCGGATCACCATCGAGGCGATCGAGCGCTATCAGCAGAACAAGGTTGAGGCCGCGGCCGAATAATCGGCAGCGTTCCCTGATTCACGATCGGTGGAGGCGCTGAGCGCTTCCACCGCCATCGATGAGGCTTCAGGGCAGGGGGCGCGGGCGCCCGTCGTCGTCGATGGCGACGAAGGTGAAGACCCCGCGAGTCACGTTGACCGGCGCATCAGCACCGGCGCGATCCGAATTCACTTCTATCTCGACGCCCAGCGACGTCCTGCCGCGCCGAACGACACGGGCGTACAGCGACACCACATCATGCAGCAGGATCGGCGCGATGAACTGCATCGCCTCGATCGCCACCGTGGCGACCCGCCCCTGCGCCTCACGCGAGGCGAGGATGCCGCCGGCGATGTCCATCTGCGACAGAACCCACCCGCCAAAGATATGACCGTTGGCGTTGATGTCCGCCGGACGCGGCGCGACGCGCAGGATCGGCTGGCTGCTATCGACGTGATCAGTCATCGAGCGGGTGGCTCCCTTCCATAGTGTCGATCACCTGCGCATCATGACCGGTGCCGTTCGACAGGAACATCAGTCCCATCAGCGCAGCGCCCAGGATCAGCGTGCCATAGACGCCGATGAAGATGAACAGCGCGAAAAGCCAGGGCAGGGACGGGTCGCGCGTCCAGAACAGCGCCACCACCGCGATACCGACGGCGATCGCCACCAGATTCATATATCCGAGGATACGGCGGTAGCGCGCCCAGGCGAAGCGGGCATTGCGATGATCGTCCAGTCCGGGCCGCTCGTCCATGCCGGGGGAGGTAGGCAGGTGGCGGGGCGATGGCAACAGGCTTTGACGGGCCGGGATGCGAGGCGCATACTGCGCGTCCCGCCGCAGACGGGCCGCCTGCGGCGCAAGACAGGACGGGAGAGAAGTGATGACTGTAGCAAAGATCGTTGATCGCGGGCGGGGCGACGTGATCACCGCGCAGGCGACCGACCGCGTCGCCGACGTGATCGCCATGCTGGCGGAGCGGCGCATCGGCTGCGTGCCGGTAGTGGATGGCGACAAGATCGCCGGCATCTTCTCCGAACGCGACGTGATCTACGGGCTCGCGCAGCGCGGGGCCGCGCTTCTCGACATGCTGGTGGGCGAGGTGATGACCAAGCCGGCGATCACCATAGAGAAGGACACGCCCATCCTGACCGCGCTGTCGATGATGACCAAGCGGCGAATCCGGCACCTGCCGATCGTCGCCGAGGACCGGCTGGTGGGATTCGTCAGCATCGGCGACCTCGTCAAATCCCGAATCGACCATATCGAGGCCGAGGCCGAGGCGATGCGCGAATATATCCAGAGCGCGTGAATCGCCGATCCGGGGCGGAGACTCGGGAATCGGACCCCGCTTCGGGCGGATTCGGTGCTGATTCCCGGTAGGGCGGTCGCCGCGACGACCGCCTTGCGACCCCCTGGCGAGGCACGGCTGGAGGCGAAACGAACCCTGTTTTCCGTGGTTTACGACCCCTTAGCCCTGCCCACAGCGAAGTTTCTGACACAAAAATGCAAAAACCCGTTGACGGGTCGCGGACCCCCCCATATATGCCACTCCACCGACGCGGTGACGCGGACTTCTCGGTCCG
>CAZJCT010000124.1:0-6920 GCA_964544675.1 uncultured Sphingobium sp.
GAGGAAGCGGTCGCCGATCCCCGCGCCTTCCGCCGCGCCCTCGATCAGGCCGGGGATGTCGGCGATCACGAACTCGCGCATCTTGTGGCTGACGACGCCGAGCTGCGGCTTGGTGGTGGTGAAGGGATAGGCGCCCACCTTGGCCTTGGTGTTCGTCACCGCGTTGATGAAGGTCGACTTGCCCGCATTGGGAAGACCCACCAGCCCCACGTCCGCCAGAAGTTTCAGGCGCAGCCACACCCATTTTTCCTCGCCCGGCCAGCCGGGGCCGTGCTGGCGCGGGGCGCGGTTGGTGCTCGTCTTGTAGCTGGCATTGCCCCGCCCGCCATCGCCGCCCCTTAGCAGGACGACGCGCTGGCCCGGCTCGGTAAAGTCGGCGAGAAGATCCGAATAGCCCTCCTCGTCGGGCTCGCTGATGATCTGCGTGCCCACCGGCACCTTGACCACCAGGTCCTCGCCGCCCGCGCCCGTGCGGTTCTTGCCCGATCCGGGCGTGCCGCGCCGCGCCTTGAAATGCTGGGTGTAGCGAAAGTCGATCAGCGTGTTGAGGCCGGGCACGGCCTCGAACACGATATCGCCGCCCTTCCCGCCGTCGCCGCCGTCGGGGCCGCCATATTCGACATATTTCTCCCGCCGGAAGCTGACGGCGCCGGGGCCGCCCGCACCCGAACGGAGATAGATTTTGGCCTGATCAAGAAAATGCATCGGCGCGCTTTAGACCCTGATCGGGCCGGGTGGAAGCGCCACGCACGTTTCTCAGGCAGCGACCAGCCCGTGGTCGGTATACAGCTCGGCAGCGCTGCTGCCCGCCATGGCGGCCGCGCCCGCGCGCTGGTCGGCATAAAGCGACGTCGGCACACGCGCACCGCGCGCCCGGCAGAAGCGCTGCTCCAGCCGCCCCGTGGGACGGAAGCCCAGCTTGCGAAGCACGCGCCCGGCGGCAGGATTGTCGGTGAAATGCGCAGCTTCGAGCGTCGGCAGGCCGGTAGCGCGCGCGATCCGCACCACCGCGCTCGCCATCTCGGTCGCGAAACCCAGCCCCCAGTGCGAGCGGTCGACGCAAAAGCGCAGTTCCAGTCCGCCCTTGGGCATGCGGACAATATCGCACGCGCCGACGAGGCGCGGCGCCCGGCGCGTTCGCATGAAGGCGAGGCAATTGGGCAGGCGCGGATCGTCCTGGCGCAGGATCAGCTGCGCCTCGGGATCGGCGTCGAGATCGGGCGTGGCGAAATTCGTGAGCAGGTCCGGCTGGCTCATCAACTCCGCCAGCGCGGCGGTATCTTCAGGCCAGCTCGGCCGCAGGATCAGTCGTTCGGTGCGCGCGAACATGGTGTGGCATCCTCTTCCCTCGGGAGCGCGTGACGCCCCCTAGTGGGTGATGGTGACGGGTCCGCGACATCAGGCACATGCGTCTGCTATTTGCGCCACCCCCACCAGAAGCATGCATAACGCCCGTCGCGGAGTCCCGATCCCGGCCCACCGTTTTTTCGGCGTGGCAGCGGATCGACTCGTCGCCGTTTTCTTACCAGAAATTCAGGTGCTTGTCAGCGGTCCTGTGACGCCGCCTGCGCGGCCAGCGCGTCCATGACGTGGCGCACCGGAGCGATGTCATAGCCTGCCCCGTCGGCCATCTGGCGGATCACTTCGACATCGTCGCCGGCGCGCGCGCGCGACAGCGCCCAGAGCAATGTGCTGCGCGTTCCCGATCGGCAGTAGAGCAGCGACTTGCCCTCGCCATTGCCTGCCAGCGCCTCGTCCAGCGCGTCGATCTGCCACGGCGCGAACCCCGCATGCGCGACCGGGATCGCGACATAGGTCATGCCTTCGTCGCGCGCCGCCGCCTCGATCGCCTCTCCCGGCGTCTGGTCGGCCGATTCCCCTTCGGGCCGGTTGTTGACGATCATCGTCACGCCGCATCGCGCCGCTTCGGCGACCGTGTCGACGGTGATCTGGGGCGAGACGTAGATTCGGTCGGTAAGCGCGATCAGCATCGGACAGGCCCTTGGCCGGAGGAGACAAGCGCCCCAAGCTTAGACCCGACCCTCCGCCCTCGGCAAGCGCCGCTTGGCCTCAGGCCGCGGCGCGAGCCTCGGCCGACGCGCGCTTGCGCTCGACCACCGGACGGAAGACGAAGCTCAGCAGCAGCGCCTCGTCGGGCTTTGCGGCCGCAGGCGGCGGGACCAGCACGAAGGACGCATCGCCGTTGCAACGATGCAGGCCGTCGGTCACCTCGTCCATCGCTTCGAAGATCAGGGTGGCCGTCTGGCCCCCTTCCTCGGCCTTGGCCTCCAGATAGTCCTCGACCTCGTGGAAGCTCGCTTCCTCGACCTGCACCCATTCGGCGATGCGGCCGAGCTGGATGCCGGCGGTATAGTGGGCGGGGCCGATCGGGATCAGCGCCTGATAATAGCCGTCGATCGTCGGCATCGCGTCGATATCGACCGTCACATGCTTGCCCGACGCGTCCATCAGCATGACGGGCAGCGGCATCGCGCCGACGTCGAAATCGGTCTTGCGCAGGTCCAGTCCGAACCGGCGGGACGTCAGGATCGACAGGTTGAGCGGCAGGCCGTGGCGCTTCAACTCGCCGGGCAGATACATGCGCACGGCGTTCTTGATGTAGAACAGCCCGCGCCGCCTGAGGCCCCGCGCCGCGCCCTCATGGTCGAGCATCCCGACCATCTCGTCGGTGCCGAGATTCACGTCATGCGCAAAGTCGCCCAGCAGCGCGATTTCGCTGTCCATCGGCAGGAACAGCAGCCGCGCCAGCATCGCGACGCACATCAGCCGCCGCGTCTCCGCCGTGTCGCTGAGCGGACGGCGGATGAAGCCCGCATCGGCATCGGCGACATAGTCGAGGCAGGCGGCCTGGATCATGTCGCGAACGTCGCTTTGCGCGCCCTTGACGCCCGCCGCCTTGCGGATCGCCGACCCGTCCTCGCGATAGTCGACCACCGAACCGCTTGACTTGGTTGCGAGCTGCTCGACGAGTGCGATCGATTCGGACAGCGCGTGAAGCAGTTTCAGGTCGTGGTGGCGGTTGTCGATGAAGCCGCGCTTGTCGTACCCGCTGGCGGTCGTTTCGCGGAGCAGCAGATAGCGGCCCGTGATCGTCAGCCCCATCTGCTCCGCCAGCACCGGCGCGATGAAATTCTGGACCGAGCCATTGTAGCCGAGGTCGACGAGCATCACCGAATCGCCCGGCTGGACGCCATGATGCGCCAGATGCGCGATCATGCGCTCACGCAGCGTCCGCGACGCCTTCACCACACGCCGCACCCGCGCGGGGTCGGTGATGGCCTTGGCGAACTGCGCCTTGGCCATGCGCGCAAGGCTCTTTGTCTCCGACGCGTCGAGGCGGAGCTGCTTGGCGAACACCTCGGTCGATCCGACGTGCAGTTCGGGCAGGATGCAGCGCTCGATCGCCTCGACATCGGTGAAGCTCGCGGCGGCGGCGGTGAAGCGGCTGATCTCCACCTGTGCCACACGATCCGCGAGGCCGGGGTGACGCGCGGTGAAAACGCGCGCGGGCAGATAGCCGTCGCGCAGCAGGAACAGGATTCGCGTGGGCTTGCCGGTCGCCTTGTCCTGAGCCGCGACCTCCGCCGCGATCCAGTCGGCAAAGCCGGTCATCAGCGGGCCGAGCACGTCGTGGCCGAGAATGGCGGCCGGGTCGTCGCTCTGACGCAGCGCGACCTGCGCGCGGTGCGGCTGGTGCGCGGGGATCGTGACGCGGACGCCGGGGTCGATCAGCGAGGCAGCGCTCGCTTCCTGGCGAAGGCGTATCTCGCTCTCGGCATCGAACTGCTTCAGGTGAACGCCCAATATGCCGAGCTTGGCCGGCGCGGTCTGGTCTGCGACCTGGTTGTCGCCGACATGCAGGATCGTGGAGGGGGAGACGCCCAGCTCGGCCAGCACGTGCATGAACAGCCCGCCCGCCTTGCTGACCCCATATTCGCACGAACAGAAGACGCGGTCGATCATGCCCGCCACGTCCTCGCCCGCCGCCGCAGCGATCAGCGCGCGAAGCCGGGGTTCGGTAAGATAGGTGTCGGACACGATGATGACCTGAAGCCCCCGCCGCTTGGCATCGGCGATCAGGTCGCGCGTGGGCGCGAAACCATAGCAATGCGCCGCCTCCGCCGTCAGCTCGCGCGCCACCGCGTCGGCGCGCTCGGCCTCGGTCGCGGCGGGGAGCATATGCTCGTAAATCTCGTCGAGCGTCACCTCGACCCGGCTCTGGTCCTGATAGGGAATGACTCGCCGCGCCTTGGTCTCGCCCCAGATCCGCGTCTCGACCCCGCCGCCGGGCAGCGGCAGGTCGGCAAAGACATCGACCGGCAGATTGGTGTTGCGCCAGATCAGCGTGTCGAAACAGTCGAGCGAGAGGATCGCAATCCCCTCCGGCGCCCGCTCCAGCAGCCCCGGCAGTTCCCACGCGCGAACGGATGCAGTCATGGCCATGTCCCCTTGGAGGCGCGACACGCCTCGTCAGCAGGACATATTGACGATCAGGGTTAATGAAGGGTTGAAGGGGGGGCCGGATACCTTCCCGCCATGCCCCCCGTCATGCCAGCGAAGGCTGGCATCTCCCGCAGAAGCGCGCAATCAACTGAGACCCCAGCCTCCGCTGGGGTGACGAGAAGAAACGTCATGCCAGCGCCCCGTCATGCCAGCGACGGCTGGCATCTCGCCCGGCATGATGTAGCCTCGTATCATGGGCGGCTGGACCTACATCCTCACCAACAGGCCGCACGGCGTCCTCTACATCGGGGTCACGAGCGACATCGCCGCGCGGATGGTCCAGCATCGTGCGGGAACGGGGTCGTCCTTCTGTCGGCGATACGGTCTGAAGCGCCTCGTCCTCGCCGAGCGGCACGAGAGCATCGTCGACGCCATCGCGCGTGAGAAAGCGCTGAAGGCATGGAAGCGCGACTGGAAGATCCGCCTGATCGAGGAGAGCAATCCGCAGTGGGACGACCTCTTCGCGTTCGTAGTGTTGCCGTGAGCGATGCCAGCCTGCGCTGGCATGACGTGGAGGAACATCAACTCGATCCCCACCGTCACCCCAGCGAAGGCTGGGGTCTCCCGAGGCAGTGCGCCACCGCGAGCGATGCCAGCCTTCAGCCATTGGCTGAAGTTTATCCTGAGCGCCTGCTGCAAGCAGGCAGTCGAAGGGCTGGCATGACGCGAAAGGATGAATGCAAGCACTCGGTCACTGCGGGAGCGCGGCGGCTACAATAGCTTCCCACACTCAATCCGGGGGGGGGGGGTACGCACCTGTCGCCGTAGTTCCAAAGCTAAGGTGTTTGGCGTCTTCAATCTACCTCTTCTGCGCAGATTTCCCAAGCCGCGAATTTTGTGGCAGGGTCGAACCAAATTTGGGGGCCCGAAGTTGACTTTTAACGCAACTTTGCTATCTGATAGTCAGATGAAGCTTCGGGGATTCCGGGAGCTTTTGCCTCGTATGCCATTGAAGGAGAGTGAGCGGAAGCGCGCAATGTGGGCCGACCCCGAGGTTTTTGATCTGCTAAAGGGCAACAAAACCGGGGTTCATTTTCCGTCGATCAAAGCTGACGTACTGATTGGCCAGTTCTGCAAAGGTCTCATGGTAAGTGTCTCGCGGGAGCAGTCGTCGAGAGCCGAATACAAATGGTTCAAGGGGCATGACGAAGTTTGGGCCTGGTCCTTTCGAAGCCCCGCGCCAGGCTGGCGGATTCTCGGAAGGTTTGCGCGAAAGAACGTGTTTGTTGCTTTGGCGGCTCATGATCGGCATGCCCTTGCTGACATGGCAACCTACAACGCCATTGCCGCTGGCCTTCCCGCGCAGTGGGAACGGAAGTTTCCGGGGGTCGCCCCCTACAGAGGTACCGACTTCAGTGACTATGTCGGTGAGATGCATGTGGAGCGGTGATGAGTAACGAGGAACAATACGAGCGCGAATATCGCCGTCAAATGACGCGCTCTGGTTTCCAGAGCCTATTTTGGCACGTCCTCCTCACGCGTAAGAAGGAGTTCGGCCTTACCCTCAAGGGTCTCGCCGATCGGCTTGGTATCAACAAATCGTACATGTCACGGTCGTTTTCGACGCCGCCCAACTGGCAGATTGATAAGCTTTCGGACATGGCGGACGCCCTCGAGGTAGATCTGATCATCGAGGCGAGGGACCGCAGAACGGGGCGCGTCTATACGCCGTCCGGCAATAAGTCGGTAGCAGTGACATCTACTGATCCCGTGCGTGCACCGGATGGGGCCGCAAGCTCGAAGAAATATTCCGGCTCGGAAACGGTTACGGCGTGATCATCAATCCAAACCTTCCGAGCGGGCACACAATATTTTGCGACGATATTCGCGAAGAGGTGAGCGGCAAAATCACTCTAGTCGGCGTCTACGCAGCCGCTATGTATGTTCAAGAAATCCCTTCCACGCTCCCACAACTTTGCGCGAGCCTTGTGATCCGAGAGAAGCCTGACTCAGCCAGCAAGGTAATTGTCCGCATCCTATTTGAGTCAGACGGAGAAGACCGCCTCCTAATGGAAACAGAATACTCCGTGGAGGGGCAGCTTTCACTGCCTCCCACCGAAGAATTTAGTATGCGAGAAATCAGACTGAACGCGAAAATGGCTCACTTTGAAATTAAATCGGAGGGGCGATTGAAGGCCCGTGCGTTCATCGATGGCGACGAGGTAAGATTGGGTGCGATGCCCGTTCAAAAGATGCCAAGCTCCAGCTGACGACAGATAGTTTGCCTACGCCTGCTTCCTAAATCCGGGATTTGCGGTGACAGGTCCACAAATCGCTAACCCCCACCCAACCCCCAAAACCCTACAACAACTTCCCCATCAACTGCCGGAACGCATCCGCGCGGTGGCTCATCGCGTGTTTCGCCTCCGGGTCCATTTCGCCGAAGGTCTCCTCAA
>CAZJCT010000125.1:0-6726 GCA_964544675.1 uncultured Sphingobium sp.
GCGCGGCGCTCGACGTGTTCCAGACCGAGCCGGCCAAGGACAGCCCGCTGTTCGGCACGCCCAACTTCATCTGCACCCCGCATCTGGGGGCCTCGACCAGCGAGGCGCAGGTCAATGTGGCGTTGCAGGTGGCGGAGCAATTGTCCGACTATCTGATGACCGGCGGCGTCACCAACGCGCTCAACATGCCGAGCCTGTCGGCGGAGGAAGCGCCCAAGCTTCGCCCCTATATGGCGCTCGCGGAAAAGCTCGGCGCGCTCGTCGGGCAGCTGTACGGCGACAAGATCCGCGGCGTTGCCGTGGAGACCGAGGGCCACGCCGCCGAGCTGAACCAGAAGCCGATCACGGCGGCGGTGCTCGCGGGCCTGATGCGCGTCTATTCGGACACGGTGAACATGGTCAACGCGCCCTATCTGGCCAAGGAGCGCGGCCTTGACGTGCGCGAGGTGCGCCATGACCGCGAGGGCGACTATCAGACGCTCGTGCGCGTGACGATCACCACCAGCGAGGGCGAGAAGTCGGTCGCGGGTACGCTGTTCGGCAACGCCCAGCCGCGCCTCGTCGAACTCACCGGCATCAACATGGAGGCCGATCTGACCGGCACCATGCTCTACATCGTCAACCGCGACGCGCCCGGCTTCATCGGCCGCATCGGATCGACGCTGGGCGAGGCGAGTGTGAACATCGGCACCTTCCACCTCGGCCGGCGCAACGTCGGCGGGGAGGCGGTGCTGCTGCTCTCGGTCGACGGCACGGTGCACGAACCGCTGCTGTGGGACATCTGCAAGCTGGAAGGCGTGCAGGACGTCAAGCTGCTGAAGTTCGCCTGATTGCTTGGAGGGTGGGGGCGCGGGCCTCCACCCTGCCGGGCCTTGGCAGTCGTTGCGTTAGTGGGTTCGCGCAGAGGCGCAGAGGACGCAGAGATCTGGCGCGAGCGAGCGCCGCAGGCTTTCGGTCCGCAACGCTCCGCATGGCTTCCGCCAGAATAGGAAAGCGGCTGCGACTCTGGCACGGAAGCCTCTGCGTCCTTCGCGCCTCTGCGCGAACCATCCAGGGTGACGGGGCGTCGCAGCCAGAGGGTCTGTTCACGCGGAGACGCGATGACGCGGAGAAAGCAGCTTTGCGGCGGGCCGTAGACGTCCGACCCGCAATGCTCCGCCCAGGAGAAAGCGGCTTCGCCGCGCCGTCGACGCCGTCCGCGTCTCCGCGTGAACCCGCTAACCGGCTTCGGGATCAGCGGTGAAGCTGGCGAAGCGCCAGCCGTCCGCGCCCTTCTCGAACACATAGACATAGGCACCGCAGCCGACCGACATCGCGTCGCCGTCGGTCGCCGGCACGGCGCGCGCGAGGCACTGGCGGAGCGTCGGCGGCGCGAACAGCGCCATCCAGATCGTGTCGAACCGGTCGGCGCCGATGGCCGACCCCGCGAACAGGAAGGGGAAGCGGGTGAGCCTGCGCACCGTGGCCTGATCCTGACGCCCCACGGCGGTGGCGAACTCGCGCCAGAAGCCCGCGAATGCCGGATCGCCCGCCGACGCGGCGCGCTCGGCCGGGTCGGGCTCTCCCAGCGACAGCCGCACGATGCGCAGCTCGTCCTGATACCAGGGGTCGGCGATGAAGCTCGCCCTGGCCCACATGCCGTCGGCGAGCGCGACCGGCGGGTCGCCGATATTGGTGAAGCTGGCGTTCGACGGATAGTCGCCGACGGTGAAGGCGAACCATTGCGTGCCGATGTAGAATTGTTCGAGGGTCTCGGTGCGATAGCTGTTGCTCGTCCCGACGCCGACCCCGCGCGAGGTCCCGAGCCACACGCGGCGGGTTTCGCGGCTGTGGACGCTGATCGGGCCTTCGACGGTCCTGACATCGGGCGAGGCGGCGAGCGTGCGCATATGGCGATGGTCGGCGAGCGGCAGGACGAAGCTGAGCAGGAACAGCAGCAGCGTGATTCCGCCGCCGATCCACAGCGTGCGCCGCCCCTTGCCGCGCGCGATCAGCACCAACGTCACGGCCAGCGCGGCGGCCGGCAGGAGCAGCAGCATATACTGGTCGAACGGCTGATGGGCCGTGTCGAATATCACCCGCATGGACCCGCCCCCCCCCGCGCTCCGCAGATTCTCGCTCGCTTGGCGCAAATTATGCGCTAGAGGCGCGAACATGACCACAAGCGTTTCATCAGGCCTGCTGCCCGAGGGCCTTTCGGACCGGCTGCCCCCCGATGCGCAGGCGGCGGCGCGTCTCGTCCGCGATGTCGTCGATACGCTGACGGCGCACGGCTATGGCCTCGTGATGCCGCCCATCGCGGAATTCGAGGAGACGCTGAACCGGCGGCTCCAGTCGGTGCGTCCGATGGACCTGCTGCGCGCGGTCGATCCGATCTCGCAGCGCACGCTGGCGCTCCGCCCCGACTTCACCGCGCAGGTGGGACGCATCGCGGCCACGCGGCTGGCGCAGGCGCCGCGCCCGCTACGGCTTTGCTACGCGGGGCCGGTGATCCGTCTTCGCGCCGACCAGCTTCATCCCGAGCGCGAGCGAATGCAGATCGGAGCGGAGCTGATCGGGTCCGACAGCGTCGCGGCGGCGGTCGAGATCGTGACCATGACCATCGAGGCGCTCCAGCGCGCAGGCGTCGAGGGCATCACCATCGACTTCACCCTGCCCGACCTGATCGACTGCCTCGCCGACGGCCCGCTGCCCGTTGCGCGAGGACCGGTGCGCGAGGCGCTGCGCGATGCGCTCGACGCCAAGGATGCGGGCGCGGTCGCCGATCTGGGGCCGGATGCGGCCGCCTATCTGCCGCTTATCAGCCTGACCGGCCCCTTCCACGCGGCGATGGACGCGCTGGAGGCGTTCGACGCGGGGGCTGGCGCGGGCGCGGTCGCAAGCCGCATCGCGGGCCTTCGCGCCATCGCCGCGCCCATCGACTGGGACGTCACGCTGACGCTCGATCCCACCGAGCGGCACGGGTTCGAATATCAGAACTGGTTCGGTTTCTCGATCTTCGCCGAGGGCTTCATCGGCGAGATCGGACGCGGCGGCAGCTACGCCATCGCGCGCGACGACGGGACGTTCGAACCGGCGATGGGCTTTTCGCTCTATCCCGATCCGCTGATCGACGCGCGGTCGGGACGCGGCGAGACGCGGCGCGTCTTCCTGCCGATCGGGCATGACGCGCAGCGGGCGAAGGCGTTGCGCGGCGAAGGCTGGGTGACGGTCGCCGCGCTGTCCGATGCCGACGATGGCCGTGCCCTGGGCTGCACGCACCGATTGTCCGGGGGCTCGCCGGTCGCTTATTGAGCGGGGTCCGCCCGGTTCGCGTCGAACGCACCGCGCGCCGCCTCTATCCGCTCCAGATTGCTTTCCGCCCACGTCCAGACGCCGCAGAAGGCATAGCTCAGGCTTTCGCCCAGTTCGGTGAGGCGGTAGTCCACGCGCGGCGGGATGACCGGATGGACGGTGCGGATGACGAGGCCGTCGCGCTCCATACGGCGCAGCGTCTGCGTCAGCATCTTCTGGCTGATCCCTTCGACGCGTCGACCGATCTCGGAGAAACGCTGCTCCCCATGATCTTCCAGCACCTCCAGGACAAGCATCGTCCATTTGTCCGCGACCTGTCCGATGACGTCGTTGACCAGGCGCTCGACACGCGGATCGGTGCCTTCGGGGGGCAGGATGGGCCGCTCGCCGTCGCTTGCGCCCACGGCTCCGGGCGCACCGCTTGGTAACTCGCTATCCATGCGGTGCGTATAAATCTTTCAGGTGCCTTCTTCAACGCGCGCCGCCGGTGCGTACATGGCGTGTCACGACCTTGGAGGAGACACATCATGCGCATGGCAGGCAACACGATTCTCATTACCGGCGGCACGGCCGGCATCGGCCGCGCATTGGCGGAGCGCTTCCACAGCCAGGGCAATCGCGTGATCATCGCCGGCAGGCGGCAGGAGGCGATCGACGAGATCACCGCCGCCCATCCCGGCATGGCGGGCTATGCCGCCGACATGACCAGCGCGGAGGATATCGAGGGACTCGCGGCGAGGGTCATGGCCGATCATCCCGCGCTCAACGTCGTCATCGCCAATGCCGGTATCATGCGAACCGAACGGCTTTCGACGCGCCGGGATCTTGCGGACGCGCTGGAGATGATCACGACCAACCTCATCGCGCCCATCCGCCTGATCGACGCGCTGGTCGAGCATCTGGCGGCGCAGGACGATGCGGCGATCGTCACCGTATCGTCGGGCCTCGCCTTTGTGCCGCTCGCCTGGACGCCGACCTACAGCGCGACCAAGGCGGCGATCCACAGCTATACCGACTCGCTTCGCTATCAACTCGAAGGGAAGGTCGAAGTGATCGAGCTGGCGCCGCCCGGCGTGCAGACCGAGCTGACGCCGGGCCAGTCGGGGCGCGACGGCTATATGCCGCTCGCCGCGTTCATCGACGAGGTGATGGCGCAGTTCGCGGAGCAGCCCACGCCGCGCGAGATCCTGGTCGAGCGGGTGAAGGGTCTGCGCTACGCAGAGGCGGAAGGTCGCTCCGACGCGGCGCTCCGGATGCTCGGCGACGGCTATCGCCAGCATATGGACGACGGCAAATCTTGAACTTTACCCGATCCGTTTTTGGTTGTTCGTCACTACATACGTGAAGTAGACAGTTTAGAGCGGAGACGGAGGCGTAAATGCCGGAATTTCTCAAAAGGCTGGTTTCTCCTCGGCAAACGGCAGAGACGCCGCACACGCCGAAGGCGCGAAGTGCTGTTACAGGCACGATCAAGGTTTCGCATGGCAAAAGCTTCAAGGTCGTGCGGGAGGATATCCTTCAGAAGGGCCTCTCGCGGCGTAAGCCCCAAGAGGTGGCCTGACATTGATGAACGAGGAAGGCGCGCAATCCTCAGCCCAGCCTTACAGCAGAGCATTCGATAACATCGTACAAGACGATGATGATGTGGTAGGTTTGCTAGCATACGCTCTCTACAAGAGGGCTATACGGGAAGACGCGCAAGAAGGGCGCCAATCAAGCGGGTACAGCCGCAATCCTTCCAAAACCGTAGTGGAAACATATCGGCAGGCGGCAGAGCGGACCTTGAGCGAGGTTATCGGTTCAAGCTTGGAGGCCGCTAAACCTGAGCTGCAGGTGTCTGCGGCATTGAGTGCTGTCGAAGCTGCCAAGGCGGATATACGGGAGCACGTCACTCAGCGAACGGGTTTCCTGCCGGCTCTGTTGACGAACATCGTGGCTTGGGCTTTCACGCTTCTGCTGACCGTTCTTATCTTGCTTGCCTTGAACCTTCCAGAGCCGGCTCGGATGCTGAGCGACGCTGCAACCAAAGCCCTCGATGAGCCGTCGCCTCAGAACTCGAACTGAAAAGCTTGGCTATCATCCGCGATTGACACCGGCCGCCGGGGCCACTAGTCCGCGCCCCGGACCGGGCACCCGCCCGCTGATCCCGTCCCGTCGTCGAGTCCTGTCGAAGGATGACGTGGAGCCGCCCGGCAGGGTGGAGGACTCTATCCATGGCAAATGTGACCGTGATCGGCGCCCAGTGGGGTGACGAGGGCAAGGGCAAGATCGTCGACTGGCTGGCAAGCCGCGCCGACGTGGTGGTCCGCTTTCAGGGCGGTCATAATGCCGGCCACACGCTCGTCGTCGGCGACACGACCTACAAGCTGTCGCTGCTCCCGTCGGGAATTGTTCGCGGCACGCTCAGCGTCATCGGCAACGGCGTCGTGCTCGACCCCTGGCATTTCTGCGAGGAAGTGGCGAAGCTGCGCGGGCAGGGCATCGCGGTCAGCCCCGAGACGCTCCACATCGCGGAGACCGTGCCGCTGATCCTGCCCTTTCACCGCGACCTCGACGCGCTGCGCGAGGATGCGAGCGGGGCGGGCAAGATCGGCACAACCCGGCGCGGCATCGGCCCCGCTTATGAGGACAAGGTCGGCCGCCGATCGATCCGGCTGTGCGACCTTGCCCATCTCGACGATCTGGGGCCGCAGCTCGACCGCGTCTGCGCGCATCACGACGCGCTGCGCGCCGGTTTCGGCGAGGCGCCGGTGGACCGTGAGGCGCTGCTCGCGGACCTGCGCGAAGTGGCAGAGGTCGTGCTGCCTTTCGCCAAGCCGGTCTGGCTCACGCTCAACGCCGCCAAGAAGCGCGGCGACCGCATCCTGTTCGAGGGCGCGCAGGGCGTGCTTCTCGACGTCGACCATGGCACCTATCCGTTCGTCACATCGTCCAACACCATCGCGGGCACCGCGTCGGGCGGCTCAGGCCTCGGCCCCTCGTCGGTCGGCTTCGTGCTGGGCATCGTGAAGGCGTACACGACGCGCGTCGGTGCCGGACCTTTCCCGACCGAACAGGAGAATGACGTCGGCCAGCGACTGGGCGAACGGGGGCATGAGTTCGGGACGGTCACGGGGCGCAAGCGCCGTTGCGGCTGGTTCGACGCGGTGCTTGTGCGCCAGTCGGCGGCGGTGAGCGGCATCACCGGAATCGCACTGACCAAGCTCGACGTGCTCGACGGGTTCGAGGAGCTGAAGATCTGCACCGGTTATCGGGTCGGTGACCGCAGCTACGACTATCTGCCGCCGCATCCGCAGGATCAGGCGCGCGCCGAGCCGATCTACGAGAGCATGCCGGGATGGCAGGAGACGACGGCGGGCGCTCGCAGCTGGGCCGATCTGCCGGCGCAGGCGATCAAATATATCCGCCGGATCGAGGAGCTGATCGAGTGCC
>CAZJCT010000126.1:0-6599 GCA_964544675.1 uncultured Sphingobium sp.
AACGCGGTCGGCGATCTTGGTCCAATAGTCGGCGACTTCGGCCATGCCGGGGCCGGTGCGGCTGAACTCAGCGAGTTCGCTCGCGCTCGGCAGCTCGCCGCGAAGCAGCAGGTAGGAGACTTCCATGAAGCTCGACTGCTCGGCGAGCTGATCGATCGGGTAGCCGCGGTGGAGCAATATGCCCTGGTCGCCGTCGATGTAGGTCAGCGCCGATTCACAGCTCGCCGTCGAGGTGAAGCCGGGATCGTAGGTGAACATGCCCGTCTGGGCATAGAGCTTGCGAATGTCGACGACCTGAGGACCGACCGTCCCGGACAATACCCCATAGTCCAGCGTCTTGTCGTCAACTCCCAAAGTGACTTTATCAACGGCCATAGCTGCCCCTTCTCGTCTTCAGGCCCGCGCTTCGGATGCACATTCGCATATGTCCGAAAGACGTGCCAATGTTTGGTCCCTTCCCAGCAGGAAAAGGACGTCAAATATGCCAGGCGAGGTCTTGCGACCCGTTAACGCCGCGCGAAGCGGCTGAGCGACCTTGCCCAGTCCGATACCGGCATCCTCCGCGATCGTCCGCACGGCGCTCTCGATCGCGTCCATCTGCCAGTCGGACACCGGCGACAGGCGATCCACGGCGGCCTTCAGCAGCGCGATCGCGTCATGGCCTAGCAGGGCGCGGGCGTCATCGTCGACAGGAATCGGCCGCTCGACGAACAGAAAGCGCGCGCCATCCGCCAGTTCCAGCACCGTCTTCGCCCTTGGCTTGAGCGACGGCATCGCGGCGGCGAGAAGCGCCGGATCGGGGCGGAGGCCCTCGCGCTCCAGAATGGGCGCGGCCAGCTCCGCCAGGCGCGCATCGTCGGCCTCGCGAATATAATGCGCGTTGAGGCTTTCGAGCTTCTTGAGATCGAAGCGCGAAGGCGAGCGCCCCACGCCCGCGAGGTCGAACAAAGCGACCGCGCGGTCACGATCGATGATCTCCTCGTCGCCATGACCCCAGCCGAGACGGAGGAGATAGTTGCCGACGGCCTCGGGCAGCATGCCCATCTCGTCGCGATAGGCGTCGACGCCGAGCGCGCCGTGCCGCTTCGACAGCTTTGCCCCGTCCGCGCCGTGGATCAGCGGGATATGTGCATAGACCGGCTGCGGCCAGCCCATCGCCTTGATGATGCCAAGCTGGCGGAAGGCGTTGTTGAGATGATCGTCGCCGCGAATGACATGGGTGACGCCCATGTCGTGATCGTCGACGACCACCGCCAGCATATAGGTGGGCGTCCCGTCCGAGCGGAGCAGGATCATGTCGTCCAGTTCCGCATTGCGCACCGTCACGCTGCCCTGGACGGCATCGTCGATCACCGTTTCGCCCTCTTGCGGGGCCTTGAGGCGGATGACGAACGGCGCGCCCTCCGGTGCCTCGCCCGGATCGCGGTCGCGCCAGCGGCCGTCATAACGCATCGGCTGTTTGGCGGCGCGCTGCTCCTCGCGGAGCGCGGCGAGCTCATCGGGCGTCGCAAAGCATTTATAGGCGTGACCGGCCGCCAGCAGCGCATGCGCCACCTCGGCATGGCGCGATGCCCGCTCGGACTGGAACACGGGCAGCTCGTCGCCGGCAAGGCCTAGCCAGTTCAGGCCGTCGAAAATCGCGTCGATAGCCTCCGGCGTCGAGCGAGCGCGGTCGGTATCCTCGATCCGAAGCAGGAACTTGCCGCCATGATGGCGGGCGAACAGCCAGTTGAACAGTGCCGTACGCGCGCCGCCGATATGCAGAAAGCCCGTCGGTGACGGTGCGAACCGCGTAACAACCTCTGGACTTTTTGCGCGGTCGACTGCCAAATCCTGTCCCTTGCTGGCTGAGGGTATAGCGGGTGGAGGGACAGGCCCCTAGCACGGGTTTTGCGCCGCGACAAATTGTCGGCGTCGGGCACCTGTTCGGGCGCGGCGCGATGCTCGCGTCTGCGGAACGGCTGCTGGAGACGGAGCGCGAACAGCTGCCGCTCTGGATCCCGGTAATGCTGGGCCTCGGCATCGCCGCCTGGTTCGCGTTGCCGCAGCGGGCGGACTGGATGGCGTTGATCTGCGCATCGCTTGGCCTGGGCGTGCTTGCTCTCGGCGCGGGGCGGGGAGAGGGGCGGCTGCTGCGGATTCTGGGGCTTGCCGCGTTGCTCGCCGCCGGGGGCTGTCTGTTGGCGTGGGGCAGGGCGGGTCTGGTCGGCGAACCGCCGCTGGCGCGTCCGGCGATGGTGACGATGACGGCGACGGTGCTCGAGGTCGAGCCATTGCCCGCCCGCCAGATCAGCCGAATCATCGTGGAGCCCGTGGCGCGCCCCGATCTGCCCCGGCGAATCCGCCTCAACCTCGCGGATGAGGCGGCGCGGCAAGGGCCTGCGATCGCGAGAGGCATGACGATCCGGCTGCGCGCCCGGCTCATGCCGCCGGCACCAGCCTCGCTTCCGGGTGGCTACGACTTCGCGCGTCGCGCCTGGTTCGACGGGCTGGGCGCGACGGGCCGGGTGCTGCCGCCGATGACCATCATTGCCGCACCGGCGGCTGGCGGCGACACGTTGCAACAGCGGCTTTCGCGACATGTGACGGGGCAGCTCGACGGCCCGGCGGGCGCCATCGCCGCAACGTTGGCG
Organism: uncultured Sphingobium sp.; assembly: GCA_964544675.1. GTDB lineage: Bacteria > Pseudomonadota > Alphaproteobacteria > Sphingomonadales > Sphingomonadaceae > Sphingobium. Next base: position 2,634 of record CAZJCT010000126.1, read on the forward strand.
AGCGGCGACCGGGGTCATATCCCGCCTGAGGATGAGGAGGCGATGCGGCGCAGCGGCCTCGCGCATCTGCTGTCGATCAGTGGTGTTCATGTCACCGCCGTCGTGGGGGCGGTCGTTCTGTTGACCTGGCGGCTGCTTGCGCTCTTTCCTGCACTCGCGCTTCGCTGGCCGCTGATGCTCGTCGCGGCGGCGGCCGGGGCGGGGGCGGGTGTCGGCTACACGCTGCTGACCGGCGCCGAAGTCCCGACGATCCGCGCCTGTGTCGCGGCGCTGCTCGTGATGGCGGCGCTCGCGCTTGGCCGTCGCGCGATCAGCCTGCGGGTGGTGGCGGCGGGCGCGCTGCTGATCCTGCTGCTATGGCCGGAGGCGCTGGTGGGTCCGAGCTTCCAGCTCAGCTTCGCAGCGGTTGCATCGATTGTCGCATTGGTCGAGCATCGCACGATGCGCGCCTTCTTCGCGGCGCGCGAGGAATCGCGATTGCGCCGTGCCGGCCGCTTCATCGTCGGGCTGCTCGTGACCGGCCTCGCGGTCGAGGTCGCTTTGATGCCGATCGCGCTCTATCACTTCCACCTGACGGGGATGCTCGGCGCGCTTGCCAACATGGTCGCGATCCCGCTGACCGAGTTCGTCATCATGCCCGCCGTCGCGCTGGCGCTGGTCCTCGATCTCGCCGGACTGGGCGCGCCAGTGTGGTGGATCGCGGGTCAGGCGCTCGATCTGCTGCTGTGGATCGCACATGTCGTCGCGGCGCAGGACAGCGCGATCCTGCTCCGTCCGGCGATCCCGGCGGCTGCATTTACGCTCGTGATGGCGGGGCTGTTGTGGCTGCTGCTGTGGCGCACCGCGCTTCGCTATGCCGGGCTGCCGCTCATGGCGATCGGGCTGGCGGGCTACGCGACCGCGCCGAAGCCCGACATTCTGGTGACCGACGATGGCCGCCATGTCGCCGTCCGCACGCCCGACGGTGGGCTGGCGCTGCTTCGTGATCGCGCAGGCGACTATGTGCGCGAACAGATGGCAGAGCTTGCCGGCTGGGAGGGAGAGGCGACCGCCCTGGCCGCCCTGCCGGGCGCGCGCTGCTCACCCGAATTCTGTCGCCTGAGGGTTGGAGAGGGCGTGGGTGCCGCCACGCTGCTGATGGCGCGGGGCCAGTTGATGGTGCCGTGGCGCGACCTGATCGCTGCCTGCGCCGGGGCCGATATCGTGATCGCGGAGCGGACGCTGCCCGAGGCTTGCCGCCCGCGCTGGATCAAGCTCGACCGGCGCGAGCTGCGGCGCTCGGGCGGGGCGGCGATCGTGCTGGAGGGGCGGCGGCTGATCCGCAGCCGCGACGCGCATGACGAGCATCCCTGGGTGGTCCGCCGCCGCGCGCCTTATCCGCGCGCGGCGACCGGCGCCGGAGCGCCGCCGCCTCAGTGATAGCGGCGCAGAAGCCCGGCAAGCCGTCCCTGGATCCGCACCCGGCCCGGCTCGTAGATTTGCGGCTCATAGGCGCTGTTGGCGGGATCCAGCCGGATCCTGCCACCTTCCTGCCGATAATATTTGAGAGTCGCGTCGCAGTCGTCGATCAGCGCGACGACGATCTGTCCGGCGCGGGCCGTTTCGGTCCGCTGGATGAGCGCATAGTCGCCGTCGAGAATGCCCGCCTCGACCATCGAATCGCCCGAGACTTCGAGCGCATAATGCTCGCCGGAGCCGAGAAGCGCCGCCGGCACCGACAGGCTGTTCGCGCCCTCCATCGCCTCGATCGGCACGCCTGCGGCGATGCGACCATGGAGCGGAAGTTCGATCACGTCATTGGCGGCGAGCGGCAGGATCGCCGGCGCGCCCCGCCCGACCGGAGCAGCCGAAGCCGCCGCGAGGATCGCTGGCGCCGCCGGTTGCGCAGGCAGGCCGTCAGGGAGCTTCAACACCTCCAGCGCGCGGGCACGGTTGGGAAGCCGCCGAATGAAACCCCGCTCCTCCAGAGCGCCGATCAGCCGGTGGATCCCCGACTTCGACCGAAGGTCGAGCGCCTCCTTCATTTCCTCGAACGAAGGCGACACCCCGCCCTTGTCGAGATGATCCTTGATGAACAAGAGCAGCCGCTGCTGCTTCGCGGTTAGCACTGGCCTTCCTCCCGCCATTGTGGAACGGACAGGGAACGTGTAGGGAACGGATGGCGGAACGTCAAGTGATCGGTGATTATCCCCTTTCCATACGTAACCGGCTAAGCTATATCATGGGGCATGAACAAGAAGCCCCAGACTGTTGCGCAGTTTTTCAAGCGTTTTCCAGATGATGAGACATGCCTTCAGCATCTGTTTGATGTCCGGTTCGGGCAGGGCTTCACCTGTCCTTCGTGCGAGCGCCCGTCCAACTGGTATCGCATCAAGGCAGAGCGGGCCTATTCCTGCCAATGGTGCGGCCACCATCTGCATCCGACTGTCGGAACACCCTTCGAGAAGACCCGCACTCCGCTGCAAATGTGGTTCTATGCGATCTTCCTGTTCACCACGACGCGCAACGGCGTCGCGGCAAAGGAACTGGAGCGCCAGCTAGGCGTCACCTACAAGACCGCGTGGCGCATGGCGCACCTGATCCGCGAGCATATGGCGGACGTTGACGGCGAAGGCCCGCTCGGGGGACCGTTCAAGACCGTCGAGATCGACGAAACCTACATCGGTGGAACGGCAGTCGGCAAAGGCACCGGCTACAAGGGCAACAAGACCGCGATCATGGGCATGATGGAGCGCAACGGCGATATCATCACCAAGGTCATCCCCGATCGTCGTAAGCCGACGCTGGAAAAGCATGTGTTCGAGAATGTGAAGCCGCACTCCGAAATCCACACCGACGATTTCAGCAGCTATGACGATCTGGGTGACTTCAAAGGCTACTGGCACAAGCGCGTCCGCCACAGCGACGGCCAATATGTCGCACCGGGCGGCATCACCACAAACGGCATTGAAGGCTTCTGGTCGCAGCTAAAGCGGACGATCAGCGGCACCCACATTCAGGTGAGTGGCAAGCACCTGTGGAAATACGCGAAGGAGGCGGAATACCGCTTCAATCGTCGGGATTGCCCTGAGACGATGCTTTCGGAGCTTCTTTCGAGTTTCGGGCCATTGCCTGAACCGCGCGATTGAACGCTTCCTCGTCGCCATGAGGATCGCGCTCATGCTCCTTGGAAAACTGATCGATTTTACCCTGTTCCCGGGCTTGCTTCAGGGTCGTCATCGTGCGATTCTAACACAATGGCCCCCGGCTGCGAAACCCCAATGAAAAGACCTGAGAGCAGGATTACGACCAGCGACGCCCTCCTTTTGGGGGGTGCGACTGTAGGCATCCTGATGGGCCTTAGCTTGCTCAGTTATCAGGTTGCTGTGGCGGTCGGCGTAATGACTTTAGGGTATGCGGTTGTGAAATTACTCACGACCTAGATCGAGCGTCGCTTGCCGACGATTGACTGCCGGTTGAACAACCCTGACAATGCGCCGATTGCTCTCTTCCCAAGCACCATCGACTAACTTCGAGTCAATGGCAACGTCCACAACCATGACCTGCCCAACTGCCAGCGGTAGCCCCGTCTGTTCGGCATTGAGAGCCTCCACAAACTCGGCGTCCTCAATATCGGCGCTCCACTTGGTCTCTCCTTCGAGAAAGCGCCATCGTGGTTTCGTTTCCCCTTCCTCCAGGTTGGCGCGTGCAATCTTGACACGAACACTGTTCCGATAACTGGTGTCTTTGATTGGCAGGGGACGCTTCGTGCCCACGTCCGGCGCATAAAACGGGAACTCATCCCGAGTAATGACGTGTGACGGGCCGCCGATGACAGGCGTGCGCCCGACGCCAACCCCCTTGATCATCTCGTCCTTTTCGACTTCTCGGATCAAATTCTGTCGACGTTCGCTAACGTTCGTTTTCGCTATGTGAGGATCAGCGTGCAATAGGCACCCCCTTCGTGGGGTGATCGGCGTGCAAAAA
>CAZJCT010000127.1:0-6352 GCA_964544675.1 uncultured Sphingobium sp.
CGGGCATGACCATCAGGTCGGTGATTCCGCGAACGCCCTGCTGCAGAACCTCGTCAGCCATTTCGAACGCTTCCTTGAAGGTCGTGTTCGGGTTGGCGATCAGGAACAGGTTCTGGTTGGGAATGACGATGAGCGTGTCGACATATTTCTGAAGCTCTTCGATGCCCGCCTCGGCCGAACGCGCGCGGCGATTACCCTCGAAGGTGAAGGGCTTGGTGACGACGCCCACGGTCAGGACGCCCATTTCCTTCGCCGCCTTGGCGATGACGGGGGCCGCGCCGGTGCCGGTTCCGCCGCCCATGCCGGCCGCGATGAAGCACATGTGGACGCCCTGAAGCGCCTCCTGCACCTCGGCGATCGTCTCTTCCGCCGCCGCGCGACCGATGTCGGGCCGCGATCCCGCGCCCAGGCCCTCGGTGATACGCGGCCCCAGCTGTATGCGACGTTCGGCCGGCGAGGCGTTCAGCGCCTGCGCGTCGGTATTGGCGACCACGAAATCGACGCCATCGACCTGCGCCATGATCATGTTCGCGATCGCATTGCCGCCCGCGCCGCCGACACCCACGACGGTGATCCGCGGCTTCAGCTCGTCCACATGGGGCGGCCCGATTTCAATGCTCATTGCCCAATCTCCTTGGCCCTGGCAGGGGCGTTGCACGTCAGGTGCGCATCGGTCGTTCATGCACGATTAGCGACGCCGATTCACCCCCCAAAGTAAGTTTCCCACCGAAAAGTCGTGCCTCCCTCCGGCTTCTAATAGTTGGCGCGCATCGCCGCGATCAGACGCTGCATCCATGCAGACTTGCCGGTGCGATGCACCGTCTGCGCGGTGGCCGGCATGCTGCGCAGGTCGAGCGGAACCGAGGCCGCATGGAGCGCGACGCCGCACAGCGTCGAAAAGGCCGGACCGCCATGCGCGTCGGGCAGCGCGGCGATGCCCTTGGGCCGGCCGATGCGCACCGCCCGTCCGAGCGCCGTCTGCGCATAGTCGGCGATCCCCTTGATATCCGCGCCGCCGCCGGTCAGCACCACTTGGCGCGCGACCGGCCCCTGAAAGCCCATGCTCGCCAGCGCCTCCGACACGTCCTTCATCTGGCGGTTCAGCCGCTCGCAAATGACACCGACCAGTTCGGCGCGCGTGATCTTGCGTCCCTCGACACCCTCTCCGGCCCCCGGAGCGGGCGCGACCTCGATCATCTCGCGAAAGTCTCGCCGCGACGGCATCGCCGAGCCATAGAAGCACTTCATCCGCTCCGCCTGGCTGCGGCGAATGCCGAAGGCGGAGGCGATGTCGTCGGTGATGTCGGCGGCGCCGCTGTTGATCGAGCGCAGATCGACGAGCATGCCGCCCATGAACAGCGAGACATTGGTGATCCCCGCGCCCATCTCCACCAGCGCGACACCGAGTTCGCGCTCCTCGTCCGACAGGCAGGCAAGGCCCGTCGCCACCGGCGCGGCGACCACGCCCTCCACGTCGAGATAGGCGGCACGCACGCAATTCTCGAGATTGGCGAGGCTCGCGCCGTCAGCCTGCATGACGTGGATGTCCACTGCCAGCCGGTCGGCGTGAAGGCCCATCGGGTTGCGCACCCCGTCGGTGCGATCGATCGTGTAGAGCGTCGGCTGGGCATGGAGCAGGGTCCGCGCCTCCGGTCCGATGCTTTCGCGCGCGCGGCGGAGCAGGTCATCGACATCGGCCTGCTGGATGCGGCGGCTGCCGATATCGGTGTCGACGCTGATGATGTCGCTGGCCAGACTCGCGCCGGAAAAGCTGAGCCAGACGGTTTCGATGTTGGTGCCGGCGACCTTTTCCGCCTGCTCCACCGTTTCACGAATGGCGAGCTCGGCGCGCTCCAGATCGGCGACGCAGCCCCGGCGGATGCCCCGACTCTCGCGCTGGCCGGTGCCGAGCACTTCGAGCCCACCCTCCAGCTTGTGCCGCGCGATCAGCGCCGACACCTTCCAGCTGCCGATGTCGATCGCGGTGACGAGACGGTCCATGCGTTGCGGCGGCATCGGTCAGGCCCTCCCTGCCAGCAGCGTGCGCCCGGCCTGCGCACCCTCTTCGTCGTCCGTGGCGTTCTCTTCCGCGTCGCTGGCGGGCGCGGCGTCCGTCTGGGGTTCGCTCTGCGCGCGGGCGGCGGCGCGCTCATGCTCGGGCGGCAGGCGGAGGACAAAGCGCTCGGGATCGCGCATGTCGAAGCGAACGATCCCGCGCCCCAGCAGGCGGTTCACCCCGTCGAGCCGCGCGAACTTGGCAAGCGCGGCCGCAGCCTGCGCCTCGCCCTCGGGAAGCAGCAAGGTTTCGCCCGACTGGAACGTCAGGTCCCAGCGCCGGTCACCGACCCAGGTCGCGCCGGCGAGCAGCGGCTGCAGCGCGGGCGCGGCGTCGAGCAGACGCTGCATGGCGGCAATGCGCCGGTTGGCATCGGGACCGACGACCAGCGGCAGGTCGGGCATCGCGCGCTCGTCGATCCGTTCGATCACGGCGCCTTCCGCATCGACCAGCGACAACGCGCCGTCCTGCTGCCACACCGCGACGGGCTGGCGCTCGACAATGTCGACGATCAGCGTGTCGGGCAGCCGCCGCGTGACTCGCGCATCCTTGATCCAGCCGAGCGTCATGATGCGCCCGCGCAGTTCGGCAAGATCGACGGACAGCATCGACCGGTCGACCTCCGCCAGCGCCAGCGAGTAGACCGGCATCTCGTCCATGCGTTCGACGCCGCGCACCTCGACCTTGGCGACCTGAAAACCCGCCCGGCCCGCCAGCAGCGCCGCCTCGCGCCCCATCATCGCGGGCAGCCCCATGAACTGCGCCGCGAGCCAGAGCGCCACCAGCGCGATCAGGGCCACGGCCCAGTTGACCAGCCGCTGTAGTCCCGCCGCGCCGATCGGCAGCCGCGCAACAACCTTATCGAGCCAGCCGCCGCGCCGCTGGGGCCGCCGCTGGCTGCCCCCGGTGCGCCGGGTTGCGGAGGATGACGCGGTGCCCTTGCGCCGCTTGATCGTCGCACCGGTCATGCGGCCTCCTCGGGCGTTCGCGCCTTTGCCATCGCCTCGGCGATGATCGCCTCGACGAGCGTGCCATAGTCCATGCCCAGATGCGCCGCCTGTTCGGGAACGAGGCTGAGCGGCGTCATGCCGGGCTGCGTATTCACCTCCAGCAGGAAGATGCCGTCAACGCCCTGCTCGTCGTCCCAGCGAAAGTCGGACCGCGAGGTACCCTTGCACCCCAGCAGCCGGTGCGCCTCAAGCGCGATCGCCATCATCCGCTGAGCGACATCGTCGGGAATCTCGGCGGGGCAGACATGCTCGGTCATGCCGTCGGTATATTTGGCGTCGAAGTCGTAGAAGCCGCTCTTCGGACGAAGCTCGGTCACGCACAGCGCGCGGTCGCCGAGAACGGCCACCGTCAGCTCGCGCCCCCGGATGAAGGGTTCGGCCAGCAGCGCCTCGAATTCCTGCCACGGTCCTGCGGCATCGTGGCGGATCGGCTGCCCATAGTTGCTGGCATCGGTGACGATGGCGACGCCCACCGACGATCCTTCATTGACGGGCTTGAGGACATAGGGGCGCGGCAACGGGTCGCGCTCGAACAGCGTTTCCGACCGCACCACCATGCCGCCGGGCATGGGGATGCCGTGCGGCACGAGCTGGCGCTTGGTCAGGTCCTTATCGATCGCGATCACCGACGTCGCCATGCCGCTATGCGTATAGGCTATGCCCATCAGGTCCATGAGACCCTGCACCGACCCGTCCTCGCCCGGCACGCCGTGAAGCGCGTTGAAGACGATGTCGGCCCGCGCGGCGAGCAGCCTTGCGGGCAGTTCTCGCCCCTCGCCCGGCGTTTCGCCGAGGTCGATTCGCGTCACGCGATGGCCGCGCGCCTCGAGCGCCCTGGCGACGCCCTCCCCGCTCATCAGCGAGACAGGCCGCTCGGCGGACCAGCCACCCAATAGGACGGCGACATGAAGGGGAGCGAGGGTCATATGCATGCTCCTTCCGTGCTCCTGCGAAGGCAGGAGCCCAGGGCAGCCGAAGTGCCAACCTGCTCTGGGCTCCTGCCTTCGCAGGAGCACGGCACGGCGGTCGGGAACGCCTTCAAGGCTCTCTCCCCACGCACTGGATTTCCCATTCCAGCTCGATGCCGGACAGCAAGCACATGTGAGCGCAGATGTCCCTCTACAACCGTCCCGCAATCGTCATCCCCGCGAAGGCTGGAAGCCACCACGCCTCCCTGGTCATTCCCGCGAAAGCGGGAATCCAGCGTCGCATGCGCAGCGCTGGTGGCGCTGTTTCCCCGCCTGCGCGGGGATGACGAGATGGGCCAGAACCGGCTCACGCCTCTCTCCCCACACGCTGGATTTCCCATTCCAGTTCCACGCCCGACTTCGCGCGCACGCGGGCGCGGACTTCCTCGCCCAGCGCCTCGATGTCGGCGCTGGTCGCGGTCCCGGTGTTGATGAGGAAGTTGGTGTGCTTCTCGCTCACCTGCGCACCGCCCAGCGTCAGCCCGCGACAGCCCGCCGCATCGACCAGTGCCCACGCCTTGTGTCCTTCGGGATTCTTGAAGGTCGATCCGCCGGTCTTGCTGCGCAGCGGCTGACTTTCCTCGCGCGCGGCGGCGATGCGGTCCATCTCCGCCTGGATTGCCGTCGGTTCGCCGGGCATTCCCCGGAACAGCGCGCTCACCACGATCGCGCCGTCGGGCAGTTCGCTGTGGCGATAGCTGTAGCGGAGCGCGTCGGCTGCCACCGTGACACGCTCGCCCGACCGGAGCACCACGTCGCACTCGACCAAAATGTCGCACGTCTCGCGGCCATAAGCGCCGCCGTTCATCCGCACGAAGCCGCCGACCGTGCCGGGAATCGAGCGCAGGAATTCGAAGCCAGCGATGCCCGCGTCACGCGCGGTCGAGGACACGAGGATACCGCTCGCCCCGCCGCCGCAGCGAAGCGTGGTCGCATCGACCCGCTCGACCGTCGCGAAGGGCTTGCCGAGCCGCACCACCACGCCCGGCACGCCACCGTCGCGAATGATGAGGTTGGAGCCGAGACCAAGTGCCATTACCGGCACCTCCGGATCGAGCGCCGCAAGGAAACCGGCGAGATCGTCGCTATCCTTCGGCTCGAACAGCCATTCCGCCATACCGCCGCTCTTGAACCAGACGAGCGGGGCGAGCGGGGCGTCGGGGGTCAGGGTGCCCCTGATCGAGCCCCTCCCCTTCAGGTTCAACAGAGACGCTCGGCTCTGTAGAAGGGTTGGGGTGGGGTTCCCCGTCAGAGGGCTGGGCGCCAAGCATCGCCCCACCCCCAGCCCCTCCCCTGAAGAGGAGGGGAGCATATCAGATACTCCACTCATCCCCGCGCCGCCTTCACCGCGTCGGCAAGCCCTGCGGCCCATTTCGTGATGTCGCCCGCGCCCAGGCACACGATCATGTCGCCCGGCTGCACCTCCTGCGCCAGAGCGGTCGCGAGTGCGTCGGCACCCGCGATGGTCTGCGCCGCGCGATGCCCGCGCCGCTTGAGGCCCGCGACCAGAGCATCGGCGTCGACGCCCTCGATAGGTGCTTCGCCGGCGGCATAGACTGGGGTGACATAGACAAGGTCGGCGTCGTTGAACGCCTGCTGGAAATCATCCATCAGGTCGCGAAGCCGGGTGAAGCGGTGCGGCTGGACGACCGCGATGATCCGTCCGCCGCCCGCCGCCGCGATCCCCTCGCGCGCGGCGCTGAGGACGGCGCGAATTTCGACCGGATGATGGCCGTAATCGTCGATCACCATCGCCTCGCCGCCGTCGAGCGCGATCGTGCCAACGCGCGTGAAGCGCCGCTTCACGCCGCCGAAGCCTGCAAAGCCGGAGCGGATCGTCTCGTCGGCGATCCCCAGGTGCAGTGCGACGCCGATCGCGGCCATGGCGTTGGAGACATTGTGGCGGCCGGGCATCGGCAGCTCGATACCCTCGATGCGGCGCGTCGATCCGTCGCGCTCGCGCACCTGAACGTCGAAGCGGTTGCCGCCGGGCACCGGCGTCACATTCTCTCCGCGAATATCGGCCTGCGCGGAGAAGCCGTAGGTGACGATCCGCCGGTCCTGAACGCGCGGCAGGATCGCCTGCACTTCGGGATGGTCGAGGCACAGCAGCGCCGCGCCGTAAAAGGGCACATTCTCGACGAACTCGACAAACGCGTCCTTCACCCGGTCGAAGTCGCCATAGTGGTCGAGATGCTCGGGATCGATGTTGGTGACGACCGCAACCGTCCCGTCGAGGCGCAGGAAGCTGCCGTCGCTCTCATCCGCCTCGACGACCATCCACTCGCTCGACCCCAGCCGGGCGTTGGAGCCATAGC
>CAZJCT010000128.1:0-6296 GCA_964544675.1 uncultured Sphingobium sp.
CGCCGCGAAAGTTGAAGCGAAGCGTCGCAAAACCGCGCCGGACGAAGGTCTTGTACAGCGCCTGCGTGACATGGTCGTTCATCGTCCCGCCGCCGTGCGGATGCGGGTGGAGGATCATCGCGACGGGCGCGCGGGGGCGGGGCGGAGGGCTGAAACGCCCTTCCAGACGGCCTTCGGGACCGGGAAAGATGACTTCGGGCATGGCACCTGGAAATGAGAAAAGGACAGGAAACGTGCCGGATGCTGGCAAGCGTGGCTGCGCTCTATATATGAAGCACGACCCAAATCGCAATCATCGTCTGAGCCTTGCCGATCCGTGCCGATTAATCTCGATCATGCGGCCACGACCGCGCTGCTGCCCGCCGCCCGCGACGCCATGATGGCGGCGCTGGACGGCTGGGCCAATCCGTCCTCCCCCCACGCCGCCGGACGGAGTGCGAAGGCGATGCTGGAGGATGCGCGCGCGCGCGTCGGTGCGGCGCTCGGCTGGGACGGCGCGGTGATCTTCACCGGCAGCGCGAGCGAGGCGCTGGCGCTTGCGATCGGCGGGGTCAGGCGCTCGCGCCGCCTCGCCTCAGCCACCGAACATGACGCGGTGCTGCGCCATGTCGTTGAGGCGGATCGTCTGCCGGTCGGTGGCGATGGCATCGTCCGCTGGGCGGGCACCGACCTCAGCAGCGCTCTGGTCGCGGTGCAGTCGGTCAACAGCGAGACCGGCGTGATCCAGCCGGTCGGCGAGCTGGCGGCAGCGGTCCGCGCGGCGGGCGGGCTGGTGCTGAGCGATTGCGCGCAGAGCGCTGGCAAGCTTCCTTTGCCCGATGCCGACCTGATCGTGGTGAGCGCGCACAAGGTCGGCGGACCCGTGGGCGCTGCCGCCCTGCTGGTGCGCGACCTCGGTCAACTGGCACCCGTCGGCGGGCAGGAGCTTGGCTATCGCGGCGGAACGGAGAATGTCCCCGCGATCATGGGTTTCGCCGCCGCGCTGGAGGCGGATCGCGGCTGGCTGGCGGATGCGGAGGCGCAGCGGCTTCGCCTCGATGCGGCCATCGCCGACATGGGCGGGGAGGTGGTGGCAGCGGCCGCACCGCGAATCCCGACCATCGCCAGCTACCGCATGCCCGGCGTCAGTGCCCGCGCGCAGCTCATCCGCTTCGACGCGGGCGGAATCGCGGTGTCGGCGGGCAGCGCCTGCTCGTCGGGCAGTCTCAGGACCAGCCATGTGCTTCGCGCGATGGGATGGGACGACGGACCGGCGGGGGAAGTGATCCGCGTCAGCTTCGGCTGGTCCACAACGGGACAGCATATCAACAGCTTCATTGACCAGTGGCGTCGAATTGCTCAGGGATGAGCGGATGACAGTCTGCCGGCCGGCGCTCGCATCATGATCTACCTGGATTATCAGGCGACCACTCCGCTTGCGCCGGAGGTCGTGTCGGCGATGAGCGATGGGCTCGGCCGCTACGGCAACCCGCACAGCGCCCATATGATGGGGCGCCAGGCGGCGGCCGAGGTCGAGGTGGCGCGCGATCGCGTCGCGGCCACCCTTGGGCTGCCGGGCGGCCGCATCATCTTCACCAGTGGCGCGACCGAGGCGCTCAATATGGCGATCATCGGCTGCGCCCGCACCGCGCCGCCGGGGCGTCGCCGGATCGTGACGGTCGCGACCGAACATGCGGCGGTGATCGAGACAGTGAGCGCCTGCCTCCGCTTCGGGATGGAGCCGGTGTTCCTGCCGGTTGGGTCCGATGGCCTGGTCGATCTCGATCTGGCGGAGCTGGCGATCGACGAGCGTACTGCCCTGGTCGCGGTGATGCTGGTCAACAACGAGATCGGCGTCATCCAACCGGTCGCGCCGCTCGCCGACATGGCCGGCCGCGCGGGCGCATTGTTCCTGTGCGATGTCGTTCAGGGGTTCGGACGGATCGAAGTGCCTGCGGGTGTTGATATGGCGGCGATCAGCGCGCACAAGATTCACGGTCCGAAAGGGATCGGGGCGCTGTGGCTGCGCGACGGGGTAGACTTGCCGCCATTGATGCATGGTGGCGGGCAGGAGCAGGGGCTGCGATCGGGTACGGTGTCGCCCTTGCTTTGCGGGGGTTTCGGAATCGCTGCCCAGCTCTGTGCGGAAAGGCGCGAGGCCGACGTCGCGCATGTCGAGGCGCTGTGGCAGCGGGCGATGGCGCTGTTCGCCGGCTGGACCGTCAACGGCTCGACCGACCAGCGCTATCATGGCAACCTCAATATCCGGCGGGCTGGCGTCGATGCCGCCGCGCTGCTGTCGCACTGTCGGCAGGTGGCGATGTCGCTGGGGTCGGCATGCGGCAGCGGGTCGGGGCGGACCAGCCATGTGCTGCGTGCCATCGGCCTTGGCGAGCGCGCGGCGCGCGCGTCGATCCGGCTTGGCTTCGGCCGCTATACCACTATGTCGGAACTCGAAGAGGCGGCGGCGCTGATTCACAATGCCGCCGCCTTGCAGGAGCGTATGGCATGAGCACTCTCCACGTCCGGTTCGTCAGCGCCGACGGCGAGCGCGTCCAGGAGGTGTCCGCGCACGATGGCGATTGCCTGCTGTCGGTCGCGCAAGCCGCCGGCCAGCCGCTGGAGGGCACATGCGAGGGGCAGATGGCCTGCTCGACGTGCCATGTCATCGTCGATCCCGATGATTTCGCGAAGCTCCCTCCCGCGACGGAGCCGGAGGAGGACATGCTCGACCTCGCTGCTGGGGCGACCCGCACCAGCCGGCTGTCCTGCCAGATCACGCTGCGTAGCGAGATGGAGCGGCTGACCGTCCGTATCCCGTCCACCAGCCGCAACATGCAGGGGAGCTAAAGCGTCCCGCGCTTGGATGGCTTGCAATCCCCGCCGCCCCGCGCCATATCGGCCGCGGAAACCGGGCGGGCGCAGTCTTCGCCAACCTGGTCAGGTCCTGACGGAAGCAGCCACAACGAATTTGCTGCGGGTCGTTCCGGTTTCCACCCTTGGCTAAGCTGTCAACATATTGGCAAGCTTCATGTTGTGTTCGCGCGCGATGCCTGGAATCAGGATCGCGTCGATCAGCAGCCAGATTCCCAGCGGGATCAGGAGCAGCAATCCCACGCCGACCCAAACGGTCATCCACCCCAGAATGGACATGAGCAATTGTACGACGGCTGTCCCTGTCTGCCGGAGATAGAAGCGGTGGGCACCGAAACCGCCGAGGAATAGCCAGAGAAGATAGGCGACCCCGACTGATTTCCGATTGGCGTCATACATCATCTGCTGCCGTGCCGACGATTGCGCACCACCCGCATCATTCATGACCATCGCCCCCTCTGGATATGGAAGATTGGCACCAGTGCTGCTGCGAAACAAGCGGAATAGATGGCGTTGGATTTCTGGTCGGCCTGCCTGCTAAACACAAGCGATGGCCGATTCCCCCCAGCCTTATCGCGTGCTCGCGCGCAAGTACCGGCCGCAGAGCTTTGGCGAACTGATCGGCCAGGATGCGATGGTCCGCACGCTGGCCAATGCGATCAAGCGCGACCGGCTGGCGCATGCCTTCGTGCTGACCGGCGTGCGCGGTGTCGGCAAGACCTCGACCGCACGGCTGATCGCCAAGGCGCTGAACTGCGTCGGTCCCGACGGGCAGGGCCAGCCGACGATCGACCCGTGCGGCCAGTGCGAGCCGTGCAAGGCGATTGCCGAAGGCCGGCATATCGACGTCGTGGAGATGGACGCCGCCAGCCACACCGGCGTCGACGACGTGCGCGAGATCATCGAGGCGGTGCGCTACGCCGCCGTGTCCGCCCGCTACAAGATCTACATCATCGACGAAGTCCACATGCTGTCGAAGAACGCGTTCAACGCGCTTCTGAAGACGCTGGAGGAACCGCCGCCGCATGTGAAGTTCCTGTTCGCGACCACCGAGGTCAACAAGATCCCGGTGACGATCCTGTCGCGCTGCCAGCGCTTTGACCTGCGGCGAATCCCCGGCGAATCGCTGCAGGCGCATTTCGGCGAGGTGGCAGCGGCGGAGGGCTTTGCGGCCGAGCCGGAGGCGCTCGCGCTGATCGCCGCCGCCGCCGAAGGCTCGGCGCGCGACGGGCTGTCGATCCTTGACCAGGCGATCGCCCATGCCGAAATGGCGGAGGCGGGGGGCGAGGGCGCGACTCTGATCACCGCCGCGCAGGTGCGCGAGATGCTGGGGCTGGCCGATCGCGGGCTGGTCCGGCGGCTGTTCGGCCATATCGTCGGCGGCGAGACGCGGCCGCTTCTCGACCTTCTCGACGAACAGCACCGGCTGGGCGTCGATCCGCTGGCGATCATGGCCGACCTTCTGGCCATCGTCCACGCGATCACGCTGGTGAAGGCCGGGCGGCAGGATGACGATCCCGCCCGCTCCGCCGAGGAGCGCGAGGCAATTGGCGGCTGGGCGGAGGCGCTGGGGTTCGGCGACCTGCATCGGATGTGGCAGCTGCTGCTCAAGGGGCATGGCGAGGTGCAGGCGGCGGTCCATCCGCGTGACGCGTGCGACATGGCGCTGCTTCGCGTGATCCACGCCGCGTCGATGCCTGACCCCTCGGAACTGGCGCGGCTGATCGCAAGCGGCGGAGCGGGTGCGCCGCCTCCGCGCGGCGAAGCGCCGAAGCCACCGTCCGACGAGCCCGGCTTGCCCGGCCTTTCCGCCGCGCCAGCGCAGGACGCCTATCCGGCGGCCTTTCCGGCATTGATCGACCATCTCGACCGTTCCGGGCAGGCGGGGGTCGCGCTGGAGCTTCACGATTGCTTCGGGTTGGTCCGCTATGCGCCGCCCTTGCTGGTGCTCAAGCCGCTGGGGCCGGCGCGGCTTGGCGCGGACGCCATCGCGCGGGCGCTCGGCAAGCCATGGAGCGTCCAGTTTTCCGACGAGCCTGCCGAGCCGAGCCTCCGCGAGCAGGAGCAGGCGCGCGAGGCTGCGGCGCGCGACGCGATCCTGTCCGCACCCGCCGTCAGCGCGGTGATGAACGCCTTTCCCGACGCCGAGCTGACCGGCGTCGAATCCATCGCTTATGGGAGCGCGAACGCATGAAGGATCTCAACGATATTCTCGGCATGGCCAGCCGGGTTCAGGAAGAGTTGCAGAGGGCGCAGGCCAGCCTCGACACGATCGAGGTGGAGGGCGCTGCCGGCGGCGGGCTGGTCAAGGTCCGCGCCACCGCAAAGGGGCGCATCATCGGCCTGAGCATCGACGACAGCCTGATCGTGCCCGCCGACAAGGGCATGATGGAGGATCTGATCGTCGCCGCGTTCAACGACGCGCGCGCCAAGGCCGACGAGGCCAGTTCGGTCGAGATGTCCAAGCTGACCAGCGGCCTGCCGCTGCCCCCCGGCTTCAAGCTGCCGTTCTGATCGGTCGGGTTTGCCGGGCATAGATTGAAAAGCGGGTGATTATCCCAATATTCACTCAAACAACCGACACTCCGCCGGTTGACCGGCGCTCGCGCCGGATGGAGCGACAATGAATTCCGCAGAGACTCAGACATTTCCCTTGCTGCCGCTTCGCGACATCGTGGTGTTCCCGCAGATGATCGTCCCGCTGTTCGTGGGTCGCGAAAAGAGCGTCGTGGCGCTCGAAAAGGCGATGGAGGCGGACAAGGACATCTTCCTCGTCACCCAGCTCGACCCGGCGCAGGACGATCCGGGCCGGGATGACCTCTATGATCTGGGCGTTGTGGCGACCGTGCTTCAGATGCTCAAGTTGCCCGACGGCACCGTCCGCGTGCTGGTCGAGGGCCGCTCGCGCGCTGCGCTCTCGGCAATCGTGGAGGCGGATGGCTGCCTGCGCGCCGAGGTGGAGATTCGCGAGCCGGCCGACGTTCAGGGCAACGAGATCGAAGCCATGATGCGATCGGTCGCCGACCAGTTCGACGGCTATGCCAAGCTCAACAAGAAGCTGCCGGCCGAGGCTGCGGTCCAGCTCCGCGAGATCGAGGACCCCAGCCGCCTCGCCGACTTCGTTGCCGCCAACATCAGCGTCAAGGTGTCGGACAAACAGGCGCTGCTGGTCGAGCTCGATCCCATGAAGCGTCTCGAAATGGTGTTCGCCTTCATGGAGGGCGAGCTTGGCGTGCTGCAGGTCGAGAAGAAGATACGCGGCCGCGTCAAGCGCCAGATGGAGAAGACGCAGCGCGAATATTATCTGAACGAGCAGCTCAAGGCGATCCAGCGCGAGCTGGGCAATGGCGACGGCGACGAGGCCGACGAGCTGGCCGAGCTGACAGCCAAGATCGCCAAGCTCAAGCTCAGCAAGGAAGCGCGCGCCAAGGCCAATGCCGAGC
>CAZJCT010000129.1:0-6151 GCA_964544675.1 uncultured Sphingobium sp.
CTCGACCGTGGCCGGGGTCGCCGGCTTGGTCGTCTTCATGAGCGCCTTCATGGCTCTTGCTCCCTAGTACGCGGGCGACGTCCCGCGAAAACAGCCCTCAGCGCGGACGAGCCCGCGCAAAACAGCAAGGCGGCACCCGTCAGGGCACCGCCGATGCCGTGCCATTCGTCGAAAGAGGCGCCGGAGTCAAGTCAAACCGCCGCTTTGCTGACGGGTATCATGATACCTCCGCTATTCGGGAGCGAGTGTCCAGGCCTCCCTGAGTGGCTGGAGCGGGGCGTCGGCGACGGTGACCACCCGGTCCAGCGACCGCATCAGCCCGGTCGCGGGGTCGATCCGATACTCGGCCGAATCCTGCATTCCGGCGGCGCCGCCGATGACCCGGATCGCCAGGCCCTCCGCCGTCATCGCGGCATCGGCGGGAGGGGCGGTGCCGCAATGGTGGAGCATCGGCGCGGCGAAGGCGGCGAGCAGTCCACGGCGCTCTTCCGGCGCCATCGTCGCGAGCGCGGCCAGCATCGCGTCGGCGCGCGCGGTGGGCCGCCCCGCCGCCGCCAGCCCCTGGCGAAGCGCGCGCTGGCGCTCGACATAGGCCTGCCACTCCGCGCCCATGTCGCGGATGCCGGTGATGCGGAGCAGCGGGTCGAGCGTGATCCGCAGCGGCGGCCCGCCCGGCGCGCCCAGCCTCTCCTCCGCCGCCGGGTCGCCCGGCTCGACCGCGAGGCCGGCGAGCGTGGCGTCGAGAATGATGCCGTCGGCGGGGTCGCGGCGAAACACGATCCTCCGCTCGATCCTGACCTGGCGCGGCTGTCCGTCGGCGAGCCACAGCGACTGCCGCACGACGAGGCGCAGCGGCATGTCGAGCGGCGGCGCGCAGGGGAGGACCGGCACCGGCGCGGGGCTGGCCGCAACAGCACTCGCCACCAGCACCGGCCACAGTGCGATCATGACGCCCTGGTCATCTCGCCCACCCAGGCCGCATAAGCGGGCAGCACGGCATCGGTCGTCCAGGACGAGATCGCCGGCACGTCATAGCTGTGGCGCGCGGCGATCCGCTCGATCAGCCGGTCGCGCAGGGCCGGCGTGGTCTTGAGCAGCACCGGCCACTCTGCCTCCTCCCGCCGCTCGCCCGCCCACATATAGACCGAGCGGCAGGGGCCGAGCAGATTGGCGCAGGCGGCGAGCCCCGCATCCACCGCGTCGCGCGCGGCCTCCTTGGCCGCCGACTCGTCGCCGAACAGCGTGTAGACGATCGCGATCGCGTCTCCGCTCATCACCGTGCGCCCGACAGGCGGTGCGCGCCAACGACCGTCAGCACGAGCAGCGCCGCCCCCGCGACCTGGTGAAGCACCGCGACCGGCAGCGCGACCCCGCTCGTCACCGTGGCGACGCCGAGCATGATCTGGACCACCACCCCGCCGAGCAGCGCGAGCGCGAGGCTCCGCTCGCCCCGCTTCGCGAGCCAGGAGGCGAGCACGACCACCGCTGCGCCTGCGCCCCAGGCCCACCAGCGGTGGACGAAATGGATGAGGATCGCGTCGCTGGTCAGCGTCCGCATGATGTCGCCATACCACATCATGCCGTCGGGAACGACCTGCCCCGCCATCAGCGGCCAGTCGGACGCGACATGCCCCGCGCGCATCCCCGCCATCAGCGCGCCGAGCAGCATCTGGACGAACAGCAGCAGCAGCACGGCCACGCCGGCAATGGCCGGCCGCTGGGGCCGCGCCGCCGGATTGCGCGCCAGCCGCATCAGGTCGCAGGCGGTCCAGGCGACCAGCCCCATCACCAGCAGCGCCATGCCGAGGTGCGCCGCCAGCATCGCCGGCTCCACATTCACCCGGTCGGTGAGGCCGCTCCTCACCATCAGCCAGCCGACCGCGCCCTGCGCCCCGCCGAGCAGCAGCAGCCCGCCGAGCCGCCAGCCATAGCCGTGCGGCACCGCGCGGCGGATCATGAACCAGAGGAGCGGCAGCGCGAAGGCGAGGCCAATGATCCGGCCCAGCAGGCGATGGGCATATTCCCAGAAATAGATCTGCTTGAACTCGGCCATCGACATGCCGCGGTTCATGAGTTGATATTGCGAGCTTTGCCGGTACTTGTCGAATTCCCCCTGCCACGCCGCCTCACTGAGCGGCGGGACGGTGCCGGTCACCGGCTTCCATTCGGTGATCGACAGGCCCGATTCGGTCAGGCGCGTGATGCCGCCGACGGCGATCATCAGCAGGATCAGGCCGACGATGGCCCACAGCCAGTTCGCGATGGCGCGCGGCCGGGCGTTCCGGTCGCCGTGCGTGGGGTGGCGGGACATGTCCATGGCAGTGCTGCAAATGCGCCCTGCCACGCCGGCTTGCAAGCATTTGGGCGTGGCCGGTCGCAATGTTCCACCTTTGTCCTTGAAAGGCCGGGGCGTGGCGGCCATGGTTGCCGCCATGCGCCTCTCCTTCGCCGGCCATGATCTTGTCGCCCTTGCCGACGGTGCCCTGTTCTGGCCCGCGCGGGGCGCGCTGCTGGTCGCCGACCTCCACCTCGAAAAGGCGAGCTGGTTCGCGCGCGCCGGACAGATGCTGCCGCCCTATGACAGCCTCGCCACGGTCGAGGCGCTGGAGCGGCTGGTCGAGCGCTGGCAGCCGCGCGAGATCTGGGCATTGGGCGACAGCTTCCACGACGCCGAAGGGCCGGCGCGCCTCTGCCGGTCGGCGGCGTCCCGGCTGGTGCCGTTGCTGGCCGCGACCCGCTGGACCTGGATCACGGGCAATCATGATGGGGGCCACGCCGCCGCGCTGGGCGGCGATGTCGCGGTGGAAGCGCTGGTCGACGGGGTGGTGCTTCGCCACGAGGCGCATCCCGCCGAGCGGCGCCCGGAAATGTCGGGCCATTTTCATCCCAAGCTGCGGATCAGCGCGCGCGGGCGGTCGGTCTCGAGGCGCTGCTTCGTCGCGGGCGAGCGGCGATTGATCCTGCCGGCCTTCGGCGCGCTGACCGGCGGCCTCGACGCCGCCGCCGCCCCGCTCCGCGCGCTGGCGGGACCGCTCGGCCGGGCGCTGGTCCCGGCGGGCGGGCGCCTGCTGACCTTTCCGCTCGGCTGACCGGCACGCTTCCACGAGAAGCTCTTGAGCTGGCAGGGAGATTTTCCCTTTGCGCGGTGTTCACGCTATAACGGTGGGCGACAGCGGCTTTCCGTCCGTTGCGCCGGATTGCCATGACCGAGACGATGTCCACTGAAGATTCCGGCGAACCGCCTGTCCCGGATCGGGGTGCCGAGCTTGTCGCCGCGCGCGCCGAAGTCGAGCGGCTGCGAACCGCGCTGGAGATCGCCCAGCAGCGCGAGCGGGCGCTGATCCACGAGCTTCAGCACCGCGTCCGCAACATGGTCGCGGTAATCCGCACGATCTATCAGCACAGCCGTGAGAGCGGCGCCAGCCAGACCGAGTTTGCCGAGCATTTCGAAGGTCGGCTTGGCGCGGTGGCGCGCTACCAGTCCTATGTCGACGATGTCGGCGCGGGCGTCGAGCTTGAGGACATGGTCCGCAACGAACTGCTGGCAAGCCGGTGCCTCGACGGACCCGGCTGCGTTATCGAGGGACCGACGGTTCAGCTCCGTCACAAGGCTGCGGAGCTGATGGGCCTCGCGATCCACGAGCTGACGACCAACGCCATCAAATTCGGCGCGATCGCGCATGACGGGCAGCTGGCGGTGACATGGTCGGTGGAAGAGGGCGGCGACGGCCGCCGGCTTCACTTCCGCTGGATCGAAAAGGGCGTATCCGTCACCAGCGCGGCACCGCGCCCGTCGGGCTTTGGCCGGCAGTTGATCGAGGAAGCGCTGCCCTATCAGCTCGGTGCCACGACATCCTTCATTCTCAAGCCCGGCGGAGTCGAATGCACGATCCTCCTCCCGCTTGCCGAGGCGGACGACGCCGAAACCGGCACGCGCGCCCGTTCCGCCGACGAGCCGCCTGACCGCGCGTAAGGCCGCCCGACCTCAACGGAGAGGCGGGCGAGAACAGTTCGGTTCAATCGGGACGGTCCAGCCCCAGAATACGGCGCGCCTGGATGAGATGCGGGCGGTCGATCATCCTGCCGTCGAGGGCCAGCGCGCCCGCATCGGGCCGGGCGGCGAAGGCATCGACGATCGCCCGCGCCCGCGCCAGTTCCTCGGGACTGGGCGTGAAGCCGGCGTTGATCGCTTCCACCTGCGAGGGGTGGATCGCCATCATGCCGGTGAAACCGTCGCGGCGCGCGCGCGCGACATAGGCGCGAAGCCCCTCGCTGTCGGCAATCGCCGGGAATACCGTCTCGATCGCCGGCACGGCGGCAGCATGCGCGGCGAACAGCGCCAGCGACCGCACCATCTCGTAAGGCGCGGTGTAGCGCCCTTCGGCCTCGCGCGCGCTGGTGGCACCGATCGCGGCGGGCAGATCCTCCGCGCCCCAGGTCAGGCCCGCGAGCCTCTCGCCGACCGCGCCATAGCTGCCCAACTGAAAGATCGCGGCGGGCGTTTCGGTCGCGATCGGCAGGATCGGGGGGACGTCGCCCGCACCGATCAGGGCGCACAGCGCCTCGATGCTGTTCGCGCCTTCCGCTTTCGGCAGGACCAGCCCATCGGGTCGCGCGGCCATGACGCTGTCGAGATCCGCGCGCGTCAGGCCGCTGTCGAGCGGATTGATCCGCACGAAGCGGATCGCCCCCGCCTCGTCGCCCGCCGACAGCCAGTCGCGAACCGCGTCGCGGCCGAATGGCTTGCGCTCGGGCGCGACCGAATCCTCGAGGTCGAGGATGATCGCGTCGGCCCCGCTCGCGGCCGCCTTGGCGAAACGCTCGGGCCGATCGGCCGGAACGAACAGCAGCGAGCGGAGCGTCATGCGGGACGACGCATCAGCATGGCGCTGCGCAGCATCCTGCACACGACCTCGTCGCGCTGGTTCCACAAGCGGTGTTCCCATGTGACGATCCCGGCATTGGGGCGCGACTGGCTCTCACGCAGTTCGGTGACCTCGCTCTCGCAGCGGAGCGTATCGCCGATGAACACCGGCTTGGGTAGCACCACCTTGTCGAAGCCGAGATTGGCGACAAGCGTGCCGAGCGTCGTGTCCCCCACCGACAATCCCACCGCGAGGCTGAAGGTGAAGGTCGAGTTGACGAGAATCTGACCGAATTCCGAATCCCTCGCGGCCTCTGCATCGATGTGCAGCGGCTGCGGATTGTGAGTCAGGGTGGACCAGAGGAGATTGTCCGTCTCCGTCACCGTCCGGCGGATCGGGTGGACGACGACGTCGCCGACGTGCCACTCATCGAAATATCTGGCTGTCATCGGTTCAATCCTGCTTCTCGACCCGCACCAGCAGCGCCTCGACCTGCACCTGCGCGCCGGTATCGACGGTCAGTTCGGCGACGGTCCCGTCGAACGGCGCGACGAGGCTGTGCTCCATCTTCATCGCTTCGAGCGTGAGCAGCTTTTGCCCCTTGGTCACCGACTGTCCAGCCGCGACATCGACCGCGATCACCCGCCCCGGCATCGGCGCGAGGATGGCGCCGTCGGCGGCGGCGGTATGCGAGGCCTCGACGCGCGCGGGTCGGATCGGGAATGACGCGCCATTCTCGAACAGCAGCGTTTCACTGCCCGTCCGCTCGATAGGGATGGTCCCGGTGCCGGAAAGGTCGCGGTCGGGGTCATGGACGATCGAACGCACCTCACCGCCGACGTCCAGCCGGACCTCTCTCGCAGCGGAGGCGTTAAGCCGGAAGCCGAGCAGTCCCTTCCGGAACGGCTGCGCATCCGTGAAGACCGCCGCGAACACCGCAACGTCCGCCGCCTTCTGGAGAAGCGCGGCGCTGGGCTCGGGCGCCGCCATCAGCTCGTCCGCGCGCTCTGCGATGGTCCCGGTCGTCACCTCGCCGTCGCGGAAGCTGCCAAGCGCAAGCAGCCGCGCGAGGAACCAGGCGTTGGTCTTCACAGGGTGGATCGCGACCGCGCGGCACGCGCGCTCCAGCCGCTCGCGCGCCTCGTCACGCGTCGCACCGTGGGTCACGAGCTTCGCGATCATCGGATCGTAGAAGGGGCTGACGCTGGCGCCGCGATATACGCCCGTCTCGACCCGGTCGGCGGTGAGGTCGAAACTGTCGAGCCGGCCGATGCTCGGCAGGAAAC
>CAZJCT010000130.1:0-6141 GCA_964544675.1 uncultured Sphingobium sp.
GCGCGACATAATGGAGGAAGAAGTCGTTGAGCGCATAAGGCCCGACCTTTTCCTCGGTCGACTGGAGCGCTCCCCCGGCATCGGCGGGCACCAGCTCGGGCGAAATCTCGGTGGCGAGGATCGCGAGCAGTATCCGGCCCGTCTCCTCGTCGAACTGCCCCGTCTCGACCGACCAGCGGATGAGATACTGGATCAGCGTCTTGGGCACGCCGCAATTGGCCGCATAATGGCTCATCTGGTCGCCGACGCCATAGGTGCACCAGCCGAGCGCCAGCTCCGACAGGTCGCCCGTCCCCACGACGAAGCCGCTGTGATGATTGGCGAGGCGGAACAGATAATCGGTGCGAAGCCCCGCCTGCACATTTTCGAAGGCGATGTCGTACACCGGCTCGCCCCCGGCGAAGGGGTGGCCGATGTCGCCCAGCATCTGTCGCGCGGCGGGCCTGATGTCGATCTCCTCTGCGGTCACGCCCATGGCGCGCATCAGCGCCCAGGCATTGGCCTTTGTTCCCTCGCTCGTTGCGAACCCGGGCATGGTATAGGCGCGGATGCACGATCGCGGCTTGCCCAGCCGGTCGCACGCCTTGGCGGCGATGATCAGCGCATGGGTGGAATCGAGGCCGCCGGAGATGCCGATGATGAGGTGCTTCGACCCCGTCGCCTGCATGCGACGGGCAAGACCCTCGACCTGGATGTTGAACGCTTCGTAGCAGTCGGCATGGAGCCGCAGCGGGTCGCTCGGCACGAAGGGAAAGCGCTCGACCGTGCGCCTGAGGCCGATGTCGGCGCTGGCCGGGCGCAGGTGAAAGGCGATGCGGCGAAAGCCGCGCTCGGGATGACCGGCGTGAACGGCGGCATCGTTGAAGGTGCCGTTGCGCATGCGGTTGAGACGGATTCGCTGCAGGTCGACATCGGCGCAGATCCATTGCGCCTCGGTCCCGAACCGGTCGGAGGTCGCGAGCAGGTCGCCCATCTCGTGGATCATCGCCTGCCCGTCCCACGACAGGTCGGTCGTGCTCTCGCCCGGCCCCGCCGCCGAATAGACATAGGCCGAGATCGTCCGCGACGATTGCGAGGCGGACAGCATCGCCCTCTCGCGCGCCTTGCCGACGACGATGTTCGACGCCGACAGGTTGCACAGCACCGTTGCCCCCGCGAGCGCGCCCATCGTCGACGGCGGGGTCGCGGCCCAGTAATCCTCGCAAATCTCCGCGTGGATCACGAAGTCCTTGAGGTCACTCGCGGCGAACAGCAGGTCGGTGCCGAATGGAACCGTCTGGCCGGCGATCTCGACCTCCAGGCCGGCCATCCCCGCGCCCGACGCGAACCAGCGCTTTTCATAATATTCGCGGTAATTGGGCAGGAAGCTCTTGGGCACGACCCCCAGCAGCCGGCCGCGCGCGATCACCAGAGCGCAGTTATAGAGGCGCCCCGCCCGCCGCACCGGCGCCCCCACGATCAGGACGGCCGCGATCTTCTCGCTCGCCGCCACCAGCCGCGCGATACCCGCCTCGACTGAGTCGAGCTGCGCGTCCTGAAGGAACAGGTCGTCAATGGCATAGGACGAGACGCTCAGTTCGGGAAAGAGCACGAGGTCCGCATGCTCGCCCGCCGCCCGCCCGGCGAGATCGACGATCGCGTCGACGTTGAAGGCGACATCGCCCACCGACGCCAGTGGCGTGGCGGCGGCGATTCGCACCATGCCGTGCGCGTGGATCGAGCGGAACTGGTCAGGCTGCATGAGCGTCGGATCATCCTTTGGGGCGCACGCCGGAAAGCACGAGCGCGCGGAAAGTGCCCGCAGGGAGCGCGGAGCGCAAGCGCGGGCTGCCGAATTGCCTTTTGAAGGCCAAGCCGACATGACAACACACGTGCAGACACGGCTCGTCGAATATTTCCTCTCGCTCGAACGCGAGCGCCATTTCGCCCGCGCGGCGGCGGCGTGCAACGTGTCGCAGCCGACATTGTCGGCGGGCATCGCCATGCTCGAGCAGCAGCTCGGCAAGCGGCTGGTGGCGCGCGACCGCAAATATGCCGGCCTGACCCCCGAAGGCGAAGCCATCCTGCCCTGGGCGCGCCAGCTCGTCGCCGCGGCCGAGGCTCTGGAGCAGGCGGCCGAAACCGCGCGCGGACCGCTGAAAGGCGAGGTGCGGCTGGGCTCCATCCCCGCAGCGATGCCGGCTGCCGGCCTGCTCGTCGATGCGATCCACGCCCGCCACCCCAATCTGAACGTCCAGCTCCGCGCGCTGACATCGCGCCAGATCGAGCGCGAGCTGGCGGCGTTCGAGCTGGACGCAGGGCTGACCTATCTCGATTTCGAGCCGCCCGCGCATGCGCTGGCGGTGCCGCTGTACAGCGAGAGCAGCATGTTGGTCAGCGCGCGCGGCGGGATCGCGGTTCCCGATCCGCTGGGCTGGGCCGACCTTGCCGCGCTGCCGCTGTGCCTGCTCCATCAGGGGATGCAGAACCGGCGGATCCTCGATGCGCGGCTGGCGGCTCTGGGGCTCGCGTTGCGTCCGCTGGTCACTGCCGACAGCTATGTCGCACTGCTCGCGGTGGTCCGGCAGGGACGGCTCTGCACGGTGATGCCCGACAGCCATGCCATGCTGCTGAGCGGGCTCGACTGGGCGACGACCGTTCCCCTCCCCGCATCGACCGAGCCCAACCGTATCGGCCTGATCGTATCCGACCGCAGCCCCATGCCGCCGCTCGCGCACAGCGTGATGGAGATCGCGCGCACGCTGGAACTGCCCAGTGCGGCGCCGGAACCTTCATAGGACTTCTCTATCATCTATCCGGTGCTTCGATTTGACCTGATGACGGAGCAGCGCCATGGTTCCCGATGTACGGGCAGGGAGAATGGCCGAATATGCGGCAGGTGGATGCTGAGGCTTTCGTGACGGAGTGGACAAGGCAGCATGGCCGGGCCCGCGACCGGTTGCTGCCGCTGCTTCACGCGGTTCAGGCAGAGATAGGCTATGTCGATGACGGCTGGCTGCCCGCGATCGCGGCGGCGCTGAACCTCAGCCGCGCCGACGTGCATGGCGTCGTGACCTTCTACCATGACTTTCGCCGCACCCCGCCCGGTCGCCATGTCGTCCGGCTGTGCCGCGCGGAAAGCTGCCAGGCGCGCGGCGGCGCGGCGCTGGAGGCGGAGGCCGAGCGACGGCTTGGCGTGCCGATGGGCGAGACCCGGCGCGACGGCGCGGTGACGCTGGAACCAGTCTATTGCCTGGGCCTCTGCTCGATCGGCCCCAGCGCGCTGGTCGATGGCCGGCCGGTTGCACGGCTGAATGCCGATGCGCTGAGCCGGATCGCGACAGAGATCGCGGCGTGACCCGCGTCTATGTCAGCCGCGACATGGCATCGGTCGCGCTCGGCGCTGACGACGTGGCGCGCGCCCTCACAGAGGCGGGTTGCGAGGTGATCCGCACCGGATCGCGCGGCCTGTTTTCCATCGAACCGCTGGTGGAGGTGGAGACACCGGCTGGCCGGGTTGCATATGGCCCCGTTAGCGCGAAAGACGTTGCGTCCCTCCTCAGTCATTCCCGCGAAGGCGGGAAACGTCAGTTCGGCGAAGCCAATCCAGGGTCGCAGGCGCTGCACTCCGTGGCACTGGATTCCCGCGTTCGCGGGAATGACGGAGTGGGTGGGAACGACGGAGTGGAAGACAGTCGCGGGATATGGGGCCAACCCCTCGACACCCTGCCCTTCTTCGCCTCGCAGCAGCGGTTCACCTTCGCCCGCTGCGGCATCATCGACCCTTTGAGCCTCGACGATTATGCCGCACATGGCGGCTGGCGCGGACTGAACGCGGCCCGGGCGCTATCCCCGCAGATGGTGGTCGATACCGTCAAGGCATCGGGCCTTCGCGGGCGCGGCGGCGCGGGCTTTCCGACCGGGATCAAGTGGCAGACCGTGCTCGACGCGCCGGCCAGTCCGAAGTTCATCGTCTGCAACGCCGACGAGGGCGACAGCGGCACCTTCGCCGACCGGATGCTGATGGAGGGCGATCCCTTCTGCCTGATCGAAGGGATGGCGATCGCCGCTTATGCCGTCGGGGCGAGCCACGGCTATATCTACATCCGCTCCGAATATCCCTTCGCGGTCGCGACGATGCGTGCCGCAATCGAGGCGTCGGCCCATCTTGTCGCGCCCTTAACGCTGGAGGTGCGCGAAGGGGCGGGCGCCTATGTCTGCGGAGAGGAGACCGCGCTGCTCGACAGCATCGAGGGCAAGCGCGGCATGGTGCGTGCCAAGCCCCCGCTGCCCGCGATCAGCGGCCTTTTCGGCCAACCGACCGTCATCAACAATGTACTGAGCCTCGCCGCCGTGCCCTTCATCCTGTCCGAAGGTGCGGAAGCCTATGCGGCGGTCGGCTTCGGCCGGTCACGTGGGACCATGCCGGTCCAGCTCGCGGGCAATATCCGCCATGGCGGGCTGTACGAGATCGGCTTCGGCATCACGCTGGGCGAACTGGTTCATGAGATCGGCGGCGGCACGGCGAGCGGCCGTCCGGTGCGCGCGGTTCAGGTCGGCGGCCCGCTGGGCGGCTATTTCCCGCCGTCGATGTTTCACCTGCCCTTCGACTATGAAACCTTCGCCGAAGCCGGCGGCCTGATCGGTCATGCCGGCATCACCGTCTTCGACGACAGCGTCGACATGGCGCACATGGCGCGCTTCGCCATGGAATTCTGCGCGGTGGAAAGCTGTGGCAAATGCACGCCCTGCCGGATCGGGTCGACGCGCGGGGTGGAGATTGTGGATCGGATCATTGCCCACCGTGCTCCTGCGAAAGCAGGAGCCCAGGGTGATGTCGCGCAAGCCGGCACTGGGCTCCTGCTTTCGCAGGAGCACGGTACGCTGAACAAAGCCCTCTACTCGCGCTCACCCGCCCACGTCGACACGTCGCTCGGCGCGCAGACTGCGCTGCTCCGCGATCTGTGCGACACCATGAAGTTCGGATCGCTCTGCGCGCTGGGCGGCTTCACGCCCTATCCCGTGCTGAGCGCTCTCGACCATTTCCCCGAGGATTTCGGCGCACCCGTACCGATCAAGGAGGCAGCGGAATGACCTTCACCCGCGAAGCCGATTACGGCACCCCGCCCGCAGTCATCACCGGCCGTACCGTCACGCTGACCATCGACGGCGAGCAGGTGTCGATGCCCGAGGGCACCAGCATCATGCGCGCGGCGTCGCTCACCGGCTGCTCGATCCCCAAGCTCTGCGCCACCGACAGCGTGGAAAGCTTCGGCTCCTGCCGCCTGTGCCTTGTCGAGGTGGAGGGCCGCGCGGGCTATCCCGCATCCTGCACCACGCCCGTTGCCGAAGGCATGGTGGTTCGCACCCAGACCGAGCGGCTCAAGCAGCTCCGCCGGGGGGTGATGGAACTCTACATCTCCGACCACCCGCTCGACTGCCTGACCTGCGCTGCCAATAGCGACTGCGAGCTGCAGGATCAGGCGGGCGCCGTGGGCTTGCGCGACGTGCGCTACGGCTATGACGGAGCGACCAACATGGGCCAGCCCAAGGACCGGTCGAACCCCTATTTCGATTTCGACCCATCCAAATGCATCGTCTGCTCGCGCTGCGTGCGCGCCTGCGACGAGGTGCAGGGCACGTTCGCGCTGACCATCGAGGGGCGGGGCTTCGACTCGAAAGTCTCGGCGAGCGGCGCGAGCGATTTCCTCTCGTCCGAATGCGTGTCCTGCGGCGCCTGTGTGCAGGCCTGCCCGACCGCCAGCCTCATCGAGAAAAAGGTGGTGGAGGTTGGCACGCCTGACCGCACCGTCGTCACCACCTGCGCCTATTGCGGGGTCGGCTGCACCTTCCGCGCGGAAATGCGCGGCGAGGAGCTGGTGCGCATGGTGCCGTGGAAGGACGGCAAGGCCAATCGCGGCCATAGCTGCGTCAAGGGCCGCTTCGCCTGGGGCTATGCCCAGCACAAGGAGCGGATCCTCAACCCCATGATCCGCGAAAGCGTCGACCAGCCGTGGCGCGAGGTGAGCTGGGACGAAGCGATCGCGCACACCGCGTCGGAATTCCGGCGCATTCAGGCCAAATATGGCCGGACCAGCATCGGCGGCATCACGTCGAGCCGCTGCACCAACGAGGAGACCTTCCTCGTCCAGAAGCTGATCC
>CAZJCT010000131.1:0-6110 GCA_964544675.1 uncultured Sphingobium sp.
CGGGCCACCAGGAAGACCCTCGCTCCCCCGGGCGAGGGTCTTTTTCCGTTCTAGAGCCTGATCGGTTGAGGTGGAAGCGCTTTGCGCTTCCGCCGAAATCGTGAATCAGGCTCTTTCCAAATGTTCGAGACCTTGATTCACGTTTCAGGCTGATTCAGCCTGAAACGATCAAGGTCTAGAAGCGCGCCGCCCATTCGTCGGGCCTGAACCCGACGATCAGTGCCCCGGCGCCCGCGACCACCGGCCGCTTGATGGCGGAGGGGTTGGCGAGCATGATCGCCACCGCCTTGTCGGCGTCGATCCCGGCCTTGTCGGCGTCCGGCAGCTTGCGGAAGGTCGTTCCCGCGCGGTTGAGCAGCGTCTCCCATCCCGCCTGCGCCACCCAGTCGCGCAGCAGTTCGGCGGTGACGCCCTGCTTCTTGAAGTCGTGGAAATCATAAGCGACGCCCCGTTCCGCCAGCCAGGTCCGCGCCTTTTTGACGGTATCGCAATTGGGAATTCCATACATCGTGATGGCCATTGCCGTCATTCCTCCCTCGAAACGTTCAACTCACCGCGCAAAAGCGTTAAAGGCTTTGTTTTCCGCCCGTTAATCCCATAGCCCTATGGTGAACAGGTCGGGCCGCCGTTTAGCGGTTCCAGGGGCAGAGCGGAAAGGACGAAATGCGGAAGGCACGCAAGCCCAAACGCACGGCGACCATCATCGCGGCGGGCGCGATCCTGCTGGGCGTCAGCGTCCCCAAGGGAACGTGGGCGGGCTCGCAGGGCGCCGAACCTGCTACGCCCAACTGGCTGGGCCAGATCATTCCCGGCCTCTCCGGGCAGGAATCCGCCGCACAGCCGTCCGCTCCGCCCGCTCTCAACGCGCTCGTCCAGTCGATCGGGCAGCGATTCAACGGCCAGGTCGGCATTGCGATCACCAGCGTCGAGGACGGCTGGACCGTCGCCTATAATGGCGACCGGCTGATGCCGCAGCAGAGCGTGTCGAAGCTGTGGGTGACGATGGCGCTTCTCGACGCGGTCGACCGGGGCAAGCTGAACCTGTCTGCGCCGGTGACGATCCGTCCCGAGGATTTGACATTGTTCCACCAGCCGATCGCTGCGATGGTCAAAGGCACAGGTTATACCACGACGCTTGGCGACCTGATGCACCGCGCGATGACGCAGAGCGACAACACCGCCAACGACGCGATCCTTCGCGCTGTGGGCGGGCCGGAGGCGGTGCGAAGCTACCTCGCGCGGCGCTATGTCGATCAGGTCCGCTTCGGCCCCGGCGAGCGGCTGTTGCAGGCGGGCACGGCCGGGCTGACCTGGACCCAGGATCTGTCGCAGGGCCGCCGCTTCTACGCCGCGCGTGCCGCGCTGCCGCTGTCCGCGCGCCAGCGGGCGCTCGACGCCTATGTCGCCAATCCGCCCGACGGTGCCAGCGCCGCCGGGATCGCGCAGGCGCTCGCCAAGCTCAAGCGCGGTGAGATGCTGTCCGCCGGTTCCACGCAACTGCTCGTATCGACGATGGAATCGGCGCGCACCGGGCCGCAGCGAGTCAAGGGCGGGGTTCCCGCCGGCTGGCGCTACGGCCACAAGACCGGGACCGGACAGGAGCTGGGGTCGCGCCAGGCGGGCTATAATGATGTCGGCATCATGACCGCGCCCGATGGGTCGAGCTATGCGGTCGCAGTGCTGATCGGCAGCACCAGCGTGCCGATCCCCGAACGCTGGGAACTGATGCAGTCGGTCTCGCGCACGGTCGCGGCGATGCACATCAGCCATGTCGCCAACCAGCGCTATGCGGCGCAGACGATCGGTTCCGCCGCGAGCAACTGACGCCGGATTTCTACAGCAGGAACGTGCCCTCGATCACCGTGCGGCATCGCCCGGTGAGGATCACGCGGTCGCCGTTCAGCGCAACATGAAGCCGGCCGCCGCGCGCGCTCGCCTGCTCCGCCGAAAAGCCCAGCCTGTCGAGCCGCCGGGTCCAGTAGTCGGCAAGGACGCAGTGCGCCGATCCGGTGACCGGGTCCTCGTCGATCCCCGCGCCGGGGGCGAACACGCGGCTCACCACGTCGGTCTCCTCGCCCGGAGCGGTGGCGATGAAGAGGATGTTGCCGTGGCACGCCAGCGCGCGGAAGTCCGGGGCCAGTGCCCGCACCGCTCCCGCGTCGGGATAGACGAGCACAGCATAGCCGTCCTCGCGCCACAGCGTCTCCGCGATCGGCCCGCCCAGCGCTGCGGCGAGTTCGGGGAGCGCCCGTGGCGTAGCCGGCCAGCTCGGCAGATCGAGAGTCAGCCCGACGCCGTCCGCGCGTGCGACCGTCAGCAGCCCGGCCTGTCGCGTGCGAAAGCGGATGAGGGGTCGTTCGCCGATCAGAACGTGGCCTGACGCCAGCGTCGCATGGCCGCACAGCGCGATCTCGACCGTGGGCGTGAACCAGCGCAGCGCATAATGCGCGTCGCTGCCTGCCGCTTCCGCCACCAGGAACGCGGTCTCGGAGATGTTGTTTTCCGCCGCGATCGCCTGAAGCACGCTGTCGTCGGGCCAGTCGTCCAGCACCATCACCGCCGCCGGATTGCCCGCGAACGGCCGGTCGGCGAAGGCATCGACCTGGAAGAAGGGAACGCCATGCGTCATCCGCCGCTGCCCGCCTTTTCTTCCGCGAGGATCGTTTCGGCGTCTGTTCGCGCCAGCCGTCCTCCCCGGTCGACATGGCCGGCGGGATCGGCGTGGATCAGCACCTCGACGCCGGGAAAGTCCGCCGCAAGCCGTGCTTCCACCTCGTCCACCACGCGGTGCGCTTCGGTCACGCTCATGTCGGGATCGACCCAGATGTGGAACTGCGCGAAATCATGCGCGCCGCTGGTCCGGGTGCGCATGTCGTGGATGCCGTGGATCTGGGGGTGGCTTCGCGCCACCGCCAGAAAGGCCGCGCGCCGTTCGAGCGGCCATTCGCGGTCCATGAGCTCGCCGAGCGCCGCATTGGCCGATCGCCACGCCCCATAGCCGAGCCACAGGCCGATCGCGATTCCCAGCA
Source organism: uncultured Sphingobium sp. (assembly GCA_964544675.1). Classification (GTDB taxonomy): domain Bacteria; phylum Pseudomonadota; class Alphaproteobacteria; order Sphingomonadales; family Sphingomonadaceae; genus Sphingobium. The sequence goes on from CAZJCT010000131.1 coordinate 3,030, forward strand.
CTGGGTCGGCGCCGTGCAGCCCGATCACCCCGTCGAGCACCAAAGCGGCGATGACCGATCCGTTGAGGAGCAGGTCCGACTGATAGTGCATCGCGTCGGTGCGGATCGCCAGCGATCCGGTTTCGGAAATGATCCGCCGCTGATAGGCGATCAGCGCGAAGGTCACCGCCAGCGCAACGAGCGAGACGGCGATCCCCGCCTCCGGCGCTTGCGGCGAGGCGCCCGCCGTCAGCCGCTCGACCGATTGCGCGATGATCGCGAACGCGGCGACGCTGATGAGCGACACCTGGAACAGCGCCGCGAGCGCCTCGGCCTTGCCATGGCCGAAGCGATGATTGGCATCGGGCGGCTGCGCGGCGACGCGCACGCCGACCAGCGTGACGAGGCTGGCGATGAGGTCGAGCCCGGTGTCGGTCAGCGAGCCGAGCATCGCGACCGATCCCGTGCGCCAGACCGCCCACAGCTTCAACGCGCCCAGGGCCAGCGCGACCGCGACGCTTGCCACCGCCGCGCGGCGGTTGAGCGTGGCGGCGCTGGCAGATGTCATGGATAGAGCAGCCCGCTGACCCAGCCGCCGCCGTCGGGGAGCCGGGCGAAAACGGTCCGTTCATGCAGTCGATGTTCGCGGTCCTGCCAGAACTCGATCCGCTCCGGCGTGACCCGGAAACCGGACCAATAGGGTGGACGCGGAACCGGCTGGCCCTCGAACCGCGCGCGGACGACTTCCAGGCGGCCAAGGAAGATTTCGCGTTTCTCCAGCGGGCGCGATTGTTCCGACGCCCATGCGCCGAGCTGTGAGTCGCGGCTGCGCGTCGCGAAATAGGCGTCGGCGGTCGCATCGTCGACGGGCGACACCGGACCCTCGATCCTGATCTGGCGCCGCTGCGACTTCCAGTGGAACAGCAGCGCGACATGGCGGTTGGCGGACAGTTCCACGCCCTTGCGGCTGCCGATATTGGTGTAGAACACGAACCCGTCCGGGCCATGCCCCTTGAGCAGCACCATGCGAAGCGACGGGCGGCCTTCCGCGTCCACGGTGGCCAGCGCCATGGCGTTGCTGTCGTTGATTTCGGTCGCGCGCGCTTCGGCGTACCAGCGGTCGAACAGGTCAAAGGGGTCTTCGGCGTCCATGTCTCGCGGTCTACTGGCGAGCGGCCGGTCTGTCGAGGCGCGTGGAATGGCTTGCGAATATCTGTCGCAATCGCCAGATGGATGCGTACGGAGAACGATGACGAGCGATGGCTGATCCCTATACCCTGCTGGGTGTAACCCGCACCGCGGACGAGGCCGCGATCAAGTCCGCCTATCGCAAGCTCGCCAAGGAGCTGCATCCCGACCGCAACAAGGACAATCCGCGCGCGTCGGAGCGCTTCGCCGAGGTGACTCGCGCCTATGACCTGCTGTCCGACAAGGAAAAGCGGGCGCAATATGATCGGGGCGAGATCGACGGCGACGGCAATCCCGCGCACCCCTTCGGCTTTGGCGGGGGCGGGCAAGACGCCGGCTATGGCGCGGGCGGCGGGTACAGGCGCGGCCCCGGCGGCTTTGAGTTCGAGGCGGAGGGCGCCGATTTCGGCGATATCTTCGAAGGGCTGTTCGGCGCCGGCCGGCGTGGCGCAGGCGCGGGCGGCTTCGGCGGCTTTGGCGGGCGCGGCGCGGTCCCCAAGGGCGCGAGCGTGCAGTACCGGCTGCGCGTCGGCTTTGCCGACGCCGCGACCCAGGCGCCCCAGCGCATTACGTTGCGCGACGGCAAGACCGTCGATCTCAAGATTCCGCCGGGGTTGCAGAGCGGCCTGCAGATGCGGCTTGCCGGCAAGGGCGAGCCGGGGCCGGGCGGCGCGGGCGACGCGATCGTCACCATCGACATCGACCCGCATCCCTTCTTCACCCGCGAAGGCGACGATATCCGCCTCGACCTGCCGATCACGCTGAAGGAAGCGGTGGAGGGCGGCCGGGTGCGCGTCCCCACGGTCGATGGGCCGGTGATGCTGGCGATCCCGCGCGGCGCGCGGTCGGGGCAGATGCTCCGCCTGCGCGAGAAGGGCTTCGCCCGCAAGGAGGGCGGCCGGGGCGCGCAGATCGTCACGCTGTTGATCGACGTTCCCGCCGACGACGCGCGGCTGCGCGACTTCGTCGCCGGCTGGCAGGATGATCGGCCGATCCGGGCGCATCTGGGGGAGTGACGGCCTCGCGCCATGTTTGAGCAGTCGCCCGAATCGCCGGAAGCCAGGCGCGAGCGGCTGGCGAAGGCGGGGCGACGCCTGTCGGTGGAAATGCGGTCGCATGTCGGAGCGCGCACGATCGAGATCATCAAGCGGGTTGCCGTCGGCGTCTATTCGGACGGGTTCATCCACGCCGGGAACCTCGCCTTCCTGACGCTGCTGGCGGTGTTTCCCTTTTTCATCGTCGCCGTCGCGGTCGCCAGCCTGTTCGGCCAGACGGCGGACGGCGTGGCTGCGGTTCACGTCTTCCTTGCCAATGTGCCCCCGGATGTGGCGGAGGCGTTGCGCCAGCCGATCGGTGACGTGCTGACGGCGCGGACCGGAAACCTCTTGTGGTTCGGCGCGGCGGTCGGGCTGTGGACCGTCGCCAGCCTGATCGAGACGATTCGCGATATCGTGCGCCGGGCCTATGGCGTGCCGACGACAAAGCCGTTCTGGCACTATCGGCTGGCGTCGATCGGGATCACCGCCTTCAGCGTGCTGGCGATCCTGTTCGCCTTTTCGCTCCAGGTCATCATCTCCGCGCTTGAGGCGGGACTGAGCCGCTGGCTGCCGTTCGCCGATGAAACGCTGGCCTTTGCCCAGGCGACCCGGATCGTGCCGGCGCTCATCCTGTTCGTTTCGCTTCGCTACCTCTTCGTGGCGCTGACGCCGTCACGCTATCGCGACCGGGCCTTTCCGAAATGGCCGGGCGCGGCGTTCACGACCCTGTGGTGGTATGGCACGGGCCTGCTGCTGCCGGTGGTCCTGTCGCAGTTCGGTGACTATAACCTGACCTATGGCGGGCTGGCCGGAGCGATGGCCACCCTCATTTTTTTCTTCATCATCGGGCTCGGCGTGGTAATTGGCGCCGAAATCA
>CAZJCT010000132.1:0-6071 GCA_964544675.1 uncultured Sphingobium sp.
TGCCGTTGTCCGTCATGAGCGGCATGTCGCCCATGTAGACGTCCTGCTCCTTGATATCGAGGACCGAGCGGGTTTCGGTGTCGGCGTCCACCTCGAACACGATCAGGCGAAGGGTCACGCGCATCGGGGCGGCGTAGGTGATGCCGCGCTGACGGCATTCCTCGGTGTCGTACTTCGGATCTTCCAGCTCGTAATGAACGAAGTCGAGCTCCGCTGTGCCGGCGAAGTCGCGGATCGGGAAGACGCTGCGCAGCGTCTTTTCCAGGCCGGAGACGTAGCCGATCGCGGGGTTGGACCGGAGAAACTGCTCATAGCTCTCCCGCTGCACCTCGATGAGGTTCGGCATCTGCACCACTTCGTGGATGTTGCCGAAAACCTTGCGGATGCGCTTCTTGCGGTCGCCGCGCGCAGCGACGGGGGAGAGAGCGTTGGTAGCCATGCGGTAGATCCTGCCTCGATTGGTCCCGTTATTCGGCCCGTATCCCGACGGACGTTCAGCCATGCGGCAGAAGGCTGGCCGATGCGGCTCGCCGACAGACGCAAAAAGGTGCGGTTCGGGGCTGTCCGATCCGCACTGCTGACGCTTGAACTCCCCGTTTCCGTTCAATTCGTAGCCTGCCGCGCGTTGAACGGCTGCTTTCCCGAACGAGAGGGGGTGGGGCGGACTCTGGTGACCCGCTGCTCCGGGACCGGCATCTAATGCTCTCCAACAGTATTGGCAAGGGGCAAACTCGTCGTGCGAACAGTGCGCACTGATAATTAGGGTTCGTATCCTATTGAGAAGGCAGGCGTCTGTGGGGTGATCCTCGCGAGCGGCCCAGGATAGAAATCAGGCTAGAGATAGAGGGTGCCCGATGTTCAGTTTGAGCCGCTGGCTGCAGCGGAAATCCATCAGTCGTCGGTTGGCCGTCCAGGCGACAGCCGCGATACTGCTCTGTCTCGTGCTGGTGGGCACGATCGCCGTCACCTCCTGGTTCAGCTATCGCAACATGGAGCGGGGCAACGAGCTTTCGCAGCAGGCGCTGAGCGCCGCGCTGCTCGAGAAGGATTTCGCGTCGCTCGAACGCGACGCGTTCCGGTTTGCCAATCTGCGCACGCCGCAGTCGTTGGACGATTATCGCAGCAACGTCGAGGATCTGCGCTCGTCGCTCGCCGAAGCGCGCGCCAAGGCGGCGAGTGGCGACATGCCGCTCTACGATGCCGCCGATCAGGCTGCCGAGGCCTATGTCGCGACGGTGGAGGATACGCTTGTTGCCGCCGCCAGTGACGCCGCAGGCGTCGATCGCGTGTCCGCATCGGGCGAACTGGTCGACACCGCGATCGAGAACATCCGCGAGCCGGTGCTCGAGCGGGCAGCGATCATTGCCGCCCGTCAGCAGATGGTGGAGCGCGCCACGCTGCTCGCCACGCTGGCGATCGCGCTGCTCGTCGGCCTGTCGTCCTTCCTGCTGGCGCGCGCCATCGGCCGCCTGACCAGCGGCGAGATCGGCAGCATCGCCGATACGCTGTCGCGCATCACGCACGGGGATTTCGCAGTCTCGGTCGATCATCTCGATCGTCAGGACGAGCTTGGCCAGCTCTCGCGGGCGGCGCTGGCGCTGCGCGATACCAGCGCGGCGAAGGATCGGGCCGATACCGAGCTTCAGAACATGGTCTCGCTGGTCGGCGAGCGGCTCAAGCGCATGGCGGGGGGCGACCTGACCGTGTCGTTGCCCGACATCGGCCAGAGCTATGCCGGTCTGCGGACGGACTTCAATGCCGCCGTCACCCAGATGCGCGACACCGTGCGCCAGGTCGCGATGTCATCGACGGGCATTCGCGCGGGATCGGACGAAATCCGCTCCGCATCGACCGACCTTGCCTCGCGCACCGAGCTCCAGGCGACCGAAATGGGCGATGTCGCGCGTGCGATCAACACAATCAGCCAGTCTCTCAACGCGACGGCCCGGCATGCATCGGGAGCCGAGGCGGGCGTGAAGGACGCCGTGACCGACGCTGCGCAGGGTACGGAGATCGTACGCCAGGCGATCGAGGCGATGGCGGCGATCGAACGGTCGACGAAGGAAATCGGCTCGATCATCTCGGTTATCGACGGCATCGCCTTCCAGACCAACCTGCTCGCGCTCAATGCCGGGGTCGAGGCCGCGCGGGCTGGCGAGGCTGGGTCCGGTTTCGCCGTGGTCGCCAGCGAGGTTCGTGCGCTGGCACAGCGATCCGCCGACGCCGCTCAACAGATCACGTCGCTCATCGGGGCGAGCACCAATCAGGTGAAAGTCGGCGTCGAGCGCGTCCGCCAGTCGGGCGATGCGCTGCAAACGATCGGCAACCGGATCGACGGCATCAAGGATCTGGTGTTCGAAATCGGTACCAACACCGCTTCGCAGTCCACCGAACTTGCCGCCGCCAATCAGGTGGTGGGCCGGATGGATCAGGTGACGCAGCAGAACGCCGCGATGGTCGAGGAAAGCAACGCTGCGGCACGCAGCCTCGCCAGCGAGGCGGATTCGCTTTCCGAACTGGTCAGGCGGTTCCAGCTTGGCGATCAGCCGCGCAGGTCCACGCGCACTGCGCCAATCACGCCTCGGGCGACACCGACGGGCGCATACCGGACCGCCGGCAACGCCGCGCTGCGATACCAGCCGGCGCCGTCGGCCGATGCGGAGGACTGGTCCGAGTTCTGACGTCTGTGGCTGCTCCCCCCGGGAGGGGGCCGTCCTCAGGCGCCGGTTGTCATCGCGCTCGTGGTCAGCACGCCGCAAAGGATGCGACCGCCGCTGTTTCCGCTGGGATCAGTCACCTGATCGTCTGGCCCGGCATGGACGACGAAAGACGCGCCGTCTGCATCGAACAGCGCAGCGAGGCTCGTGCTGGCGGTAAAGCTCTGCGATCCCGACCCGTCATTGCCGACCGTCAGTTGCGGCAGATCGCCCTGGTGGGGGCCGGCGGGATTGGACAGGCCATGCTTCATGGCTGTGGGGTTCAGGTGGCCACCGGCGGTCTGAAAGTCGGGCGCATCGCATTTGCCCACCGTGTGAATGTGCATGCCGTGCGGCCCGGGCGAGATTCCGGTCACTTCGATCCGGCCGTCCATGCCTGTGGCCGAGGGCGTCAGGCGAACGAAGCCCATGTCGCGGCCCGAGGCGTCGAGCAGCCGCGCCTGCGCCACCGAGGAGGTCGGCGCGGCTGCGGTATCAGAGCCCATGTCGCTCATGGTGCCGGAGCACGCGGCGAGGGAAAGCGCGGCGCCGGCGGCAAGCGCTACGCGGGGCAGGGCAGTCAGGGTTCGGGTCATATCCTGGTTCCTTGGCTGTTTGTTTGGAAGGGTTCGGGGTCGGCAAGTCATGTCAACGCGCGCGGCGCTCGGATGATCCGTCACAGCAGCGCGATGAACCGCTCCGCTGCCTCTCCGGCCCGGCGTGCTGCACGGCGGAGATTGGCCATGAAATCGCCGTGGCTGGTCTCGTCCGCCTCGTCGGTGGTGGCCTTGATCCCGGCCCAGGGGACGCCCAGCCGGTGCGCGACCTGGGCCAGCGCGGCGGTCTCCATGTCGACCAGCGTCGCGCTGAGCGTCGCCGCGAGATGCGCGGCAAAGGACGGCTCCTCGACAAAGCTGTCGCCGCTGACGATCGTCGCGTGAGGCAATCCGGTGCCGGGATCGCCGATGCTCTCGAACGGGATGATGACGCTGGGTCCGAAGGGCAGGGCGCCCGGATCGTAATGGACGAAGCCGGCGGCCGTCCGGCGACCATAGTCATGCTGGACCGCGCGGGCGAGCCAGAAGCAGTCACCGTCGGACTGGGCAATCTTTCCGGCGGTGCCGATCATCAGCATCAGGTCGGCGTGCCTGCGCGCGAAGAGCAGCGCCGCCGCCGCGCTGATATTCGCCTTGCCGACCCCCGTCGTCGCGACGCTGATGTCGTGGCCGCCGAGCACGACAGAGCGGACGGCCGGCCAGCCGGAGCCAGCTTCGCCCACTCCGGGAAGGAAGCCGTCGGCCTCCTCGGCCATGGCGGCGAGCAGCAGGATATGCATCGCGTCAGTCGCCGGCGAAGGCGCAAAGAGCGTGCGGCGTTACGCCGGCGGCGCGCAGGCGTTCGGCTCCCCCCAGATCGGGAAGGTCGACGATGAAGAGCGCCTGCTCGACGACAGCGCCGGCATCGCGCAGCAGCCGGAGCCCCGCCAGCGCGGTGCCGCCGGTCGCCAGCAGATCGTCCACCAGTACGACACGTTGGCCGGGCTTCACCGCGCCGACATGCATCTCGATCCTGTCGGTGCCATATTCGAGTGCATAGTCGATGCCGATGCACGCGCCGGGCAGCTTGCCCGCCTTGCGCAGCATCAGCTTGCCTTTGCTCAGCGCATAGGACAGCGCCGACGCCACGATGAAGCCGCGTGCCTCTATGCCAGCGATCAGCTCGACCGACGGATCGACGCGTTCGATCAGCCGATCGACCGCTGCGCGAAAGCCAGCGCCGTCGATGAGGAGCGTGGAGACGTCGCGGAACTGGATGCCGGCTTTGGGATAGTCGGGGATCGTCCGGATCAGCGCGGCGAGGTCCGCATTGCCTTCAGCAAGGCAGGCGTCCTCCAACGATAAGTGCATGGCAAGTCTCCGCTCCCCGGCCCCAAGACCGTGGCCGGTGTCTTGGGCGGCGGTGGCGGAGCGTGTCAAGCGGGGGGGCGATCGATCATTCCGCCGCCTCAACGCTGCGGCTTGCCGCGAATCACGATGCGGCAGGGATACCGCCCACGTGCCCCGGGCGTTGACAGGCTACTATGACACAGTCTCACACCCCGCTTCGCTCCGCCTTGGCCGCGATTGCCGCTGTCCTGGCTTGTTCCTCAACCAGCGCTCTGGCGCAGGATATTGGTGCCGTCGATAAGCCCCCCGCGGCGACACCGGCGCCGCTGCCAAGCGCCACGCCATCCGCGCCCGTCGCTGCCGCGCCGCCGGTGCAGACGGTCCAGTCCCTGCCTCCATCCGCGCCGAGCTTGCCCGATCTCGGCCCGCTGGACGACAGCGCGCCAGCATCGGCGACGGTCGCGCGCACGGAAGCGCCGCGTACCGCCCGCCAGGCTCCGGCACGAGTGCAGCCTGCGGAAAGGACCGCTTCCGCAGAAACGGCGGCGCCTGCCGCCCCGGCGGCAGACCAACTGCCCGCCGAAGTCGCGCCACCACTTGCCGCCAGCAGCCAGCGCGTTCCGGTCACGCCCCCTGCGCCCGATATGGCGAGCGAACCGGCTGACACGCCGCCTGCCGCCACTGCCGATGAACCGGGCGATGGCGCCCTCTGGGCGGCCCTGGGAGCGGGCGCATTGCTGCTGGCTGGCGGTGTCGCGCTGGCATCACGCCGTCGCCGCTCGGTTGACGAGCGCATCGTCGATGATCGCGACTGGGTGATCGACAGCGATCATGTCGCGCCGCCAGCCGCGCCTGCCATGGCCGCCGCCGCCGCACGCCCCGCGATGCCGCTGGCTGAGGCAGAGCCCGGGCCGGTGGTCGCGCCCGTCGCGGCGCAGCGCACCACTGCCCCCGTCGAACCCGGATCGCGGGCGGCAATGGTCGAAGCCATGGCTTCGGAGCCGCCCAGCGCAGCCAATCCGTTCCTGACCCAGCGCCGCCGCCGCCGCCGCGCCGACTTCCTGCTGCGCACTGGCGCGGTTGCGGCTCCGACCACGGGCGGTACTGCCGAGACGGCCGCTGCGCATTCCGACCCTGTCCAGCCCGACCGCTATGGCAGCTTCAAGATCGGCGGCCGCCTTGCGCCCCGTCCGGGACGCAGAATCGTTCCCGGCTGATCCTCCGGCCTCTTGCGCACAAAGAAAGGGGCGGTCCTTGCGGGCCGCCCCTTCCTGTATTCCTCCCGACCGGGAAGAGTGAAGCTTACTTGAGCTCGACGGTCGCGCCGGCTTCTTCCAGCTTCTTCTTGATCTCTTCGGCTTCGGCCTTGGCGATGCCTTCCTTGACGGCCTTCGGCGCGCCTTCGACCAGCGCCTTGGCTTCGGTCAGGCCCAGGCCGGTGATGGCGCGGACTTCCTTGATGACGTTGATCTTCTTGCCACCGTCGCCG
>CAZJCT010000133.1:0-6009 GCA_964544675.1 uncultured Sphingobium sp.
CCGAGCCGAAGAAGTTCACCAAGCAGATCGCCTTCAACGTGATCCCGCACATCGATGTCTTCCTCGACGACGGCTACACCAAGGAAGAGTGGAAGATGGTCGTCGAGACCAAGAAGATTCTCGACCCGTCGATCAAGGTGACCGCGACCTGCGTTCGCGTGCCCGTCTTCGTCGGCCACTCCGAGGCGATCAACCTCGAGTTCGAGGAAGAGATCAGCGCCGAGCAGGCGCAGTCGCTGCTCCGCGAGGCGCCGGGCATCATGCTCGTCGATAAGCGCGAGAATGGCGGCTATGTGACGCCGATCGAGTGCGTCGGCGAATATGCGACCTATGTCAGCCGCGTGCGCGAGGATCCGACCGTCGACAATGGTCTGGTCCTGTGGTGCGTGTCGGACAATCTGCGCAAAGGTGCCGCGCTCAACGCCGTCCAGATCGCTGAGCTTCTCGGCCGCCGGCACCTCAAGAAGGGCTGATGCGGCTTTGCTGTCCGCCGGTGGCTACTCGGCCATCGGCGGCAGCGGCTCGCTGGCGCCCCGCGGCCTGGGCTTCCGCAGCAGCAGCAGCGCCGGCAGCGCGGCGAGCGTGAGCAGCATCAACAACCAGAAGTCGTTGATATAAGCGATCATCGCGGCCTCGCGGTTGACGATGGCGTCGAGGCCCGCAAGCACGCCTTCCCCGATGCTGCCATAGGCGCTCAGGGCGCTGGGATCCTCGGGCAGGCTGAACGACGTCACGCGTGCGCCAAGCTCGGCATGGTTGACCTGGATGCTCCGCGCCAGAACGACGGTGGCAAGGGAAATGCCGATCGACGAACCGATGTTGCGGGCGAGATTGAACAGGCTCGTCGCGTCGGTGCGATATTGCGGCGGAAGCGTCGCGAAGCTGAGGACATTGAGAGGGACGAAGAGGAAGCCAAGTCCCAGTCCCTGGATGAAGCCGCTGATCACGAATGGCTTCCAGTCCATTACGACGGTCCAGCCGGTCATCATGTAGAGCGATGCGGCAGTGATCAGCAATCCGACCCCGACCACCAGCCGCGTGTCGATGGCCCCTGCGATACGTCCGGCGATGAACATGGTGAGCAGGACGCCGAACCCGCGCGCCGCGAGAAGCAGTCCCGTATCGACGACGGGATAGCCGTAGACGCCCTGGAGCAGCGGCGCCATCAGCGCCATCACGGACAGTGCGGTTGCCCCGACCAATACCATGAAGAACGCGCCGGTGACCAGATTGCGATCGCGCAGCATGGGAATGGGAAACAGCGGTTGCGGGGCCGTGGCGATATGGACCGCAAAGGCCCAGCCCGCAGCGATCAGGATGCCGAGGTATATCCATGTCTCCCACGCCTCGAACCAGTCGACGGTCTGCCCCCTGTCCAGCATGAGCTGCAGAGCGGCGAGGGCACAGGCGATCAGGACCCAGCCGGCAAGATCGAACCGTCGCTGCTTGGTCGGCACGCGCGGCAGCAGGACCGAGAGCGCGAACAGGCACAGCGCGCCCAGCGGCACGTTGACGAAGAACACCCAGCGCCAGTCGAGACTTTCAGTGAGAATGCCGCCAAGGACCGGCCCCACGATCGGCCCGATCATGACACCCATGCCATAGACCGACATCGCCTTGGCATGCTCCGACGGGCGGTTGATGTCGAGCATCACCGTCTGGACCAGCGGGCCGATAAAGGCGCCGGCTATGCCTTGCAGCGTCCGGAACGCGACCATGGCGGTCAGGTTCGGCGCGATGCCGCACAAGACAGAGGCCACGACGAAGATCGTCACCGACAGCAGCAGCAGGTTGCGCGCGCCCAGCCGGGCGGCGAGCCAGCCGGTGGCGGGGATCGCCACGGCTGACGCAAGAATGTAGCTCGTCAGAACCCAGGTCACGCTTTCCTGCGTCGCGCCGAGCGACGCCTGCATGTGGGGGAGCGCGACGTTGGCGATGGTCGTGTCGAGGATCTGCATGACCATGGCGGCCATCAACGCCGCCGTCAGCAGCCCCTTTGACGGAACGACGACCTCAGGTTCATCGCGGCGTTGCGCGGAGCTAGCGGCCGTCGCCATCGAAGCGAACCTTCACGTCGGCGCTCAGTCCCGCGATCAGCGGGCGAGGCGAGCGCTGGTCAATGGCGATGCGGACCGGCACACGCTGCGTCACCTTGACCCAGTTGCCGGTCGCGTTCTGCGCGGGCAGCACCGAGAACTGCGACCCCGTACCGGCGCCGATGCTCTCGACATGCGCCTCGAGCTCGACATCGGGATAGGCGTCCAGCTCGACCTTCGCATGCTGGCCGGGGCGCATGCGGTCGAGGTCCGTTTCCTTGAAGTTCGCCTCCACCCACGTGCGGTCGCTGGCAACGATGCTGACGGCGGGAAGGCCCGTGATCATCATCTGGCCGACCTGCAAGCGGCTCGACTGGCTGATCCGCCCGCCCACCGGCGCGCGGACCACCGTGCGCTGGAGATTGAGCGCGGCGCGGGCCCGTTGCGCCCGCGCGGATGCGATGCCGGGATTGACGCCGGGCACCTGATCGCCCGTGGCCAGCGCGCTGCGCGCCTTGGCAGCCTCGGCACGGGCATTGCCCAGCGCCTCGCGCGCCTGCGCAAGTGCATGCTCCGACTGATCGAGCCGCGCGCGCGTCGTAAAGCCGCTCGCCATCAGTTGCCGCTGGCGGCTCAGGTCCTGTTCGGCGAACCGAACATCCTCCTGCGCGCCCGCGATATCGACGTCGGTCGCCGAATAGTCGGTACGAAGCGTCTCGACCTCGACCTGTGCCGCTGCGAGTGCGGCGTCCGCTTCCTGCACCGCGACGCGATAGGGTTCGGGGTCGACGACGAACAGAACGTCGCCCTGACGGACGATCTGGTTTTCGCGCACGCGGACCTCAACGATGCGCCCCGCGACGTCGCTGCTGACCGAGACGATGTCCTGCTTCACATAGGCATTGTCGGTGCTGACGCCGCGCCCGCTCGTCGCATAGGCATAGCCGCCCGCCGCGAGGATCAGCAGCGGGACGGACATCATGAGCAGGCGTTTGGTTCGAGGCGGCTTGGCCTGATCGGGCGCTGCCGCGCCAGGTTCGCCCGCCGATGCGGCGGAACGGTCGAATGTGGGATCGGCTTCAGCCATGGCTGACACTCCGCTGATTAAGAACCATGCCCTCTCCCAGATTGTCTCTCACGCGCGTGAGCAGTCGCATCAGCACGTCTTTCTCGGTGTCCGTCAGGTGGCGCAACGCATCGTCGACCGCCAGCGCACCATGGCCATGAAGCGATTCGATCAGCGGTGTCGCCAGATCGGTAAGAAACAGCCGCCAGGCTCTCCGGTCATCGGGGTCGCGGCGGCGTTCCACCAGCCCGGCCTGTTCCAGCCTGTCGACCATGCGGCAGGTGGTGATCGGCTCGACGTCCAGCAGTTCGGCAACGCCGGCCTGCTTCAATCCGGGCTTGCGCGCGAGGACCAGCAGCAGGCGCCATTGCGGCCCGGTGATCGCGAGATCCCGTGCATAGGTGTCGAACCGCTTGCGCAGGAGCCGCGCCACGTCGGTGACGATGAAGCCGAAATTGTCTTCCATAGGTCGCCATATAATAAGCACACTTATCATTGCCAAGCTCTTAAAGTGCCGGTGCTTGGCTTGTCGCGGCCATACTCGCTGCGGTACGCAAGGGGTGAACACCAGCCACTGTCGGGCGGCGCCAGACCCAGGCGACGCCAAGCCCAGGCGATGAGGACCAGCGCATTGAGCGAGATCGAAGAGACACGCATAGCCATGCCCGACGGCGCCGCCCTGGCCGTCCACACCATGGGGCCTGCGGACGGAAGCCCGCTGCTTCTGCTGCACGGGCTGATGTCCAACGCAGAGACCAACTGGATTCGCTTTGGAACCGCGGAGCGGCTGGCATCGGCGGGTTTCCGCTGCATCATGCCCGATCTTCGCGGACATGGGCACAGCGATGCGCCGACCGACGCGGCAGCCTATCCGTCCGGCATATTGGTGAGCGATGTTGCGGCACTGATCGCGGCGCTGGACCTCGCCGACTATGATCTGTGCGGTTTTTCGCTGGGCGCCCGCACCGCCGCCAAGCTGGTGATCGATGGCGCGCGGCCGCGTCGGCTGATCCTGTCGGGCATGGGCCTCCAGGGTCTGACCGGTTGGGCCAGGCGACGCGACTTCTTCCTCGATGCCGCCGCGCGCGCGGGGAACGTGAAGCGCGACGACCCGGCCTTCATGGCCGTGTCCTTCATGCGCACCACCGGGATCGCGCCGGAGGTTGTCGCCAATGTCGTCAGCAGCTTCGACGATCTGGCGCCCGAACGGCTTCGGGATATCCCGATGCCCACGCTGGTCCTGATCGGCACCGAGGATGAGGACAACGGGTCGGCGGAAGCGCTTGTCGACGCATTGCCCGATGGCAGTCTCGCGACGATCCCCGGCACGCACATGAGTTGCGTCACAAAGATCGAACTCGGGGAAGCCATCGTCACGTTCCTGCGTTCTTGACGGGCCTGCGTTCTTGACGGGCCGAAGCCGGCTGCTCACGCTGGCGGCATGACAACAGCTTCCGGAGGAGCCCGCCCGATGAACCGTCCGATCAAACGCACCCTCGCTTCGGCGATCATGACGAGCGCGCTGAGCATCATGCTCGCCACGGGTGGCGCTCAGGCCGCAGAAACCACGGCACCCGCGAGCACGAGCGCTGCTCCTACCGCCGCCCCCACCGCCAGCGACGCGGCCGCGTTCGTCGCGGCGGCGGAGAAGGAGATATTCGACTTCTCGATCGACAATTCGCGCGCGGCATGGGTCAATGCGACCTATCTGACCGAGGATACCGACGCGCTTGCCGCCCTGTTCGGCGCGAAGGGCACCGAGATGGCGGTGCGCTTCGCGGTCGAGGCGGCGAAATATCAGGACGTGCCGGGCCTCTCGCCCGAACTCGCGCGCAAGCTGACGATCCTGCGCACCGGCATCGTGCTGCCGGCGCCCACCACGCCCGGAGCGGCGACGGAGCTGAACCGGATCGCGACCAAGCTGCAATCCGACTATGGCAAGGGCAAGGGAACGCTGGGCGGCAAGGTCCTGAACGGCAGCGATATCGAGGCGGAGATGGGCAAGCCCCATACCCCCGCCGAATATCAGGAGATGTGGACGAGCTGGCACGACATGGTCGGCGCGCCGATGAAGGCCGACTATGCGCGGCTGGTCGAGATCGCCAACGAGGGCGCGCGCGAGCTGGGTTTCGCCGACACGGGCGCGATGTGGCGATCGGGCTATGACATGCCGCCCGAGCAGTTCGCGGCGCTGACCGACAAGATCTGGGCGGAGGTCAAGCCTCTCTACGATTCGCTGCACTGCTACACGCGCACCAAGCTCAACGAGACGCATGGCGAGGCGGTGCAGCCCGCCTCAGGTCCGATCCGCGCCGACCTCCTCGGCAATATGTGGGCGCAGGAGTGGGGGAATATCTATCCCGTCGTCGCGCCCGCCGGATCGGGTGACCTGGGCTTCGACATCGGCGAGCTTCTCGAGGCCAAGGGCTATGATCCCCTCAAGATGGTGAAGGCGGGCGAGGGCTTTTACTCGTCGCTCGGCCTAGCGCCGCTGCCGGAGAGCTTTTGGACCCGGTCGATGTTCGTGAAGCCCGCCGACCGTGAGGTCGTGTGCCATGCGTCGGCGTGGAATATCGACAACAAGGACGATATCCGCATCAAGATGTGCACGAAGGTCAATAGCGACGACTTCGTGACCATTCACCACGAACTGGGACATAATTACTATCAGCGGGCCTATAACAATCAGGACCCGCTCTACCTGAACGGTGCCAATGACGGGTTCCACGAGGCGATCGGCGATTTCGTGGCGCTGTCGATCACGCCGCAATATCTGGTGCAGATCGGGCTTCTCGACCCCTCCCGCGTGCCGAGCGCCGACAAGGACACCGGCCTTCTGCTGCGGCAGGCGATGGACAAGATCGCCTTCCTGCCGTTCGGCCTGATGGTCGACAAATGGCGCTGGGG